>CAZWQS010000195.1:0-5009 GCA_964635925.1 uncultured Terricaulis sp. | reverse complement strand
GCCCCGACATCACTTTGCCGAAGCCGCCGGCCACGCCCTTGAGGCCGTGCATGTCGTTGGAGATGATGAGCGCGCCGAGGGCTGCGCCGCCGATCATCATGAATTCCATCGGCGCGGCTTCGATAATGACCTCGAAATGGCCCCCCGCCAGCATAAAGCCGCCGAAGACCATGCCGAACACAACGACGAGGCCGATAAGAGGAAACATGGATAATTCGCGTTAACCGAGGGCGTTCTGCCGAGAGCGCCTTATGCCTCACGCGCGCTTAACGCCCCGTTTCGGTTGACACATTGAAACCGCGCGGGGGCCGGTTTATCGCTGGCGCCGGCGCCATGTCAGAAGTTTCCGCAACGTCGCCCCCGCCGCGACGACGCCAGTTTCATCTTCTCTTCATTTGCTTGCTCGTGATCGGGGCGGGCAATTCGATGCTGCTTGCGGTCGCGCCGCCGCTGGTGCGCCAGCTCAATCTCGCCGATTCCACGATCGGCTGGATCTTCGCGCTCTCGGCGGTGTTTTGGGTGTTTTCCAGCACGTATTGGGGGCGCGTGTCCGATCGCGTGGGGCGCAAGCCGATCGTGGCGGTTGGGCTCGCGGGCTTTGCTGTGTCGATGGCGCTGTTTGCGGGCGCGGTGCTGCTGGGGATGGCCGACATCCTGAGCGGGGCGGCGCTGTTCATCGCCCTGATGCTGGCGCGCGGCGTGTTCGGCGCCTTCGGCTCAGCCTCCTCCCCGGCCGCGCAAGCCTATATCGCCGATCGCACCTCCATCAGCGAACGCACCGAGCAACTCGCCGCGCTCAACTCGTCATTCGCCGTCGGCCAGGCGTTCGGGCCCGCGCTGTGCGCGGCGCTGGCGGCTTGGCTTGGGCTGGTGTTTCCGATCGGGCTTGTGGCCGTGCTCGCTGCGCTCTCGGCTTATGTCACGCTGCGCTATCTGCCGGAAAATACCCCGCCCAAATCCGAGCGCGCGCGCAATGATTGGCGTGAATCGCTGACGCTGCTGCGCGACAGGCGCATCTCGGGCCATCTGATCTACGGCTTCGCGCTGTCGATGATCGCGGGCATCACGGTGCAAGTGTTCGGCCTGTTCACGATGGACCGTCTTGGCGCGAGCGGCGGGCACGGCGCCGAACTCACCGCCGCGGGCTTCATGGTCAGCGCGCTGGCGCTGCTGGCGACGCAATTGGCGGTGCTGCCGCGCCTGCGCATCGGGCCGCGCCTGTTGATGATGTGGGGCGCGGTGATTTTGACGCTGGGTATGGCGATCCAAATCATCGCGCCGAGCCTTGGCGCGCTTTTGGTGTCGCAAGCGGTGCAGGGATTGGGCTTTGGGCTCGCGCGCTCGGGCTATGCGGGCGGGGCCTCGGTGGCGGTGCGCCCCAATGAGCAAGGCGCGGCGGCGGGGCTCGTGGTGGCCACCAACGGCGCGGGCTTTGTGTTTTCGCCGCTGTTCGGCGGCGTCGCCTACGAACGCCTCGGCATGAACGCCCCGCTCTGGGTGTGCGTGGCGTTTCTGGTTTTCATGATTGCATTCGCGCTGCGCAGCCGGCGCCTGCGCGCAAGCCCCATCCACGACGCGCCCGCCATCGAACCGCCGCCGCCGCAATAAGCTAGCCTGCCGCGGCGCGCGCCGCTTCCAGCACCACATCGGTCGCGCGCCCGCGCACTTCCATGTTGCGCGTGCGTTCAAACGAACGGATCGCCTCGCGCGTGCGTTCGCCGATCAGGCCGTCCGCACCGCCGGGATCGTGGCCGAGGCGGCGCAGCAGGCGCTGCAATTCGCGCACGCCGGCGCGATCGAGCCCGCGCGGGGTGCGCGGCGGCTCCGGCGTGACGCCCGCGCGCACGCGCACTTGATCAAGCAAGGATGCAGTCGGGAAGCCGTCCGCCGCGAGGCTCTGCGATGTCTGGAAGCCGCGCACCGCATTGCGCGTGCGCGAGCCGAACAAGCCGTCCGGCTCGCCTGCCTGATAGCCAAGGCCGTTCAGCAGCGTTTGCAGCTCAAGGATCTGATCACGCGTCAACGACCCAAGCTGGCGCGGCCAGCTTTGCACCAGCCCTTCGCGCCCATCGAACGCGCGCGCCAGCAACGCCACGACCAACGCGTAGCGATCTGAATTGTTATAGCGACGGATCACTCCAAAATTGTGGTGCAGCAACAGCGCCGGCCCCTGCGCGCCCGCGGGCAGGAAAAGCTGCGCCTGCAAGCCGCGATGCGCCTCCGGCCACGCGCCGCCACCGATCGGCGCGACGCCGCGCTCGGTCCAATCGGCCACGCTGCGCAGCGTGCCGTCCGCCAATGCGTAATCGAAGCTGCTCGGCAAGCGCGCTTCTTCAAACACCGGCTCATTCGCGCGCCAACCGCGATCGCTCAGATAGTGCGCGATGGAGGCGGCGACGTCGCCGCGATTGGTCCAAATGTCGCGCCGCCCGTCATTGTCGAAATCGACGGCGGTGGTGAGATAGACGTCGGGCATGAATTGCGGCTGGCCCAGCGCGCCGGCCCAGGAAGAGCGCAATTGCGCGGGATCGGCGAGACCCCGCTCCACCATTTCAGCCAGCGCGAGCAGATAACCTTCAAACTGCGCGCGCCGGCGTCCTTCATGCGCGAGCGTGGCCAGCGCGGCGGCGGCTTGGTAGTTCAGCGCGGCCTCGCCGTAATTGCTCTCAAGCCCCCAGACGCCAAGAATGATGCCGCTGGGCACGCCATAGCGCGCCTGCACGGCTTCGAGCGTGGGGTTGATCGCCGCTTTGAGATTGCGCCCGCCGTCGATGCGGTTGGCGGTGACGCGGTTGGTCACATAATCCCAAACCGGGGAGACGAATTCAGGCTGGCGCTGATCGAGTTCAACAATGCCGGGATCGGGGCTCACGCCCGTGAGCAGGCGGCGCAGCACCTCAGGGTCGCGCCCGCGCGCCACGGCGCGGCGGGCGAAATCGGCGCGCCATTCGTCAAAGCTCAGATCGCCCGAGGTGGCGAAGACCGGCGGCTCCGGCGCCGGCTGGGCCGCCACCAGCGCCTGACCGCAGGCCAAAGTCAGCAGAATGGCCGCCAGAGCCCCCACAATGCGCTGCATCCGATACCTTTCCATCCCCAGGAAACGCCTCAAGACCGATTAGGGTGCGTCGCCCCCGGCCGCAACGCACGGGAACACCGTCAGGAATTGACTTCCCCCGCCCCGGCCCTTATTGACCCCGCTTCCATTTTCGCCCCGGACATCCAGGCCATGAAAGTCAAGTCGTCGCTCAAGTCGCTGAAAGCCCGCCACCGGGCTTGCCGGGTCGTGCGCCGCAAGGGCCGGGTGTACGTGATCAACAAAGTTGATCCCCGTTTTAAGGCGAAGCAGGGCTGATTTAAGCCCCATTTCTAGGTCATCAGGCGCGCGGTCCCCTCGCGGGGATGGTGAACGTCGTGTAAACTCACGATTCCAATCCATGCGCCGATTAGCTCTCGCCTTTCTCGCCAGCCTGACGCTTGCCGCCTGCGGCGCAGGCGGACGCGACGGCGCGCGCAGCGATCCTCAGCTCAACGCGCTGTTCGCCCAGCTCGAACAGGCCGAAAGCCCCGACGCCGCCGCCCCGGTGGAGCGCGCGATCTGGACCTATTGGGCCGATAGCGGCTCGCCCACGGTGAACACGCTGCTGGAGCGCGCCTCGGCGGCGGCGGCGGCGCAGGATTTCGATCTCGCCAATCGCTTCATCGATGAGGCGGTCGATCTCGCGCCCGATTACGCCGAGCCCTGGAATCGCCGCGCCGAGATCGCCTATCAGGGCGAAGATTATGCCGGCGCGATCGCCGCCATTCAGGAAACGCTGCGCCGCGAACCCCGCCATTTCGGCGCGCTGACGGCTTTGGGCTTCATCTACGAAGAACTGGGGCAAGAGCGCGCGGCGCTCGATGCGTTCCGTTCGGCGCTGGCGATCCATCCTCATTATGAGCGCGCCCAGCAAGGCGTGCGCCGACTTGAACCGCGCGTCGACGGCCGCGACGCATGATGTTCTGGCTGGTGGGCGCCGCGCTCGCCGCGGCGACCTTTGGGCTTTTCCTCGCAGCTTTGGTTGCTCTGATCTTTGGCGCGCTGGCGGCGGCGCTTTTGCTCGCCGCCATGTTTGGGGCGAGCCTGCTCGCGTGCCTTGCGCTTTGGCTCGGCGCGCGCGCTTACGTGAAGCGCGTGGAGGCGCGCTGGCCGGCGAATGGGCGCGACATCGACGCCGGCGATGCGCGCGTGCATGTGCGCGAAATCGGCCCTGAAAGCGCCACTCGCGTGCTGCTGATCCACGGCGCCAACGCCAATCTCAACGAATTATGGAGCCCGTTCGCCGCGGAGCTTGCGCGCGAATTCCGCGTCATCGCCATGGATCGCCCAGGGCTTGGCTATTCCACGCGCCCCGCGCGCGGGCATCGGCTGGAGACACAAGCGCGCCTCGCCGCCGAAGTGCTGCGCCAAACCGGCGATGGGCCGGCGATCATTGTCGGCCATTCGATGGGCGCGGCGGTTGCGCTGCGCTTGGCGCTTCAAGCGCCGCAGCTGACGCGCGCGTTGGTGTTGCTCGCGCCGCTTGCTTCGCCGTGGCAGGGCCATCCTGTGTGGTGGGCGCGCCTGGCGGCGACGCCGCTCATCGGCCACATCTTCTGCGGCCTGATCATCCCCAATCTCGGCCCCGCGCTCGCGCGCGCCAATATCGACAACAATTTCGCGCCGGGCGCGGCGCCGGAGAATTATTACGACACCAGCGCCGTGGGCCTCGCCTTCCGCCCGCTCGCGTTCCGCTCCAGCGCGCAGGACGTGTGCAACGCCAGCGCCGAGCTCGCACAGCAAGCGCCGCGTTATCCCGAGATATTCGCGCCCGCCATCGTCATCACCGCCGAGAAAGACCGCGTGCTTTCCCCCAAGCGCCACGCGCGCGCGCTGGCTGCAGCCTTGCCTGCGGGCGAATTGGTGATCGCGCCGGATACCGGCCACATGCCCCACCAATTGCGGCCCGATCTGGGGATCGCCGCGATTCGCC
>CAZWQS010000194.1:0-5013 GCA_964635925.1 uncultured Terricaulis sp. | reverse complement strand
GTTGGAAACGCTGTTCGTTGGCGGGACCATAACCACACTAGGTTCAGGTCGCGTTAAAATGGCACAGCCGAATGCGATTTTCGTAAGCTTTTTGAGGCGCTATCTAAACGCTGTGTTCACCATACGCCGCCCCGCATGACCGACGCCAAGGACCCAGAGCGCAACCGCATCAGCGCGCGCATCTCGCGCGTGGCCAGCGTGGGCGGCAACATTTCCGGCGCGGTGATCGCGCGCGCATCTGGCGCGGATCAAGCCAAGCTGGCGCGCGTGCTGCGCGAAGCTTTGGGCCGCTCGAAGGGCCCGCTGATGAAGGTGGCGCAGCTTCTGGCCACCATCCCCGACCTCCTGCCGCAAGCATACGCGGAAGAATTCAGAAAGCTTCAAGCCAACGCCCCGCCGATGGGCTGGCCCTTCGTGCAGCGGCGCATGCGCGCGGAATTGGGCGAAGGCTGGGAGGCTCGATTTCAAAGCTTCGAGCGTGAAGCCGCCGCAGCGGCTTCGCTCGGCCAGGTGCATCGCGCAATCGCGCCAGATGGCCGCCAGCTTGCCTGCAAGCTGCAATATCCGGATATGGCCAGCGCCGTGGAAGCCGACCTCGGCCAGCTCAAGACGCTGCTCGGCCTCTTCAAATCCATGGACGGCACGATCGATTCCACTGAGGCGATCGAGGAAGTAGGCGAGCGCCTGCGCGAGGAATTGGACTACGCGCGCGAGCTGAAGCACATGCGCCTGTTCGCGCACATGCTGGCCGATGAGCCGCGCATCAACACGCCCGCGCCGCTTGAAGATTTGTCGACCAAGCGGCTCTTGACCATGACGTGGCTCGAAGGCCGCGGCCTGATGCATTGGCTGGACGAGCCGCAGGAGACGCGCAACCGCATCGCCGAGCTGATGTTCAAAGCCTGGTGGGGACCGATGATGCATTATGGCGTCATCCACGGCGACCCCCACCTCGGCAATTACGCCCTGACCGACAATGCGGAAGGCTTGCAGCTTCTGGATTTCGGCTGCGTGCGCGTTTTCCCCGCCCGCTTCCTTGACGGCGTGGTGGGGTTGTGGCGCGGCTTGAAGGCCGATGACCGCGATCAGATCGCGCACGCTTATGAGGTGTGGGGCTTCAAGAATCTGAACGCGTCTTTGATCGAGGCGCTGACGCTGTGGGCGCGCTTCATCTATGGCCCGCTGATCGACGACCGCGTGCGCACCATCGCCGACGATGTGCCCGCCGCCGAATACGGCCGGCGTGAAGCCATGGAAGTCCGCAAGCGCCTCAAGACGCTGGGGCCTGTGCTGGTGCCGCGTGAGTTCGTTTTCATGGACCGCGCCGCGATTGGCCTTGGCGCTGCGTTCCTGCATTTGCGCGCGGAGCTGAATTTCGGCGCGATGTTCGCCGAGAGCGTGGAAGGCTTTACGCCGGAGACGCTGCAAACGCGCCAAGCCGAAGCTTTAGCGCGCGTGGGGCTGTAGCGCGTCAGCGCAGCGCCTTGCGGATCACGAGCTTGAGGCCAGACCAGGTGGCGTCTATGGCGCAGACCTTCACGTCCACATAACCCATGGGCAGGGCGACCTTGCGGATCACGTCCTCGGTGATGTCGGTTTCGACCTTCGCCGCCTTCTTGGGCCAGGACACCCAGACCATGCCGTCGGCGGCCAGGAAAGTTCGGAGCTTCTTGAGGTCCGCCTCCAGGGCGGCGGCCTTGGTGTGGAAGAGGTGCGCCGCCGGCAGTTCCTTGCCCGGCCGGGCCAGGTAGCGGGGGCAGGCAGTTTCCTCGATCTCGGCTTGGACGCTCTCCGGCATGCCCTTGGCCCAGAGGGGCGCACCCTCCTTAAATTCCAGCTTTTTCGACAGCGGCGCGCCTGAATACCCGGCCGGCATGCTTCCTCCCTTGCGCCCGGGCGCCCTTTCGTCTATCAGCCCCGCTTCCAATTTTCCGCCCCGCGCGATCAGGAATTTGAGGCCATGAAAGCCGAAGGTCACCCGAAGTACCATTTTATCACCGTCCAGATGACGGACGGCTCGACGTTCAAGACGCGCTCGACCTATGGCGCGGAAGGCGCGACGTTGGCGCTCGACATCGATCCCAAATCGCACCCGGCCTGGACCGGCGGCAACCAGCAGATGATGGATCGCGGCGGGCGCGTGTCGCGCTTCAACGACAAGTTCGGCGGCTTCATGAAGAAGAAGTGAGCCCGGCTCACTGCCACAAGTTTAAGGGCGCTGGAGCCATCCAGCGCCCTTTGTGTTTCGCGGATTGGTTCGCGACTTAGCGCTGAAACGCCGCCTGCAGCAGCGCCATTTGATCGCCCACGGCGTTCGTGGTTTCGGCGGCGCCGCCCTCGTACATCGTCTCGTCCAGACGGCGCACGCGCTCGTAGATCGCCCCGCCCTTGATGATCAGCGCCTTCAGCGCTTCGGGCAGATCGTCGGCGCCGGCGAAGCCGGGCGCGGCCTGCGGCTCGCGCGCGATCAGGCGATATTTTTCGCTGGCGGCTTCGCCCTGCGCGATCTCGCCGTCGCGCATCGCGCGCTGCACCAGCAGCCAGGAGGCCACCTGCATCAGGCGCGTGGTGAGGCGCATGCTCTCGCCCGCATAAGCGAGCGCGGCGGCGCGTGAGAGGCGTTTGGAGGCGGCGCGGCCGGGGCCGTCCAGGTAGGCGGCGGTTTCTTCAACCAGGCCCATGCCATCCTTGAACGTCCGCTCGAACAGCTCCGATCGAGCGAAATCCATCGCCCGCGCGGCATCGAAACCGCTCCTCATTGGGGAAGCTTGCGTCTTATCGGTCATAGCGCCTGACAGGTCGCAAGACTGAGGCCGCGGCGTTTGGTTTGGTTACTCACGAGCGCGGGCCGCCAAACACCGAGTCCGCCGCCGCGCGCTGGGCGCGCTTGGCCTTGATCGCCGCTTCACACTGAACGATCTCGCCCTTCAGCCGCTCGATGCGCGCTTCAAGCTCATCGATCGAAGCGTTCTCGATCTGGGCTTCAAGCGAGACCAGCTTCTTGGCCGGCGGCGCGAACGGATCGTCATCGTGCATGGGGCTCTCCTGGCTTCATTCTAGCGCAGAATGGATTAGGCTTTAAGCCGCGTGGCGGGCGGAGAAGCGGAACATGCGCAAGATCATCCATGGCGGCGATCAACCCTTGAGCCTTGCGGTCGTGGCCCGGCCTGAACCGGGCCCCAGCGAGGTGCTGATCCGCGTCGCCGGCGCGGGCGTCAACCGGCCCGACCTGATCCAGCGCGCGGGCAATTACCCGCCCCCGCCCGGCGCGCCAGAGACGCTGGGGCTGGAAGTGTCGGGCGTGGTCGAGCGCGTGGGCGCGGGCGTCAGCCGCTGGCATGAGGGCGACGAAGTTTGCGCGCTGCTGCCGGGCGGCGGCTACGCGAGCTACGCGATCGCCCACGAAGGTTCGGTGCTGCCAATCCCGAAGGGCCTGTCGCTAATCGAAGCCGCGGCGCTGCCCGAGACGGTGTTCACCGTGTGGGCCAATGTGTTCGAGACCGCGCATTTGAAGCCGGGCGAGACGCTGCTGGTGCACGGCGGCGCCTCCGGCATCGGCACCACCGCGATCCAGATGGCCAAGGCGCATGGCGCGCGCGTGTTCGCCACCGCGGGCGACGCCGCGAAAGTGAAGCTCTGCGAGGATTTGGGCGCCGATCGCGGGATTAATTATCGCACCGAGGATTTCGAGGCCGTACTTGACCGCGCCGGCGGGGCGGACGTGGTGCTCGACATGGTCGGCGGGCCTTACGTGCAGAAGAATTTGAACCTGCTCAACACCGGCGGGCGCTGCGTGATGATCGCCTTCCTGCAGGGCCCGCAGGCGGAACTCAATCTGATGCGCGTGATGCTGAAGCGCCTGACGCTGACCGGCTCGACCTTGCGCGTGCGCTCCAACGCGGAGAAGGCGCGCATCGCCGCCGAGGTGGAGCGCCATGTGTGGCCGTGGATTGAAGCGGGCCTGGTGAAGCCGGTGATCGACAGCACCTTCCCGCTCTCCGACGCCGAAGCCGCCCACGCGCGCCTGCAGAGCGGCGCGCACGCGGGCAAGGTGGTGCTTACGGTTTGAACCCTCTCTCTAAGGCTTCGCGTTCTTCGATTTCACGTCTTCATTGTGCGTGCGCTCGGCGCCGCCGAAGGTGTCTTCTTCTTTGACAGGGCGCTTGCCGCCCTTGTGTTGCGGCTGGACGCCCCGGCCGGGCTTCAGGCCGGCCTTGGCGCCTCGCGCGGGTTTGGGCTGGTTAGCCATGCTGCATGCTCCTTAAGAGGAGAACCGCGCCGCCATTTCATGGTTCCGGCCCGCTTTTCCCGCCTTCCCATCCCCTGCAACCGGCGCTATATCCCCCCGCAACTGACCTCGTCCGCGCCCGGATGCGTCAGCCCGTTGCACCGATGGCTAGCGCCTGGCGACGACGCCGGGCGCTTTTGCATATCTGGAGCCCTTCCATGTCGCAGAACGTTCTGATGCCGAAGGCCACCGCCGTGTGGCTGATCGAGAACACCTCGCTCGCGTTCAATCAGATCGCCGAATTTTGCGGCCTGCACCCGCTTGAAGTGCAAGGCATCGCCAACGAGGACGTGGCCAAGGGCATCCGCGGCGTCGATCCGATCGCGGGGGGCTTTCTCTCACGCGAAGAGATCGCCAAGGGCGAAGCCGACGAGACCTACAAGCTCAAGCCGCTTGAGCAGAAGCGCATCGACCTGCCGGTGGTGAAGAAGCGCGGCGCCCGCTACACGCCGATCGCGCGCCGCCAGGATCGCCCCGACGCGATCGCGTGGTTCTTGAAGAACCACCCCGAAGTGCCGGATTCCAAGATCGTGAAGCTGATCGGCACCACCAAGGCGACGATCGAGCAAGTGCGCAATCGCGCGCACTGGAACTCCAACAACATCAAGCCGGTCGATCCGGTGTCCCTGGGCCTCTGCAGCCAGATCGAGCTGGACGCGGTGGTGCAGGACGCCGCCGCCGCCAAGGCCCGCGCCGACGCGCGCGCCGCCAAGGCCGAAGCCAAG
>CAZWQS010000193.1:0-5046 GCA_964635925.1 uncultured Terricaulis sp. | reverse complement strand
CCGGCAGGCTGCTCATGGCGAGGGTGTATTCAAACGAACCCAGCATGGCCGATTATCAATCCGCCGGCGCGGTTGCGGGCCGCGCGCTGCTGAACGAGGACGGCGCGGTGACGGTGATCGCGGGCGATCTGCCCGGCGCGGCCGCCGCGGAAATCGCCGCCGGCCTCGGCATTGGCGAATATCGCTCCGACCTGTTTCAAGCCGGCCGCCGCAACGCCGCGGCGCTCGAGCCCACGCTGATCGTCTCTGACGCGCACGCGGAAGCTTCCGCGCTCTACACGCGCCGCGGGCGCGCGCTGGTGCAGGCGATGGCGTGGACGCGCGACGTATCCAACGCGCCGGCCAACGTAATCTATCCTGAAAGCTTCGTCGCCAGCGCACGCGCGCAATTCGCCGGCGTGCAGGGCGTGAGCATTCAAGTGCTGGACGTCCCGGCGATGGATCGCCTCGGCATGGGCGCGATCCTTGGCGTCGGCCAAGGATCGGCCCGCCCGCCGCGCATGCTGATCGTGACCTATCGCGGCGCCGGCGCGCCGGCGCAGCCGATCGTGCTGGCCGGCAAGGGCATCACCTTCGACAGCGGCGGCATCTCGATCAAAGGCAGCGCCAATATGGGCAATATGCGCATGGACATGTCGGGCGCGGCGTCGGTGACGGGCGCAGTGCTGGCGTTGGCGCGCCAAGGCGCGCCGGTGCACGTGGTGGCGATCGCCGCGCTGGCGGAAAACATGCCCGATGGCGGCGCCATCCGCCCCGGCGATGTGCTGACGGCGATGAACGGCAAAACCATCGAGATCGTTTCCACCGACGCCGAAGGCAGGCTGGTTCTGGCTGACGCCCTGTCCTACGCGGACGCGCGGCTCAATCCGGCCGCCGTCATCGATGTCGCCACGTTGACCGGCGCGGTGCGCAGCGCGCTGGGTGATGATTACGCCGGCCTGCTGACGCGCCACAACGCGCTGGCCGATCAATTGATCGCGGCTGGTGACGCCGCGGGCGAACCGCTGTGGCGCCTACCTCTGCATCCGAGCTATGCGCGCGACACCAGCTCCGTCTACGCCGACATTCGCAACTCAGGCGGCGACGGCAGCGCCGGCGCCAGCGCGGGCGGCTATTTCATCGGCGAATTCATCAGCCGCGACGTGCCTTGGGCGCATCTCGATATTGCCAACGTCGCTTGGTCCGGCGCCAATGATTGGAAGCCCGACGGATCCACTGCGTTCACCGTGCGTCTGCTTGAGCGCTTCGTTTTGGACTACCAGCCGATTCAGCGCGGCCCTGGTGATGGCGAGCGCTAGCGCTTCTTAGAAATTCTCGCGCAGCCAGCGCCAGGCGCCGGAGGCGCCGTCGCGCATCGCTTGCGCCAAGTGCGCCAGCGTGGGCTGAAAATGCTCTTCCACGTCGTCAAGCGTGGGCTCGTCCAGGCGCCAGCGCAGCGCGCCGGAAGCGACTGCGTACGCGGGGCCCGCTTCGCCGTGGTCGAAGCCGCTGAGATCGGGGCGGCCGATGCGCACGGGCATGCCGAGCGCTTCCGCCGCCAATTCGCGCAAGCCGGGGATCGAGGCGCCGCCGCCAACGATCACCGCACGGCGCGGCCCGTCGCCATTGGCGAAGCCCGCGCGCGAAAGCTGCTGGCGCGCCAAGAGCAGCATTTCGACCAGACGCGGCGTCAGCGTGTCGGCGATCACGCCGCGCAATGTGGTTGACGCTTCAAGGCGCCCATCGGGGCCAAGCTTGGGTGCGGCGATCGCTTCGCGCGGGTCGCACGAGGCGCCCACGGCGGCGAACGCGAGCTTCACGCGCTCGGCGGCGGCGAAGCTGGTGCGCAATTTCGCGGCGAGATCGCGCGTCAGGCGCACCCCGCCGATATTGACGGTTTCGGCGTGCACCAGCCCCTCTTCGGCGAACACGGCCATGCCGATGGCGCCGGCGCCGATGTCGAGCAACAGCGCGCCCGCCTCGCGCTCTTCACGCGTCAGCGCGGCGAGGCCGGCGGCTTTCGGGCCGGCGACAATGTCTTCCACCTCGGCGCCCGCTTGGCGCACGCAGGCTTTCAGCGCGTTGAGCGCTTCGGTTGGGGCCGTGACAGCGCAGGCTTCCACCGCGAGCGTGCGCCCGGCGTGGCCGATCGGATCGTCCACCGGGGCGCCGTCATCGATGACATAACGCAACGGCTCGACATGGAGAAAGCTGCGCTGGGGCGTCGGCAGCGCGGCCATCGCCGCGTCAATCGCCGCTTCGATATCGCGTGGGCCAATCACTTTGCCCTTCACGCGGCAGGCGCCGCGCACGATGTTGGAATGGAGGCCAGGGCCGGAATAGGTCGCGACCACGCGCTTGATGGCCGCGCCGGCCATGTAGGCGGCCTCGTCGATGGCGACGCGAATGGCGCGCGCGCACGCATCGAAATCAGCGGCTTTGCCGGAGGCGATCGCCGGCGCGGTCTGCACGCCCACGCCGCTGACGCGCAACGGTCGATGGGGATGCATATCGAGCACCGGATCGCGGCGCGCAGCCAAGCACACCGTTTTTGAGACGCCGATATCGAGCGCGGCGATCAGCGGCGCAGGCGTCAGGCGCGGCGCGTCGAGCAGACGCTCATCGTCAAAATCATGCAGCGCAACGCCCATCACGCGCCCCCGAGCAGCGGGCGAAGACCACCGGCCAGGGCCGGATGAACGCGCACGGCGACAAGACCAGGCGCGCGCATGTCGATCTGCGCCAGCGGGCGATCCAGCAGCGCATGGCGCACGTGCAGGCGTTCAAGCTCTTCAAGCGCGTGGGCGGCGTCTTCCTCGGGCAGCGCGATCGTGATTCCGCTTTGCAACTCTACATTCCAGCGCCGGTCGCCCACACGCACGAGCGCGCGCAGGCGCTCGCGCACGTTGGGCAGGTTTTCCAAGGCGATCAGCAGCGGCTCGGCCGCGGGGCCGGCGCCGGGGCCGACGACAAGCGGCAGGTTCGCGTGATCGGCTGCGCGCTCAGCCAGCAGGCGCTCGCCATTGTAATCGATCACCGAAATCTGGCCGTCTTCCTGCCAGCGCGCATAGGCTTGGCGGCGTTCGACCTGAACTTCGATGGTGGACGGCCACAAACGGCGCACGCGCGCGCTCGCGACCCAATCGAGACTTTCAACGCGCGCGCGCACGTCGGCGGGGTCAAGCGCAAGGATGGAGCGGCGGCCTTCCGGCGCCACCAAATCGCGCACCTCGTCGGCGCGCGCGCCGGAAACGCCTTTGACCTCGATCGCGGCGATGTCGAAGCCCGCGCTGGCGGCGGCGCCGTCGGCGGAGCGGGCGAACGCTTCGCGCACGTCAAACAAGGACGCACCGAGCCAGGTCGCCCCCGCAATGGCCACGCCTGCAAACATAACCACGCCCGCCAAGCCCATCATCAGGCTCTTGCCGGACACTTGCAGATCGTCGTCGCGCAAGCCGCCGCTGAGCTTGATGCGCGCCAGGCGCGACATCGGCTCATGGCGCGAGGGCGCCTGCTGCGCAGCGGCCTTGCCGCGGCGCCCGCGTTGCGGCGGATCGTTCGGAGGCCGGCCGCCCCGGCGCGCTCTCACCGCGGCCATGACGCATCCTCCAAAATCCAGGCGACAAGTTCATCGTAGGCCATGCCGACATAAGCGGCTTGTTCGGGTGAGAGCGAAGTCGGCGTCATGCCAGGCTGGGTGTTCACTTCAATCAGGATCGCCCGATCACGCTTGTCGTCGTATTTGAAATCGGCGCGCGTCACGCCGCGGCAGCCGAGCGCCGCGTGCGCCTGCTCGGCCCAGCGCATCAATTTTTCGGCGACGGCCGTGGGGATTTGCGCAGGCAATTCATGGCGCGATCCGCCGGCGGCGTATTTGGCGTTGTAATCATACCATTCACCGGCCGGCACGATCTCGGTGACGGCCAGCGCGCCACGCCCGTGCATGACGGAAATCGTCAGCTCACGGCCGCCGACAAATTCTTCGACCAACACTTCGTCGCCGAAAGTCCAATCGGGATCGAGCAATTGCTCGGGCGGACGGTTGGCGCCCTCGCGCACGATGAACACGCCCAGCGAAGACCCGCCATTGTTTGGCTTCACCACGTAGGGCGGCGCCATCGGGTGCGCCTTGGCCGCTTCGTGGCGCAGCATCAGTTTGCCCGCCGCGATCGGAAGGCCCGCTTGTTCGAATACGGCCTTGGCCTTGTTCTTATCCAGCGCCAGCGCCGAGGCGAGCACGCCGGAATGAGTGTAGGGCAGCTTCAGATAGTCGAGCACGCCTTGCGTGCGCCCGTCTTCGCCCCACTCGCCGTGCAGCGCGTTGAACACGATGTCCGGCGCGCAATCCTTTAACTCGGCGATCCAGCCGGGATTTTGCGGATCGATTTCGATCACCTCGTGGCCGAGGCGGCGAAGCGCCGCCGCGCAGCCGGCCCCAGAGCTCAAGCTCACAGGCCGTTCGGGGCTCAAGCCCCCCAAAAGAACAGCAACCCGCGCCATTCACGCCTCACCAACCAAACGCCCACCCCGGCGATCGCTTTTCCCGCGCTCATTCCGAGAGTGTCATAATGAAACGGATCGGGGTTAAGGCATGGTGATGGCGACGGTATTAGTGACTGATTTTTATAGTAAATTTCCGTTCAATTGGATTGAGGCCGCTTAACCACGTCGGCTCGGCGGCGCGCTTTATGGCGGCGAACGCCGGCGAAGACGCTTTTTGGCGCAACAGGCGGCGCCCGGCGCCCGCGCTTTGGGCGCCCTTGGGGGCCGAGCGGGTGCTGGCGCGCAGCCGGCTTGGCGCGGATCGCGGGCGCGCTTCTGCTCGCGGGCGATGACAACCCAGCCGCTCCTGATCCTCGCGCATGCGCCTGGCGCGCGTGCGATCGCCGACGATGTGTCCGCGCAGCTCCAGGCGCTGGGATATGCCGTCCGCGCCTTGCCGGAGGGGCGGCGCGCCCGTGCGCGCGCCCTTGCCAGTGCGCATCGGCTGGTTCTGCTCTGGTCGCGCGAGGCGGCGCGGGCGCCGGCGCTGCGCGCGGCGGCCAAGCTGGCGGGCAAGGGCGACAA
>CAZWQS010000192.1:0-5067 GCA_964635925.1 uncultured Terricaulis sp. | reverse complement strand
GGAGGGATCGAGCAGGTCAAGCCGCCGGCCCGACAGCATGCGCTGCCAGGCGCGCGGGGCGGGGGGCGCGGAACTCGTGGGTCGCGCCGGGCGCGCCATGTCTTGCCTCAAGGTTGCGTGCGCTCAATGTAATGAGTGCGGGAGGGCTGGATAAGCGGGTTCGCCGAAAGGAGCACCTGATGATTGGCTTGACGCGCGTGATTCTTCGCCTTGGCCGAAACCCCGACGCCGGCTTCCCCGATGGCGATGATGAATATGGTTATGTGATCCAGGCGCCGCTGGACGGCGACAACAAGCTCGACGCCGTGCTTTGGCGCGAGAAGCGCGACCAATGCACGGTGCGCCGCTTCCAGCGCAACGAAACCCCCGCCGACGGCTGGCTGCGTCACCGCGGCGACAATTGGTATTTCTGGTACGACGAGGCCGAGGAAGGCCCCGAGGAGCCGCTCATCAAGTTGGGCGGGCACGAATTGCGGCCGGGCGAATACGTCACGGTGCGCGAAGGCGATGGGGATATCCTGACCTTCCGCGTCGCGGAGGCGCGGCGCGTCTAGCCCCGCGATTGCCTTTGCAAACCGGGCCGGCAATATGGCCGTTCACGAGGGGAGATGAGCCAATGGTTCGGTTTGGGATGCGTGCGGCGGCTTTCAGCGCGCTGTTGCTTGCGGGCGCCTGCGCGGGGTTTGACCTGGCTCCCGACCCTGCGCCTTCGCCGCGGGCCGAGTGCGCCTCCGAAACGGTGACGATCTATTTTCAGGAAGAGTCGGCGACCATGCAGCCTTTGTCCGATCCGCTGATCGGGCGCCTGATGGAGCGCGCGAACGCTTGCACCGCCGCGGGCGGCGAATTGCGCGAGTTGCGCATCGCCGCCTTCCCTGATCGCGGCGCGCGCGGCGGCGACGCCGACCTCGAAACGCGCGAACGCGCCGCGCAGGTGCGAGCGGCCTTGCTTGCGGCGGGTGCGCCGCCAGACAAAATCCGCGTAGTGCGCCCGCGCGCCGAGCGCGGCGCGATCATGCAACGGCGCGCGGAAGTCACTGCAATCTTGTGGTGAGCCTCAACGCGCCGGGGCGCCTTCCAGCGCCTCGCGATAGCGGCGGCTTCCGGCCAGCGCACGCCCGTCGTTCAGCGTGATTTCAACATCGCCCGAAGGCGTGGGCTTGATGGACGCGATGGCTGCGCGATTGACAAGCCGCGAGCGATGAACGCGCACAAAGCCTCGGGCCTGAAGCCGTCCCGCCCACGCCGCCAGCGTGCCGCGCACCAGATGGGTGCGGGCGGGCGTGTGGAACTCCACGTAATTGCCCGCCGCCTCCACCCAGAGCACATCGCCGGGCGCCAGGAAGATCGCGCTGGCCCCGTCGCGGATTTCGATCCGATCGTCGCCCCGGCGCTCGGGCGGGGCCGGTTCGGCCCGGCGCTGGAATATCCAATAGACCAGCGCAATGACCGCATAGGAGAGCACGTCTTTGCGCCATTCATAGAGCAGCGTGATGGCGACGCCTTTGTGGAAGAACCCGTAATGGTCGCCCACCGCCCAATAGGCCGCCTCGCGGCTGAGCCAGATCGCCAACACGTGCGCCAGCGAGAAGGGGATGGTGAGCCCCAAATGGATGAGGCCGAAACGGGCCAAGTCCCCGTCCGGCGGCAAGCGGCGCATGGCCATGCCGATCAAGGGCGCGAGGCTAGTGATCGAGATCGCGCTCGTGGCCTCCCACAGCACCGGCTCCAGCCAGTGATCGCCCGCGCCCTCCATGATGGCCGAACTCGCGGTGACGAACGCCACCACTACGCCAGCGAGGGCCACAATCGTCCACGGGCCTGGCGTAAACGCCCGCCCGCCGCTCGTCCCGTTTTCGCCGCCGCTTGTCACCGGGCGCTCCCCGCTTGTCCCGGCCCGCCGCCGGGCGTGGCTTGAGCGTAGCGGCGCGCGGGCGAACGCGGAAGAAGCGCCGCCCAAAGGAGCTCGCCCCGCCCATGACCGACCGCCGCTATGACCTCGATTGGCTTCGCATCGCCGCCTTCGGCCTGCTGATCCTCTACCACGTGGGCATGTTCTACGTGACCTGGGACTGGCACGTGAAATCGAGTCGGGCGAGCGACGCGATCGAGCCGCTGATGATGCTCACCAGCCCTTGGCGGCTCTCCTTACTGTTTCTGGTCGCGGGCGCGGCCTCGCGCTTCCTGTGGGACAAATTGAGCGCCTGGCGCTTCACCAGCGCGCGCATGGGCCGGCTCTGGCCGCCCTTGCTGCTAGCGGTGTTCGTGATCGTGCCGCCGCAGGCTTATTACGAGGTGGTCGAGGCGATCCGGGGCAACCCGGCCGCGCAGTTTCCGCTCACGCTCGAGAATTTCTACGTGAGGTATGTCACCGCCTCGGGCAATTGGTGCGATTCCGACGGCTGCCTCGCCACGCCGACCTACAATCACATGTGGTTCGTTGCGTACCTGATCCTTTATACGCTGGCGCTCATTCCGCTCGCGCCGCTGCTGAAACGCATGCCCAAGGCGGTCGGCGTGCTGATCGCGGGGCCGTTTCTGCTGATCACGCCCTGGCTCGTCATGGCCGCGCTGCGCATCAATTTGATGCCGATCTTCGGCGAGAGCCACGATTTCCGCGAGGATTGGTATCTCCACGCGCTGTATCTCAGCGTGTTCCTGTTCGGTTTCGCCATCGCCAAGCATCAGCCCTTCTTCGACGCCTGTGTGCGCTGGCGCTGGATTGCGTTGGCGATTGCACTGGCGGCGTGGGCGGCGCTGATCACGTATTTCGCGGCGCATCCCGATGGCGTGACGCCGCCCGATTGGCTGCGCAACATGTTCCGCGCCGTGCGCGAAGCCGAAGCCTGGGGCGCCATCGTCGCCGCCATCGGCTTCGCCCATAAACACCTGAAACACGCCGACGGGCCTATGCGGCGCCTGCTCACACAGGCGATCTTCCCATTCTACCTGATCCATCAGACCATCATCGTCGTCGCCGGTTTTCACCTCGATGCGCTGCGTCTTCCGCTTTGGCTGGAGGCGCCGGCGCTGATTGGCGCGACTGTGCTGGGGTGCTGGCTGTTTTACCTCATGGGCCGCGCTTTTCCCCCGTTGCGCGTGTGGATCGGATTGCCCTCGAAAATTCAGGAAAATCATGTTAATGCACCGGCACAAGCAGCAGGAGGGGCGCGTTAGCCTCACAAGGCGGCCGATGCGCCGCTTGGAGCGGTGCGATGTTTTTCTGGTTCCTGGTGGCTGTGGCGATTGTGGTGGGGCTCACTTTGTTGGGCGCCTTCCTGTCGCGCCGAAGCGGGGGTTGGGATCACGACGATCACCCGATCGGCCCTTGGGGCGAGATGTAAATCGCGCCGAACAGCTTGCGCATGCGCCGCTTCGGCGGCTTAAGTTCACGTCTGGAGCGTGAAGCGTGCAGATCAGACGCGCCGTACAAAGAGATTCCGAGGTGATCGCGCGTCTCGCCGCGGCCGCCGCTGCGGAAGAGGGCGCCCAATCCAGCCTCGACATCGATCGCGTGCGCGCGCATGCCTTCGGCCAGCAATCGTTGTTTGAAGCCTGGCTGGCGCAGGAACGCGCCAACGCGCCGATCATGGGCCAGGCCGTGATCTCCAAAAGCTACGATTTCCGCCGCGCCGCGCCCAACGTGGTGCTGTGCGAGCTTTACGTCGTGCCCGAAGCGCGCCGTTCCGGGCTGGCGCGCAAGCTGATGTCCTGCGTCGCGAGACGGGCGCGGGACCTGGGGGCGCGGGAGCTGGCCATCACCACCGGGGTCGAAAACGAGGTGGCGCAGCGTTTCTTCGCCGCGGTGGGGGCGCAGCGGCGCGAAGCCGCCGTGTTCATGATGTCGGCTGACGGTATCGAGTGGCTCGCCGCAGAGAGCTTGTAAGTGCAGGGCGCGCGGTCCAGAACGCGCCCACCGACGAGGGAGAAATCATGATCTCGAAACCGCTTTTGCGCACGGCCGGCGCCTGGCTCGCCATCGCCGCCTTCGCCGCCTGCGCCCACACGGGCGACGCCGCCGATGCAACGCCCGCCGCCGCCGCGCCCACCGCCGAAGAGGCGCAGGCTTTTGTCGAGGCGGCCGAGGCCGAACTGGCCGAGCGCTCCGAGCGCGAGGCGCGCATCGCCTGGGTCTATAACACCTACATCAATTACGACACCGAATGGCTGCTCCAGCGTTCGGACGCCGAAGGCACCGAGGCGCGCGTGCGCTTGGCCAGCGGCGCGGGCCGCTTCGCCAATGTCGAACTGCCGCCCGATACGCGCCGCAAGGTCGATCTCTTGCGCCTGTCGCTGACGTTGCCGGCCCCGCAAACCGAAGGCGCGGCCAGCCAGCTTTCGGAAATCACCACGCGCCTGTCATCGATCTATTCGACCGGCCGCATCGATTACCAAGGCCGCCAGGTCACGCTCGACGAACTCGAGACGTTGATGGGCACGGAGCGCAATCCCGCGCGCCTGGAAGAGATGTGGACCAAGTGGCACGCCGTCGCCGCGCCGATGCGCGAGGATTATGCGCGCATGGTTGAGATCGCCAACCAGGGCGCGCACGATCTGGGCTTCGACAATGTCGGCCAGATGTGGCTCTCGAATTACGACATGCCCGCTGCCGATATGGAGCGGGAGGTTGAGCGCCTGTGGGGCCAATTGCGCCCGTTCTATGAACAATTGCATTGTTACGTGCGCGGCGGGCTGAACGCGCGTTTGGGCGATGCGGTTGTCCCGCTCGACCAGCCGATCCGCGCGGATTTGCTCGGCAATATGTGGGCTCAGGATTGGACCACGCTGATGCCTTTGGTGCGTCCGCGCGGCGCGGCGGCCATCTACGACACCACCCAATTGCTCACCCGCGCCCGCTACGACGCGGTGCGGATGACGGAAACCGCCGAGCGTTTTTACACCTCGATGGGCATGGCCGAGCTGCCGGATACGTTCTGGGAGCGCTCGCTGCTGACGCGCCCGCGCGACCGCGACGTGGTGTGCCACGCCTCGGCCTGGGATTTGGATTCACGCGAAGACATCCGCGTGAAGCAATGCATCCAGATCAACGCCGAGCACTTCCAGACC
>CAZWQS010000191.1:0-5077 GCA_964635925.1 uncultured Terricaulis sp. | reverse complement strand
GTCATTCCGGGCGAGCGGAGCGAGACCCGGAACCCAGGGCCAATGCCGCGCCGCTTGCCCCCGGGTCCCGGATCGCGCCTTCGGCGCGTCCGGAATGACGCTAAAGGTAGAAGCTCTGTATTAGAGTCGCCCTGCAAAGCCCAAGCGCTCGATCAGCCGGCGGCGCGCGTCAGGCATGCCTTCGCCCTTATGCTCAAACACGCGCCGTTCGAGGAAATACCCCGCCAGCGCGAATGCATGCGCCACATCGCCCGATTCTAGTTCCGCCTCCGGATCGATAAGAAAGCGCGGCAGGCGCAAGAGCACGTCCGCATGCGGCGCGCCCGCTTCATGCGTCGCGGCGCGGCCCGTGCGCGGGCTCACCCAGGCAAGATTCTCAGTCTCGCCCGTCACCGCGCAGCGGCTGAGATCGAGCCCGTAGCCCAACGCCGAAAGCAGGCCGAGTTCAAAGCGCGTATAGAGCGCGGGCCAGATATCCGTGTGCGGCATCGCTTCGATCAGCACGATCAGCGCGTCATAAAGCTGGGGATACGCCTGTCGCTCCGGCGTGGCGCCGCGGATGAGCGCAACCGCCGAGGAAAGTCCGGCCAGCGCGATCGGATCATCGAGCAATCGTGTCGCATGCGGCTCTTGCATTTCCAGCGGATTGAAGAAGCCGAGCTGTTCGGAAAGCCGCGCCTTCCAGCCCGTGTGCACCACGTTGCCGGCTTGCAGCAACGGCTGCGCCTTGCGTCCGCCATGCACGACCCCGCCATAGCGCCCGTGATCGCGCGCGAACAGTTCAGCCACCAGCTTGCCTTCGCCGAGATGGCGCGCGCCCAGTACGATGGCGTCGTCAACCCATTCCATCGCTTACGCTTCGTAATCCAAGCCCAGCCGCTGATAGAGCGCACGTTCCTCGGCCCAGCCTTCGCGCACCTTCACGTGCAGGAAGAGGTGGATGCGGCGGTCGAACGCCGCTTCCATCTCCTTGCGCGCCTGCTCGCCGATGATCTTGATCGTCGCGCCCTTGGCGCCGATGGCGATCTTTCGCTGGCCTTCGCGCGCGACGTAAATCGTCTGATCGATCTTGGCCGAGCCGTCCTTGCGCTCTTCCCAAGTCTCGGTCTCGACGATCATGTCGTACGGGATTTCGTCATGCAGGCGCAGCATCGCCTTCTCGCGCGTGATCTCAGCGGCGAGCACGCGGGCGGGCGCGTCCATGGTCTGATCTTCCGGGAAGAGCCATGGCCCTTCAGGCGCGCGCTCCACCAAAGTGCGCATCAGATCGGCAACGCCATCGCCCTTCCTGGCGGCGATCATGAAGACGTCGGTGTAAAGGCCCTCTTCAACCAGCTTGGTGGTGAGCGCCAGCAGATCAGGCCGCGACACGGTATCGACCTTGTTGAGCGCCAGGATCGAGGGCAGCTCCATCTGCTTCAACTTCGCCGCGATCGCTTCGCTATCAGCGCGCGCATGGGCGTCGGCGCCGGTTTGCTTCTCGCCAACGAAGGCGCTTGCATCGACCACGTGAATGATCGCATCCGCGCCTTCGAGCGCGCTCCAGGCCGCCGCCACCATAGCGCGATCCAAGCGGCGCTTCGGCGCGAACACGCCGGGCGTGTCGATCAGGATGAGCTGGGTTTGCCCTTCCATGGCGATGCCGCGCACAAGCGCGCGCGTGGTCTGCACCTTCTGCGTGACGGCGGCCACCTTGGCGCCGACGAGCGTGTTCACCAGCGTGGACTTGCCCGCGTTCGGCGCGCCCAATACAGCGACGACGGCGCAGCGTTGCTCAGCCATCGATGCCATGCTCCGCCATGAAGGCCGCCGCCGCAGCGCGCTGGGCTTCGCGCTTGGAGCCGCCCTCGCCGCGCGCGGGCGCCATCGCATCCACGCGCGCCTCGATCACGAAGCGCGGCGCGTGCTCTGGCCCGGTCTGTTCAATCAGCACGTAACTCAATCCCTTGTGGCGCGCCGCGGCCCACTCCTGCAGCGCCGTCTTCGCGTCGCGCGGCGTATGCCCCATTGCGTCGAACGCGTCGCCCCAAAAGCGCGTCACGAAGGCGCGCGCGGCGTCGATGCCGGCATCCAGATAAAGCGCCCCGATCACGGATTCGCACAGATCGGCGAGGATCGCTTCCTTGCCGCGCCCGCCTTGGCTCGCCTCGGAAGGGGAGAGGATGACGGCCGCACCGAGATCGGCCGCGCGCGCGGCCGCGGCGCAGGCATGACGATTGACCAACGCGTTGAGACGCGGGGCGAGATCGCCTTCCTCGTCATTGGCGCGCGCGGCCAACAGGCGCTCGGCGACAATGAGGCCCAGCACGCGGTCGCCCAGAAACTCAAGCCGATCATAGGAGCGGCGCTGCTCGCGCTTGCCGTCCAGCGCGCTCGCGTGCGTCATCGCCTCCAGCAGAAGCGCGCGATCCTTGAAGCTGTGGCCCAGGCGCTGTTCGAGCGCGTCGAGGCGGGCGTCTTGTTTGCCGCCCGGCTTGCTCATCGCCGGCTCATTCCACCGCTTTCAGGAAGCGGTCGCCGCGGAAGCCAGTGAACAGCGTCCAGGGCATCAGGATGCTCGTAGTGTGATCGAACGACACGACCACGAATTTCGCCGGGCCGACCAAATTCTCCGCCGGCACGAAACCGACCGAGCGTCGGCTGTCGTCGGAGAAATCGCGGTCGTCGCCCATCATGAAATAATGACCTTCCGGCACGGTGACCTCGCGCGTGTTGTCCAGCTCCGCGCGCGGGTTGCGGTCAAAGATGACGTGGCTCGTGCCGCCCGGCAGCGTCTCGCGATAGGCCGGAATGCGCTCGATGAAGCCCGCGCCGTTCTCGAACTCCACTGCGCCGAGCGATTCCATGCCGACGGCTTCGCCGTTGATGTGCAGCACGCCTTCGATCATCTGGATGCGGTCGCCCGGCATGCCGACGACGCGCTTGATGTAATCTTTGTTCGGCTCGTGCGGCGGGCGGAAGACAACCACTTCGCCGCGCTCAGGCCCGCCGCCGAACAAGCGCCCGTGCGGCAGCAAGCCTTCCAGCGGCGCGAACGAATAGCGGCTGTAACCGTAGCTCCACTTCGTCACGACGATGTAGTCGCCGATCTCAAGCGTCGGCTGCATCGAGCCGGAGGGAATGCGAAACGGCTGCGCGATCGTGAAGCGCAGCACCATGGCCAGCGCCAGCGCGTAAAGAATGACGCGCACATTCTCCCAAAAGGCGGCCATGGCGGGGCTCTGTGATGTGGACGACGTCATGCTCATGCGTTTCTCGCTTGCGACCCAGCCTTGGTGGGGCCGATGCGGCCCCGGCGTCCAACCGGCGTCAAACCCCTGATCTGAACGGCCTATCGGGCCGCCCCCTTGCCTTGTTCACGCGTCGGCCGGTTCCTTCGGGGCCAACTCCGCCGAAATGATGACGAAGCTGAAAGCCATGGGATAGTCGTCCGTCAAGCTGACATGGATGTGCGGGCGAAAGCCAGAGGGCGTCAACGCCTCCAGGCGCCGCGCCGCACCCCCGGTCAGCTTGATGGTCGGCTGGCCGCTGGGCAGGTTGATGACCCCCATATCCCGCCAAAAAACCCCTTGATTCATGCCTGTACCCAATGCCTTGGAACAGGCTTCCTTGGCCGCGAAGCGCTTGGCGTAGCTGCCGGCCCGCTGCAGGGGCCGCCGCTCCGAGCGGGCGCGCTCCAGATCGGTATACACCCGATGGGTGAACCGATCGCCAAAGCGCTCCAGCGTCTTCTCGATGCGCTTGATGTCGCAGAGGTCGGACCCGATGCCGATAATCACGCCGCACCCCTCGCCAAATCCATGCGCCGGCGCATTTCCGCGATGGCGGGAGCAAGGCCGGTAAAGACGGCTTCACCAATCAGGAAATGCCCGATGTTGAGCTCGCGAATTTCGGGGATCGCCGCGATCGGGGCGACATTGTCGAAGCTGAGCCCGTGGCCGGCGTGGACCTCCAGCCCCTTGGCATGCCCCATGGCCGCGCACGATTGGATCGCGCGCAGCGATGCCTCGCCCTCGTCGCTTCCGTACGCTTCGCAATAGGCGCCGGTGTGCAGCTCCACCACCGGCGCACCGAGGCTGAAAGCCGCCTCGATCTGCGCGGGATCAGGATCGATAAACAGCGACACGCGCACGCCCGCCTCACGCAGCGCGCGCACGAAGGGCGCGACACTGTTGTGCTGGCCCGCCGCATCCAGGCCGCCTTCGGTGGTGCGCTCCTCGCGCCGCTCAGGCACCAGGCACACCGCATGGGGGCGCACGCGCAGCGCGATCTCAAGCATCTCTTCCGCGCACGCCATCTCCAGATTGATCGGCAAGCGCGTGATGGAGGCTAGGCGCAGCAAATCGCTTTCGCGCACATGGCGGCGATCTTCGCGGATGTGCAGCGTGATGCCGTCCGCGCCCGCCTCGGCCGCGATCTGCGCGGCGCGCACCGGATCGGGATGGGCGCCCCCGCGCGCGTTGCGAATGGTGGCGACGTGATCGATGTTCACGCCGAGCCGCAATCTGCTCATGCCGCCAAACCTCGGCTGCCGGGCTTGATCGCGGGCAACGCCGCAAGCTCCGGAGGCAACGCGTCGGCGGGATAAGCCGGCGCCTCCACCGAGGCGAGGCACACGCGCTCGACCCCGATATCGGCCTTGCCCCCGGAGCGATCGATCAGGCACGCCGCACCCACCAATTCACCTGGATGGCCGCGAATAGCGTCAAGGCACTCGCGTGAAGAGAGGCCGGTCGTGATCACGTCCTCCACCATCAGCACCCGCTCGCCCGGCGCGATGGAAAAGCCCCGGCGCAATTGGAACTCGCCCTTCTCGCGCTCCACGAACATCGCCTTGGCCTTCAGCCAGCGCGCAGTTTCATAGCCTGGAATGATCGCCCCCACCGCGGGCGAGATCACCACGTCGATCTTGCCGAACTTGGCCTCGGCCTTCTCCGCCAGCGCCTTGCACAATTTCTCGGTGCGCGCGGGGTCCATGAACACGGCGTTCTTCTGGTAGTAGACAGGGGAGTGGAGCGCCGAGGAGAGGATAAAATGCCCCTGCAGCTGCGCGCCGGCCGCGCGGAACTGGTCGAGG
>CAZWQS010000190.1:0-5091 GCA_964635925.1 uncultured Terricaulis sp. | reverse complement strand
ATCGGCATCGACAACGACCTGATCGTCGACGCCGACGAGGAGGTGTTCGAGATGAACAATGGCTGCGTGTGCTGCACCGTGCGCGGCGATCTCATCCGCATCATTGAAGGCTTGATGAAGCGCAAAGGCGGCTTTGACGCGATCCTGGTGGAAACCACCGGCCTCGCCAAGCCCGCGCCGGTGGCGCAGACATTTTTCGTCGATCAGGACGTGCGCGCGAAAACCAAGCTGGACGCGATCGTGACCGTGGCCGACGCCAAGCACCTGCCCCAACAATTGGAAACCTCGGAGGAAGCCGCCGAGCAGATCGCGTTCGCCGATGTGATCCTGCTGAACAAAGTCGATCTGGTTTCCGCCGACGATCTTACCGCGCTTGAGCGCCAAATCCGTGCGGTGAATCCTTCGGCACGCCTGCACCGAATGACGCGCGGCGATGTTTCGCTCGACGCCATTCTCAATATCGGCGCTTTTGATCTCGACCGCGTGACCGAGATCGACCCGCACTTTCTGCCGGATCACGATTGCGACGACGCGTGCGCCCATCACGACCATGATCATGACGGCCACCATCATGACCATCATCACCACGCTCACCCAGCGGCCTCAGGCATCGCCAGCGTTTCGCTCTCCACCGACAAGCTGATCAACCCGGAAAAGCTGCTGCCCTGGATCAATGACCTGACCCAGGCGCGCGGGCCGGATATCCTGCGCCTTAAAGGCATTTTCGCGTTCCCCGACGAGTCCAAGCGCTTCGTGGTGCAAGGCGTGCACATGATTGTGGAGGGCGACACCCAACGCGACTGGAAGGAAGGGGAGAAGCGCGTTTCCCGCCTCGTCTTCATCGGCCGCAATCTCGATCGCGCCGAACTGGAGGCCGGCTTCGCGGCGTGCGCGGCGTGACGGCTGAGGTTTACGCCAACGGGCGCCGTCTTGCACTCGGCGCGAGTGCGACGTCCGTCCACTGGATCGGCGCGGACGCTTTGTTCGCGCTGGGCGACGGCGCGGTGCTAATGGCGCCGCGCGAGGGCGAGACACGGCGCGTGCAAACTCACGATGGCGCGATCCTCTGCACCGCGCCGCACCCCGATCGCCAACGCATCCTCACCGGCGGCGACGATGGAAAACTCTGCGCCATCGGCGCCGAGGGCGCCCCCATCGTGCTAGCCGAGCTGCGCAAATGGGTGAACCATGTTGCATCGAGCGCCGTTTCCGGCGTGATCGCCGCGGCGGTCGGCAAAGAAGCCGTCATCTTCCGCGACGGAAAAGAAGCGCATCGCTTCGCCTATCCCTCCAGCGTCGGCGGGCTCGCGCTTGACGCCAAGGGCCGCCGCATCGCCGCCAGCCATTATGGCGGCGCCAATGTGCGCCTTGTGCTCGCGGCCGACGACAAGGGCGTGACGCTGCCCTGGGCCGGTTCGCACCTCGCGATCACGATCTCGCCGGAAGCAGAGTACGTGATCACGGCGATGCAGGAAAATGCGCTGCACGGCTGGCGCCTGCCTGAGAAAACCGATCTGCGCATGGACGGGTATCCCGCCAAAACGCGCAGCTTCTCCTGGGACAAACGCGGCCGCTGGCTGGCGACATCGGGCGCCGAGAGCGCCATCGTTTGGCCGTTCGTCGGCAAGCTCGGGCCTCAGGGCAAAGCCCCGCTGCAACCCGGCCAGCGCGAAGCGCTTGTCACGGCGGTGGCGTTTCATCCCACCGACGAGGTGTTGGCTATCGGCTACGCCGACGGCGCGGCGATCGCCGTGCGCTTTTCGGATCAGATGGGCATGGAGCTGGATGAGCCCGGCGAAGGCCCCGTCACCGCGCTCGCCTGGAGCGCGGACGGCAAGCGCATCGCCATCGGCGACGAAGCCGGGCGCGGGGCGATCGTCGATGTTTAGCTTGGCCGCGCGCTCTGCGCGGTGAGCACCTGATCCATAACGGCGAACACGCCAGCGAGCTCGTTGACGATGCGGCGCGCACGGCTTTGATCGACCAGCGGTTTGAACAAATCCCCCGGTTCGAATAAATTGCCGCCCTCCACCGCAACCAGCAGATCACCGCCCTCGAACGCGCAGCGAATGCGCTTGCCGTGCAAGCGCGTTTCCAACTCAATCAGCCGCTCCATCATCACCGGATGCAGCAAATAGCGCGCCTCGACCTGATCGGTGCCCCAAACCTCAAACGCTTTCTCGAAGGTCGAATCGACGAGGCGCACGCGCTCAAGCTTGCGCCCGTTATTTTCCCCGCCGCCAAACACGTTGAACACGCCCGCATCGCGTCGCACGATGGTGACGCCCAGAAAGTCGCGCGGGAAATGCAGGCGGACGAGCTGGCCGCGAAACACGGTGGTGTAGCGGGTGCGGCCCTTGCTGTCGGTGCTGCGCCGCTCAAGATCGGCTTCATAAAGATCGAATGATGCGCCCTTGTAGCTGCCGGTGAAGCGGTCCTCGAACTTGGACCGATCAAACCGCGGCGCCAGCTTTAACGCCTGCATGCGTTCAAACGCAGGCCGTTCCAGCGGCGCGATTTCAAAGCGCGCGCCCATCGCCTCGGCGATGGCGCTGCAATATTGGCGCTTCAGCGTAACACCGACTTTCGATAGCGGATGATACGCCCAGGCCCAGCCAATCCCCAGCCCCACGACGCCAAGGCCGATCGCCAAACCCCATTCACGAAACAACAGGCCGACCACCAACAATAGGAGCGTCGCCACGCCGGCCGCCATCCACATGCGGCGCGTGAAGATTTGCACCGCCGCCAGCCTGCCGGCCTCATTGGCTTCAAAATGCGGCGCGATCTGCGCGGCGTAAATGCGCTGAAACGCGACCTCATCCAGCCGCCCCAAATCGATCGCTTCGCCCGAGTCGTCGTTCGCCATATCTACGCGCGCAGCTCCAGCATGCCGGCATCGACCGTGATCACCGGCGCATAACCCATTTCAAAGCGCGCCTTGTCGTCCTTCAGCACCGCCTCGCGCGAGAGGATCATTGCGCCAAAACGCGTCAGCGGCGGCGCGCCCTTTAGCGGCAGCAGCCGCCAGAGCGCCTCGCTCGCGGCGCCAATCGCATCCGCCGCCCACGCGGGCGCGGACTTGTTCGGCAGCGCGACCCCGCGCGCGGCGGCCATGCCGGAGATCATCTCCCGCATGGTGCGCACGCCGTCATCCAGAATGAAATACGCCTGCCCGCCGAAGCCCTTGGTCAGCGCCAAATCGATGGCGTGAACCAGATTGGCGATGTGCGTTGTCGAGGTGCGCGCGCGGCCATGATCGACCCACATGAACTTGCCCTCGCGCGCCATGGCTTCGATGGTCGGCAGCAGGGTCGTATCGCCCGGCCCCCAGATGAAGCGCGGGCGCAGCACGATGGTGGTGAAATCCGCCGCGTTGGCGTCGCGCACGAGCTGCTCAGCCTGCGCCTTGGTGCGCGAATAGGGATACGACGATTTCGGCGCGAGCGGGTAGGCTTCATCCACGCCGCGTAGATGCTGGCCATGAAAGAGCGCGGCCTCCGTGCCAATATGAATGAAGCGCGCCGCGCCCGCCTCGTGCGCCGCCGCCAGCGCGCGCGCCGTTCCATCGACATTGGCGCGCTTCCACGCGTCAGGCGGGCCCCATTGCTCGACGAACGCGGCGCAATGCAGCACGATCTCGGAATCGCCGATATCCTCGGCCGTCACATTCTCCAGATCGCAGCGCACGGGCGCCGCGCCCAGGGCGCGGATAGCCGCGTCGGCATTTTCGGAGCGCGACATCGCGCGCACCTCATGGCCGTCCTCGACAAACCGCCGCGTCGCCGCCCCGCCGACAAAGCCCGACGCGCCGGTGACGAAGATGCGCATCAGCCGGAAATCTGCGCCAAGGCGTGCTTGAGTTTCGCCGCGGACGCAGCCGCATCCTCACGCCGCTCGCGCAGCTCTTCGACCACCTCTTCAGGCGCCTTATCGGTGAACTGCGCGTTGCCGAGCTTGGCGTCCATCTTGGCGATTTCGCCGTCGAGCTTGCCGATTTCCTTGGCGAGGCGCGCTGCTTCCGCAGGCAAATCAACCACGCCTTCCAGCGGCAACGCGACGGTGGCGCCATCGAGCACGAACGTCACCGAGCCCTTGGGCGCTTCCTTGGCGCTGGTGGAATAATCGAGCCGCCCCATGCGGTCGATCAGATCCTGATAGCGTTCCAGACGCGCCTCGCTGGCCGCATCGGCGCCGATCAGCAAAAGCGGAATCTTCGCCGCCGGCGGCACGTTGAGTTCCGAGCGCGTCGAGCGGGTTTCCGCGATCAGCGCCACCATCCACTCGATCTCGGCCTCGGCTTCCCCGTCCACCAGGTCGAGCGAGAGGCGCGGCCACGGCGCGGTGATCAACATGCCTGTGCGTTTGTGGCCGTATTCACCCATGCGCGTCCAAATCTCTTCGGTGATGAACGGCATGAAGGGGTGGAGCATGATCAAAATCTGATCCAACGCCCACGCCGCGGTCCGGCGCGTTTCCAGCTTGGCCGCTTCATCCTCGCCGTTCAGCAGCGGCTTGATGAATTCAAGATACCAGTCGCAATAGACGTTCCAGACGAACTTATAGAGCGCGCCGGCCGCTTCGTTGAAGCGGCGCGCCTCCAATTCGCGCGTCACCGCGTCCAGCGTCTTGGCGGTTTCACCGACGATCCAGCGATTGACAGCCTGGCTCGGCGTGCGCGGGTCGAACTGATCCCACACCGCGCATTCGTTCATCTGCGCAAAGCGCGCCGCGTTCCAGAGCTTGGTGCCGAAATTGCGATAACCTTCGATGCGCTGTTCGCTGAGCTTGATGTCGCGCCCCTGCGCGGCCATCGCCGCGAGCGTAAAGCGCAGCGCGTCCGCACCATATTTGTCCACCAAATCCAAGGGATCCATCGTGTTGCCCTTGGATTTGGACATCTTGGCGCCCTTGGCGTCGCGCACCAGGGCGTGGATGTAGACCTCGTGGAACGGCACGTCCTTCATGAAATGCAGGCCCAGCATCATCATGCGCGCGACCCAGAAGAAGATGATGTCGTGTGCGGTGACGAGCGTCGAGGTGGGGTAAAAGCGCTTCAACTCGCTCGTCTGCTGCGGCCAGCCGAGCGTG
>CAZWQS010000189.1:0-5101 GCA_964635925.1 uncultured Terricaulis sp. | reverse complement strand
AACATCTGCGCCAAGGAAGGCGTCAAGGTAGACGCCGACGGGCTGGCGCTGATCGCGCGCGCGGCGGAAGGCTCGGCGCGCGATGGGCTCTCGCTGCTGGATCAGGCTTTGGTGCAAAAGCCGGGCGCGACGGTGACGGCCGCCGATGTGCGCGACATGCTGGGCCTGGCCGATCGCGGACGCGTGCTCGATCTGTTTGAAGCAATCGCCAAAGGCGTTACGAAAACCGCGCTCAGCGAAGCGCGCAGCCAATATGACAGCGGCGCGGATCCGACGCTTATCCTGCGCGATCTGCTGGAGATCGGTCACGAAGCCGCCCGCGCGCAAGCCTTAGGCGCGGAAGCGCGATTGATCGGCGGCGCCGATTGGGTGGCGCGCGTACGGGCTCTGGCTTCAAGCCTTTCGCCCGCGCAGCTTTCACGGCTGTGGCAGATGCTGCTGAAGGCGCTCGAAGAAGCGGGCAAGGCGCCCGATCCGATCGCGGCGGTGGAAATGGCGATGGTGCGCCTGTGCGCGGCGCAAGGCCTGCCCCCGCCGGAAGACGCGGCGCGGATGCTGCGTGATGGAATATCCGCCCCCGTTCACGGCGGCGCGCGCGAAGCGCGTGACGGCGGGGGGGCGGCGCACGCCCCCCTCAGTCAGACTACGCCTGACAACTCCCCCGCAAGCGTGGGAGCATTAGAGGCGCCGACGCACGCGCTCAAAACGTTCGAAGACGTCATCGCGCTGATCGCCAGCGAACGCATTGTTGAGCTTGAGCTGGCGCTGGATCGCATGAAGGTGGTGCGCTTTTCGCCCAATGGCGATCTGGTGTTCGCGCCGAGCGATGAACTGCCGCGCGACCTAGTGCGCACGCTGAAACCGCTGCTGGAAGAGCACACCGGCATCGAATGGCGCATCCGCGCCAGCACCGAGGCCGCCCCGGTCGAGAGCCTGGCCGAGCGCCGCCGCGCCGAACGCGCGCGCGCGCTCGATGACTTGAAGCGCCAGCCCTTCGTGGCCGAAGCGCTGAAGCACTTTCCCGGCGCGGAAATCGCTAAAGTGACTCACCCCGAGGAAGAAATCGGCGGCGGCGAGGTCGCGCCCTTTCCTACAAAGCCCGCAACGCAAGCCAAGCCCGCGCCCTCCCCGGCGCGCAAAGAGGAAAACGACCGATGAAAGACCTCTCCCAGATCATGCGCCAGGCCCAGGCGATGCAGGCCAAAATCAACGAGGCGCAGAAGAAGCTGGAAGCGATGGAGGTCGAAGGCTCGGCCGGCGGGGGCATGGTGAAGCTGCGCATCACCGGCAAAAGCGCGCTGCTGGGCATCACGATCGATCCTTCGCTGATGGTCGCCGATGAGCGCGAGATTCTGGAAGACCTGATCAAGGCGGCGCACGACGATGCACGGCGCAAACTGGAAGACGCGCAAAACGAAGAGATGAAAGGCTTGAGCGGCGGGCTTGGCATTTTGCCCGGGTTCAAGATGCCGTTCTGAGCTATGCGAATGCTCGCCCTCGCCGCCTTGGCGCTCATCTGCGCCTGCGCGCAGCCCGCGCCCGCGGTGCGCGCGCCGACGCAGGACGAAACACAGATCACCGCGCGCGTCAGCGCCGTTGAAGACAGCGGCTATCCGCGCTTCGTCGTGCAGGTTTCGCCGGAGGCCGGCGAAGCGGTTGCGTTTGATCTCGACATGGAAAGCGGCGCAGATCTCGGCGGGGCGCAGCCCAGCGATTTCGTTGGGCGCGCCGCGCTTATCTACTACACCAGCGCCTCAACCCCGTTCTTGCTCGACCTCCGAACCAGCGAAGGCCGTTCGCTGCTTTATGACGACGGGCGCGGGCCGCCGGTTGAAGGGCAAATCATCGCAGGCGCGTTGAGCGGCGCGAGCACGATCTCAAGCGGCGATCTTCCGGACACCTTCACCATCACCGGCGCGGACGGACAAACGCAAACCTTCGCGTTTTTCATCGACCGCCGCATCCGCGCCGCGAACGGGCGCACCATCACCGCCTATTACGATATGGAAGAGCGCCGCGCGATTACGCTGATGCGGACCGCGCCCTAAATCATATATTTCCCCCACCAACCGGCAGCGGGCTCGACCTGCTCGACCACGTCGATCCAGAGCCCGGACGGGTCGTGGAAGCCGAAACGGCGCTGGCCGAACGGCTCGTCTGTCAACTCCAGCGCGATGGAGACGTCGGCGGCGCGCGCCTCTTCGTATGCGGCGGCCGCATCCGCCACCTGCATCTCAAAGCACATGCCCCAGCCGCTGAACGGCTCAGGGCCCGGCGGGGCGCTTGGATGATCGGGCGTCATGAACGCAATGGACGCGGACTGATCTTGCGCGTGCAGCCAAACGAACCAGCTCGAATCGAACCCGACCTGAAACCCCAGCCGCACCCAGAAATCGCGGCAAGCATCCTTGTGCGGCGTGACAATGAGCGGATAGCGATCCTGAAAGCGCATAAGCGGCTCCTTTGCGGACGCCGCAACGTCGCAAGCGCCTCAAGGCGTGTCGATTACCTCGCAGGGAAGCGATTTTGTGTCAGCAATCCATCACGCGAGATCGCTTGGACGCCAAGGCTATTTGCGCCGTTTCTGTTTAGCGTGGACCACGGCGCGGATTTCCACCTGGCCCTCGTCAATGCGATACACGACGAGATACGGAGTTGTCGGCACGACAAGCTGGCGCAAACCCTTATGCCGGGGGCGATGCGGCGGCAATCTCGGGAAAATGCTCAAGCAGGCTCACGGTCCTTAGTATGCGATCGCCAGTTCGCTTGGCGCCCTTCGGACTATGTTCCGCTATGAATGCGACAGCACGGTCAAAATCCGCCCGGGCGCTATCAGCCCAGACAACGCGCATCAGCGGAAACGATCATGGAAGGCGCGGACGACCTCATCATGGGGCGTGAGCGCCTCGGCCGAGTCAAGGCGGGCTTCGACTTCGGCCCATTGCTCGGGCGTGAGCACATCCTCGCCTTGATCCAACAGCAGGTCGATCTGGGCGGCCAGCGCCTCCTGCTCCGCTTTTGGCAGAGCCTTGAGCCGCGCGATGGTTGCGTCGAGATTGGACATATCCCACTTTCTATCAGAATCTCCGGACCCATTCCATCAATATGCGCTCCAAATCCATCACAGCCGCGCCCGAGATCGAGGCGCTGATTTCGCTCTTGGCGAAAGTGCCGGGGCTTGGGCCGCGTTCGGCGCGGCGGGCGGCGCTGCAATTACTCAAGAAGAAGGACGCGCTGATGCGCCCTCTGGCGTTCGCGCTCAGCGAAGCGGCGGAGAAAGTGCGCGCGTGCTCCAATTGCGGCATGCTGGATGCGGCCGATCCATGCGCGCTGTGCACCGCGCATGATCGCGATGACGGCCTCATCTGCGTGGTGGCCGAGGTGGGCGATGTGTGGGCGCTGGAGCGCGCGGGCGCGTTCAAGGGGCGCTATCACGTTCTGGGCGGGGTGCTCTCCGCGCTCGACGGGGTGCGGCCCGACGATCTGCGCATCGCCAAATTGATCGAACGCGCCAGCGCCGCTGGCGTGCGCGAGGTGATCCTGGCGCTGTCAGCCACCGTCGACGGGCAAACCACCTCGCACTATCTGGCCGAACGCTTGACGCCGCTCAATCTCATCGTCAGCCGGCTCTCGCACGGCGTGCCGGTGGGCGGGGAGCTTGATCTCTTGGACGACGGCACCTTGTTCGCCGCGCTGCAGAGCCGGCGGCCCTCTTAATCCTTGCCGCGATTGCGCTCGATGCATTGAACGCGCGCGCGGGTGATGCGCGGGTCCATCAGGCCCTCTTCGCGAAACCGCGCCAGCGCGGCTTCGTAATCCTCATACGTCACTGTGCGCGTGATCGCATCCCAGGTGCATGCGCACACCGCGCTTTCGCGCGGACACGATTGCTCAAAGCGCGCCTGCGCTTCTTGCGGATACACATTCGGCTCGCGTTCGCCGCAGGCCGCGAGCGTGAGCGCCAGTGCGGCGACCAGCCCCAATCGCATATGAGCCTCCCTGCCCGGCACATTTTGCCGTGCATGCGCTGCATTCTAGCGCAACAGCGTTAATGGATCGGCCCCGGAATTTGCTAAACGGCGGGTGCGAATTCGATGCTGCGCCCTGTTTCATCGGCCAGGACGAGGCGCGCATTGTCGCGCTCATAGCGCGCGGCCTTGGCGAGCAGCGCGAGAAACGCACCCTCCTGGCGCATCACCGCCTCATCGCACGCCCGCTCGGTCGCGCCCAGCGCGCGCACGGCGATGGCGCCGGCTTGCGCCTCATACACCGCCGACAAGGTGTTGCAGCCGCCCGAGCCCGAGAGGCGATCTTCCGGCGCGAAGACAATGCGCGGCGCGCGCCCGGAGACGGGCGCGCCGTCAATGCGTTCGGCCACCCAGCGGGTGCCGGCGAGTTCGGATTGATCGAGCGGCGCGACCGCGGGCGGCGACGCCGTTTCGCACGCCGCCGCCAAAAGGCCGCACGCCAATGCGAGCGCGATCAAGCTGGAGCGGGAGAGTTCTTTACGCACGATATGCCTCGACGCGGCAACGCGCGCCGAGGCGCAAAGTTCCCGCCGAGACTAATTGCGCCCTTCTTCAAGCAGACGCCGGCCGATCACTTGCGCCTGGATTTCGCCCGCGCCCTCGAAAATGTTGAGGATGCGCGCGTCGCACAACACGCGGCTGATCGGATACTCAAGCGCGAAGCCGTTGCCGCCGTGGATCTGCAGCGCGTTATCGGCCGCCGCCCACGCCACGCGCGCAGCGAGCAGCTTGGCCATGCCCGCCTCTAGATCGCAGCGTTTGCCGCTATCCTTCCGGCGCGCGGCGAAATAGGCGATCTGGCGCGAGGCCATGATCTCGGCGGCCATCATCACCAGCTTGTTGGCCACGCGCGGAAAGTGGAAAATCTCCTGCCCGAATTGCTTGCGCTCCAGCGCGTATTGCAGGCCGAGTTCTAGCGCGCATTGCGCCACGCCCACCGCGCGCGCCGCGGTTTGGACGCGCGCGCTTTCAAACGTGGCCATCAATTGCTTGAAGCCTTGCCCTTCAACGCCGCCCAGCAGATTGGCGCCCTTCACGCGGAAGCCGTCAAAGCCGATCTCGTATTCCTTCAT
>CAZWQS010000188.1:0-5122 GCA_964635925.1 uncultured Terricaulis sp. | reverse complement strand
GCCACCTGTGGCGCCGCCCGCGCCGCCGCCGGTCGCGCCTCCGGCCCCACCGCCGCCGCCTGCCGCTCCGCCTGGGCCGCCAGCAGGCTTCACGCTGGATTCTCTGCGTGCGCAGAACGCGGCGCGCTTGAGCGATTCCGATATTGTCGCCGCCGCGCAGCGTTTGGGCGTGGAAGCCAATGTGCTGCGCGCGCTGATCAAGGTGGAAAGCGCGGGCCCGGGGTTCGCCAACAATCGTCCGCTGCTGGGGTTTGAACCTTTCGTGTTCAGCCAATCCACTGGCGCGCGCTTCGACGCGAGCCATCCGCAGATTTCATCGTCCTCAAGCCGCGCGTATCTCGGTGGCGGGCAGGACACGCGCTGGTCGCGCCTCACGGAAGCCTATGGGCTCGACAAGGAAGCCGCGCTGGGCGCGGCGAGTTGGGGCGCGTTCCAATTGCCGGGGCGCTATTTCGCCGAGGCCGGCTATTCGAACGTCTACGCATTCGTGCAGGATCTTTCGCACTCCGAAGCGCGTCAGCTCGCCGCGTTCGAGGCGTACGTGACGCGCAACGGGCTCATTGATGAGCTGCAACGCAAGGATTGGGCGGCGTTCGCGCGCGCCTATGAAGGCGAAGCCGGCGCGGGCCAATGCGCATCCGCGCTGCAACGCGCCTATGCGGCGTTCCCGCCGCCCGCGACGGACGGCTATCTCGAAAGCCTCGTCGCCGGCAGCCGCGCGCCGCTGACGGCGGAGGATTTCGCGGCTGCGGCCGCGGATCTGGGCTGCGAGGCGGCGGCCGTGCAGGCGGTTGTCGAAGTGGAAAGCGGCGCGCTTGGCGCATTCGGCGCCGACGGGCGCCCGATCATTCTCTACGAGCCGCACATCTTCTCGCGCCGCACCGAGCGCCGCTACGATACGACGCATCCGAGCATTTCCTATCGCACGTGGGATTCTTCGAAATACCCGCGCACGCAGGAAGGACGTTGGGAGCAATTGCGCCAAGCGTATGCGCTTTCTCCCCAAGATGCGGTGGCGTCCGCGAGTTGGGGCAAATTCCAGATCATGGGCTTCAATCACGCCGCTTGCGGCTTTCCCGACCCCAAATCCTTTATCGCCGATATGTGCCGCAACGAAGCGCAGCAGCTCAAGGCGTTCGCGGCCTTCGTGCGCGCCAACAATCTGGCCGACGAGCTTCAGCGCAAAGATTGGGAAGGTTTCGCGGCGGGCTATAACGGCTCAGGTCAGGTAGAACGCTACGGTCGACTCATGCGCGAAGCGTATGAGCGGATCGTTGCGACATCATAAGAAGGGGGCGCGGAATGGGGTTTTTCAGTTGGTTGTTCAAGGCGATATTTGGCGGCAATCGCAAGCCTGCATCGCCTCCGCCTCCGCCTCCGCCTCCGGCGTCGCCTCCCGCAGCGCCGCCGCCTCCGGTGACGCCGCCGCCTGTGGCGCCGCCCGCGCCGCCTCCGCCTCCGCCTCCGCCGCCCGCGAGCGACTATCTATCGAGCCTGCGCATGCAAGACGCCGCGCCGCTGACGCGCGCGGATTTTGAAGCCGTTGCGGCGCGTATGAGCTGCGAATGGGAGGCTGTGGCCGCCGTTGCGGAGGTTGAGTCAGGCCCGCTCGGCGGCTTTGCGCAGGATGGGCGCCTCATCATTCTTTACGAGCGCCATCTCTTTTCGCGCAAAACCAATTCGCAATATGATGCGAGCCATCCTCATCTCTCCAACCGCACACCTGGCGGGTATCCGCGCACGCAGGCCGAACGCTGGGCGCAGCTCACCGAGGCGTTCGCGTTGAACGCCGAAGCGGCGCTGCAAAGCGCGAGCTATGGGCGTTTTCAGGTGCTGGGGCAGAATTACGCCAATCTCGGCATGGCCAACGCGCATGATTACGTCGCCAAATTGGCGCGCTCCGAACGCGATCAGCTTGAGGCGTTTGAAGGTTTCGTGCGCGCCAATGGGCTGGTGGATGAACTCCAGCGCAAGGATTGGGCGGGGTTCGCCAGCCGCTATAACGGCCCCAGCTACGCCCAAAATCAGTACGACACGAAAATGGCGGACGCTTATGCGCGTCTGAAGGCGACGCCGATGGCGTGAGGCGCTTGCGCGCCCTTGGGGAAGCATCCTAGGTAGCGGGCCTTATGGCCCGCTACCTGATCACGTCCGCGCTTCCCTACATCAACGGCATCAAGCACTTGGGAAACCTCGCCGGCTCGATGCTGCCGGCGGACGTGCATGCGCGCTTCCGCCGCCTGCAGGGCCACGAGGTGCTCTATATCTGCGCTACCGACGAGCACGGCACGCCGGCTGAACTTGCCGCCGCCGAAGCGGGGCAGGAGGTGCGCGCCTATTGCGACGCCCAGTTCGATATCCAGCGCGACGCCTGCGCGGGCTTCAAGCTCTCGTTCGATCATTTCGGCCGCTCCTCCAACCCGCCGAACCACAAGCTCACGCAGCATTTCTGCGAAGCGCTGGAGAAGCACGGCCTGATCGAGGAACGGGTCTCCAAACAAATTTACTCCATCGACGACAAGCGCTTTCTGCCCGATCGCTATGTGGAAGGCACGTGCCCGGTCTGCGGCTTTGAGCGCGCGCGTGGCGATCAATGTGATAATTGCGGCACGTTGCTTGATCCGATCGAGCTGAAAAATCCGCGCTCGAAGATTTCAGGCTCCACCAATGTCGAGCCGCGCGACACCGCGCATCTCTTTCTCAAGCAGCCGCTGATGCAGGATCGCATCCGCGCCTGGGTGGATAAGAGCGCCGAATGGCCGCCGCTGGCGCGTTCGATCGCGTATAAATGGCTCGATGAAGGCTTGATCGATCGCTCGATCACGCGCGATCTGTCCTGGGGAATCAAAGTCACGCAGAATGGCGCACCGCGCGCCGGCTTTGAAAACAAAGTGTTCTACGTTTGGTTCGATGCGCCGATCGAATATATCGCCTCGACCGTTGAATGGTCGGAGGCCAGCGGGGGCGATTGGCGGCGCTGGTGGCGCACCGACGCGGGCGCTGAGGATGTCACCTACGTTCAATTCATGGGTAAGGACAACGTCGCCTTTCATACCGTGAGCTTTCCCGTCACCATCATGGGCTCGGGCGAGCCTTGGAAGCTGGTTGACCGCCTCAAGGCGTTCAATTGGGTCACGTGGTACGGCGGCAAGTTCAGCACCAGCGAAAAGCGCGGCATCTTTATGGATCAGGCGCTCGAAATTCTGCCGAGCGATTATTGGCGCTGGTATCTGATGGCGAACGCACCTGAGAGTGCGGACGCGGCCTTTACGCTGGAGCAATTCCAGCAAACCGTGAACGCCGACCTCGCCAACGTGTTCGGGAATTTCGTGAACCGCATCACACGGTTCTGCGCTTCTAAATTCGACAGCACAGTCCCCGATGGCGGCGAACCCGGGGAGCTTGAGCGCAAACTCGCGGCGGATTTCGCACAACGTCTGAAGACGCTGACCGAACTGCACGAGCAGATGGAATTTCGCAAGGCCGCCGCCGAGCTGCGCGCCATGTGGGCGGCGGGCAACGAATACCTGCAGGTCGCCGCGCCATGGACGGCGTTCAAGACAGATCCCGTGCAAGCCGGCGTCGGCGTGCGCATCGGGATCAATCTCGCCGTGCTCTACGCCATCCTCGCTCAGCCCTTCATCCCCGACGCCGCTAAGGCCGTGCTCGATGCGATCGGCGTGCCGGAGAAGAATCGCATGTGGCCGCTGGCGAGCGATGCGGGATTGTTGGATGCGTTGCCGCGCGGCATGCCGATCAATCCGCCAGACGTGCTGTTCAAGAAGATCGAAGACGCCGACGTTGCAGCGTGGGCGGAGCGCTTCGGCGGGGGGTAAAGCCGCGCGGGGCGCCTGGACGGCGCGCGCAATCGCCCGTAACAATCCGTCCACCTAAAGGGGACGGGCGGTTCGCGGAGGGGCGAGCATGGAACTAGTCGATTCTGCCGTTGCGTATCTGCGCGAGGGCTTCGCCAACATCAACAATCCGAAGGGCCTGTTGATCGCACTGGCGGCTGTGCTGTTTATGGGCTCATGGAAGCAATGGCTTCCCTTGGCGCTCGTGGCGCTGGTGATTCACATCGCGATTGACCGGCTACAGCCCGTGCTGGGCGGCGGCGGCGGCGATGTCACGCTGCCGCCTTTGATGGAGGAAAGCTTCTGGACGCAGGCGCTTGTCCTGTTCCTCGGCTACCTCGTCATTATCGGCATCTTCTATTTCTTGAAGAGCCTGCTCTTCCGAAAAGCCGCGCACTAGGCCTTGGCGCGCGCCGCTTCATAAAGCGAGATCGCGGCGGCGGCGGAGACGTTGAGGCTCTCCATCGCCGGCGCGATCGGAATGCGTGCGCGCTTTTCGCACGCTTCAGCCACGCCCGGGCGCAAGCCCTTGCCTTCCGCGCCGAGCACCAGCGCCGCAGGGCGTTTATCGTTCAGCGCATCGGCTAACGGCAGATCGGTTTCGCCTTCAAGCGCGACGGTGAGATAGCCGAGCGCGCGCAGGGTCTCGACCGCACGCCCGAGATTGGTGACGCGCACATGCGGCACCAATTCCACCGCGCCGGCGGACGCTTTCGCCAGCACGCCCGTGAGCGGGGGCGATTTGCGGTCCTGCAGGACCACGGCGCGCGCGCCGAACGCAGCGGCTGAGCGAAACACCGCGCCGACGTTCTGAGGATCGGTCACGCCGTCCAGGATAATCACGTTGCGCCTGTCGGGCGGGCTGCACGCGCCTTCGAGCGAGAGCGGCTCAAGCGGAAACGCGCGCACGGCGAGCCCCTGGTGCACCGCGCCGGGCGGCAACATGCCGTCGATGGCGTCCGGTTCCAGGATTTGCGGCTCGATGTTGTCCGGCAGGCGCGAGGCGGCGTTGCGGGTGGCGACCACGCGCTCGATGCGGCGCGCGGGATTGGCCAGCGCCGCCAGCACCGCGTGCACCCCCCACACCCAGGAGGGGCCGCCGGTTTCTTCTTCAAATTGCCTGCGCGGAATCCGGTGAGGCGGCTTGAGTGGGGGAAGGGGCTTGGGTATAGGACGCGCTCCGCGAAACCAGGGGCGTTCCATACAGGCGCTTTATCGTTCGCGGAAGCATGGCCGGAAGGGTGGCCGAGTGGTTAATGGCAGCAGAC
>CAZWQS010000187.1:1487-5134 GCA_964635925.1 uncultured Terricaulis sp. | reverse complement strand
CAGGTCGGTGGTAAGACGCGAGAAGATGACGTCGAGCATGGGCAGGCTGCGTGTGCCGGCCGATGCGCGAGCGATCATTTCTTCTTCGAGGGGGATGAAGCTGTCAGGGGCAGGTTTGTCCGTGACCGGGGCAGCTGTGCTCATTGGATGATAAAATCCTGGATCAGGAGCGCACGGCGCGCATCGAAAACCGCATCGGCCGCTCGAACGACGATCGGCGCAAATACGTGGTGCTGCGCAACCCGGACAGCGGCGCGGGCAAAATCGCCATCACGCAATACTGGACGGTCGAGAGCTTCGGCCAGGCGCTGGGCGAAAGCGCCGGCCGCGCCGCCGCCGCGCTGCTGGAGTGCCGTCTGCACACGGGGCGCACGCACCAAATCCGCGTGCACCTGGCGCATCTGGGCGCGCCGCTGATCGGCGATCCGCTCTACGGCAAGCAGCGCGGCCTGAACGCGGCCGGCCCGCATGCGGGAGCGGCGGACGCCGCCGCACGCGCCTTTCCGCGCCAGGCGCTGCATGCGGCGGTGCTAGGCTTTACCCACCCCGTCACCGGGGTCGAGCTGCGCTTCGAGAGCCCCCTGCCGGCCGACATATCCGGCCTGCTGGATACGCTGCGCCGGCTCTGACACCCCCAATATCTGCCCCCGGATGCCAAGGCGTTCACGGCGGCGAATCAAGATGCTGATTTCGTTTCGCTTGCCGAATCGGCGAGTTCTTGTTATGTTCTGTCGGTAAACAAACCGTTTATTCGTCTTAAGGTGAGCGGAATGAGGCAGGCCCGGCGCCAGACGGGCAAAGTCTTGAACCGCTCCCTATATAAACGTTCGGCGCTGGCGCCACGGATGCCCCCGTTCGTTCGTATGAAGAATGGAAGGCGCCGACCAGCGGCCAAGAGAGGGGATCGAACCATGGCATCTACCGCGCTTACGCTTGCGCTCTCTCCTGAGCAGGGACTGCAACGCTATCTTTCGGAAATCCGCAAATTTCCGATGCTCACCAAAGAAGACGAATTCATGCTGGCCAAGCGCTGGCAGGAGCACGGCGATGCGCAATCGGCGCATAAGCTGGTGACCTCGCACCTGCGGCTCGTCGCGAAAATCGCGATGGGCTATCGCGGCTATGGCCTGCCGATCGGGGAAGTGATCTCCGAAGGCAATGTCGGCCTGATGCAGGCCGTGAAAAAATTTGACCCCGATAAGGGTTTCCGCCTCGCGACTTACGCGATGTGGTGGATTCGCGCCTCGATCCAGGAATACATCCTGCGTTCGTGGAGCCTGGTAAAAATGGGCACCACCGCCGCGCAGAAAAAGCTGTTCTTCAACCTGCGCCGCATGAAGGGCGAAATGGCCGCGCTCGAGGAAGGCGATCTTCGCCCCGAGCACGTGGCCTCGATCGCGCACAAGCTGGCGGTGACGGAAGAGGAAGTGATCTCCATGAACCGCCGCATGAGCGGGGGCGGCGACGCCAGCCTCAACGCCCCGATTGGCGGGGCGGGCGGCGACGGCGAATCCGAATGGATGGATTGGCTGGCCGATGATCAGGCCGAAGGCACGCAGGAAACGCGCCTCGCTGAAAGCGAAGAATTCAGCGAACGCATGACGCTGCTGCAGGAGGCCATGGCCGACCTCAACGAGCGCGAGCGCCACATCATCCAGGAGCGACGCCTGAAGGATGAGCCGGCCACGCTGGAAGAGCTCTCCACGCAATACGGCGTCAGCCGCGAGCGCGTGCGCCAGATAGAGGTGCGCGCGTTTGAGAAACTGCAAAAGGCGATGAAGAAGGTCGCGGGCGAGCGCGGCCTGCTGGCCGAAGCGGGCGCTTAAGGGCGCAGCGCGCTTCGCTCAACATTCGTCATTCCGGGGCGCTGCCCAGCAGCGAACCCGGAATGGCAATGGATTTCACGCTTAAGACCGCCCTGCCCGCACCGGCTTGCCCCGCATGAACCAGGGGCGCTGGGGCGCGCTGGCTTGCGCCTGCAGCGGCGAGAACGCCTGCACGGCGATGGCCGCGAACAGCAGCGTGTGGATCGAAAACGGGCCGATGATGATGTCTGTGAACGCGCGCAGCACCATCAGCAGATAAAGCACGAAGAAGAACGCGGTCGGCACATCCGGCTTTATCAGGATGCGCCGCAGCAGCCCAACGCCCATCGCCGCCAGCAACGCCACAAACGCGATCAGCCCGATCCAGCCAGTGTCCACGCGGATTTGCCGGAATTGATCGTGAAAGTGGAACGTGCGCCCGTCGCTGATGCCGGCCAAACGGCGTAGGCCGATGCTCTCAGATGAATCGCCGATCCAGATCGCCTGATAGCCATAGCCGAACAGCGGGCGCCGCTCGGCCAGATCGTCGGCCGCGGCCCAGAGGAAGACGCGCCCGGTGAGCGTGGGGTCCTTGTTCAGCGTATCGAACAGAAACGTGTTCATTGCATCGATGATCTCGGGGATCACCAGCGTAACCGGCGCGAGCACGATCAACGCCGCGAGGATGGTCGCCAAGCGCCCGCCCGGCGTGAAGCGCTGCATCAGCCACAGCCCCACAAGCGCGGCCGAGCCGCCCACCGCCATCAGTAGCGCCGTGGCGGAGTTCACCTCCAGCACAAGATAAAGCGCCAGCGGAAACGAGAGGATGGCGATCCAGCGCAGCGCCACGAAGCGCACGCCCATCAGCAGCATCGCCAGCGCCGACATCATCAGCAATTGCGCTTCGTAGCCCAATTGGTTTTTCGAGCCGGTGAGCCCGATCAGCACCATGCCTTCCGCCGACGTGCCCTGGCGCCCGTTCAGGATGCACAGGATGCAGAAGATGAACGCGCTGCACGCGAACACGATGAGGTAACGCCGCGGCGTCAGCAGCCGCGCCAGCAGCACGCCCACGAACATGGTGAACAAAAATTGCGCCCCATAACGCAACGACGTGTCGGGCGCGTCCGACCAGATGGCCGACAGCGTGGCGATGATCGGCGTAATCAGCAGCCACCACCAGCGCGTGATGATGTCCACGAACGCCATCGGCCGCACCAGAAACAGGAGCCCCACCAGGCCAATCTCGGCCAGAATCAGGATCGGCCCGACCGCAGGGAGTTGCGTCGAGATCATGATAAAGATCAGGAAGGCCGCGATTTCGGGCAGGTATGCGATCAGCGCCATGGGAGGCCCCTCGCCTAGCAAGGCTTGCGCCGGGTCTTAGCGCGGCCAAGCCGTTAACGCCATGCGCGGACCTGTTTCGACCTGGGCCAGTTGCGCGAACGCGCGCGCTTTTGCCTAACGATGGAAATGCGCTTCCATGCGTCCCATGCCGATGGTGTCCACCGCCGCGCGCGCGTCATCCATGGTGGCGCCGCCCGCGCCGGCGATGCTGACAGCCAGCCCGCGCCCGATGATGTTGTAACTGATCGCCTCGCCCGCGACGTTTTCCGCCACCAGACGCCCGTCCGTCATTTGATGGCGGGCGTAGCCGTGCTCGTCCTGGCGCGGGGTGAGTGCGCGATAGGCCGCGGCTGTGGCGTCGATCGCGCCGCGCGGCCCCAGATACGTGATGGTGATCACCATGCGCCCGGCCGCGCGCGTATAAACCCCTTCCGCCTGCGACGCGCCGATCGCGGGCGCGACGGTGTAGCCCGTCAGCGCAAAGCCGCCCGGCAG
>CAZWQS010000187.1:0-1387 GCA_964635925.1 uncultured Terricaulis sp. | reverse complement strand
GCGGCCGCGCCGATCATGCTCCAGAAATACGCGATGCGCTTTTCTTCCGGCGCGCCCATCATGCGTGGCAGGCCGATATAGATCAGCACCAGCGAAAACATCGCGCCCGCGGCGATCACATACGGCGCGACGCCCGGGATCAGCATGGAAATGCCGCCCAGCAACACACCGGTGGCGCCATAGGCGCTCAATTGCATGGCGCGCATGGGATTGGCTGCGCCCCCAAAGCGCGGCGCGAGCGCATCAGCCAGGCGCGCGAAACCGATCACGCCGCCGATCGCCAGCACAAGGCGCATCAATGCGGCGGCGGGTTGCGCGATCAAGGTCTCGCCGTCGAACACGAAGTCGGCCGCGAGCAATGCGCCAAGCCATCCCGCCAGCGTCATGACCAGCGCCAACGGTAAGACATAGCCGCCCAGCAGCGCGCCCGATGAGGGTTCTTCCTTGGCGATCGCGTCCCAGGTCATGGGCGGATCCCAGATCAAGTGCTTGACCCGGCGAATGAGCCCAGGGGCGCGATCGGCGCCGTCGAGGCTCATACGAGGTTGAACGCGATGGCGAGCAGTACGATGCCCGCGACCATCGCTGCGATCGTCACCGTCGCGGCGTAGCCCAGCGCGCGATCCTGCGGCGCCTTCATCAGGATCGGCAGCCCGCAATACATCACGTACACCGCCGCCGCTAAGCCCACCACGCCCAGCCACCCGAGCGGGGGCCACAGCAGCAGCACGCCGGAGAGATAAAACGGCGTCATCGAGTACGCGGCGATTTTCTGTGCGGCGAGATCATCGCCATCAGCGTCGAAATGCGGCGCGGCGGCGTTCACGATGACGCCGAGCAGGCCGACGATCGCCACGCTCACCACCCAAAAGATCACCCCGCCCACCAGCGCTTGCGGCAACGCCGCCAGGCCCGTCGTCGTATCCGACGCGAGCTGGCCGAAGATCAGTTTGCCGATGATGTCGCAAATCGGCTGAATCGCCGCGAGCGGCGCCACATAGCCGATCAGGATCGCGGGGATGGTCGTCTGCTCGGCGCGAATCTGCTCCCACTCGCTCTTGGGATCTTTGAAGAGCCCGTAGGCGCGCGAGAGGATGAATTCCGATTTGTGCAGCGCCTCCTCGGCCTGCTTCTTGGCCCCCTCCACGCTGAAGCGGCGGGCGGCGGGCTTTTCTTCCTCGTCGGACAAAAGCGGAACTCCGGCAATCACTTGGGCGAGAGTAGGCATGAGGGGCGGCGCGGACGCAAGGCCGGCGCGCTTCGTTTCACGCCTTGAACGGATCGCGCATCAGAATCACGTCTTCCCGCTCGGGGCTAGTGGAGACGAGCGCGGCGGGGCAGCCGATCAATTCTTCGATGCGGCGGATGTATTTGATGGCTTTGGCGG
>CAZWQS010000186.1:0-5156 GCA_964635925.1 uncultured Terricaulis sp. | reverse complement strand
GGCCTGAAAACGGCCTGCGTCACCAAAGTCTTTCCAACCCGCTCGCACACGGTCGCCGCGCAAGGCGGCATCTCCGCTTCGCTCGGCAATATGGGCGAGGATAAGTGGCAATGGCACATGTTCGACACCGTGAAGGGGTCGGACTGGCTGGGCGATCAGGACGCGATCGAATATCTGACGCGCAACGCGCCCGCCGCGGTTTATGAGCTTGAGCATTGGGGCGTGCCGTTCTCGCGCACCGAGCAAGGCAAGATTTATCAGCGCGCCTTCGGCGGCATGACGCGCAATTACGGCGAAGCGCCCGTGCAGCGCACCTGCGCGGCGGCCGACCGCACCGGCCACGCCATGCTGCACACCATGTACGGCCAATCGCTGCGGCACGCGGTTGATTTCTTCATCGAATATTTCGCGCTCGATCTCATCATGGAGAACGGCGTTTGCCGCGGCCTCACCGCCTGGAAGCTGGATGACGGCACGCTGCACCGCTTCCGCGCGCAAACCGTGGTGATCGCCACTGGCGGCTATGGCCGCGCCTACCTCTCCTGCACCGGCGCGCACACGCAGACGGGCGACGGCAACGCTATGGTGCTCCGCGCCGGCCTGCCGCTGCAGGATATGGAATTCGTGCAATTCCACCCCACTGGCATTTACGGCTCGGGCTGCCTCATCACTGAAGGCGCGCGCGGGGAGGGCGGCTATCTCACCAATTCAAACGGCGAACGCTTCATGGAGCGCTACGCGCCCACCGTGAAGGATCTGGCCCCGCGCGACATGGTGAGCCGCGCGATGACCATCGAAATCCGCGAGGGCCGCGGCGTCGGCCCCAAGAAGGACCACATCCATCTGCACTTGGATCACCTCGATCCCAAGCTCTTGCATGAGCGCCTGCCGGGCATTTCCGAAAGCGCCAAGATTTTCGCCGGCGTCGATCTGACGCGCGAGCCGATCCCGGTTCTGCCCACGGTGCACTACAACATGGGCGGCATCCCCACGAATTATCACGGCGAGGTGCTCACCAAGGTGGGCGATGATCCCGATTCCATCGTGCCGGGCTTGATGGCCGTTGGCGAAGCGGCGTGCGTCTCGGTGCATGGCGCCAATCGGCTCGGCTCCAATTCGCTGATCGATCTGGTGGTGTTCGGCCGCGCTGTGGGCCTGCGCTGCGGCGAGAAGCTGAAAGCCAACGCCTCGCAAAGCGATCTGCCCAAAGGCGCGGGCGAGGAGCACCTCGCGCGCTTTGATCGCTTCCGCAACGCGGCGGGTAAGGCCCGCACCTCGGAACTACGCCATGAAATGCAGGTGGCGATGCAGGAAACCTGCGCCGTCTATCGCGAAGGGCCGACGCTGCAGGAAGGCGTGGCGCGCATCGCCAAGGTGTACGGTAAGATCGGCGATATCGCGATCAGCGACCGCTCGCTGATCTGGAACACCGATCTGGCCGAAGCGATGGAATACGACAACCTCATCGCCCAGGCCGCCGTCACCGTGAACGGCGCGGCCAACCGCACCGAGAGCCGCGGTGCCCACGCGCGCGAGGATTTCCCCGAGCGCGACGACGCAAACTGGATGAAGCACACGCTGGCCTGGCTCGACATCCCAAGCGGCCAAGTGAAGATCGATTTCCGCCCTGTTCATTCGAACACGATGACCAACGAAATCGAGACGATCCCACCGAAGAAACGGGTGTATTAGCGGCTAGACGCAACGTCAGGCTTGACGCCCAGCCTTTGCGCGCACTTGATCCGCGCAAAGCCGCACAGCGCGGCAGGGGAGAGAAACGTCATGGCTCAGATCGGCTACGTCTGTCTCGGCACCAACGATTTCGACCGCGCTACCGCGTTCTACGACGCCTTTCTGGGCGAAATGGGCGGCAAGCGGTTGATGCCCACGCCGCACGGTCTGCTCTATCGCCTCTCGAACGGCGCGATGATCATGGTCACGCGCCCGTTCGACGAAAAGCAAGCCACCGTCTCCAATGGCGGCATGCTGGCGATCAATGTCGACAGCCAGGAAGACGTGACGCGCATGCACGCCAAGGCGCTCGAACTTGGCGCGACCTGCGAAGGCCCGCCCGGCCCGCGCGCCAATTTCGGCGATTTCGCCTATTTCCGCGACCTCGACGGCAACAAGCTCGCGGTGTTCCACACCGGGCGCTAAGGCGCAGCTACAGAATATCAATCAGCAGATAAGCGCCCATGCCCAGCACAGCGCCGATCAGTAACGGAAGCAGCCAAGCGCGCGCTTTGCGAAAATTTCGAGATGGCCCCTTTGGGGTGACGGCGCGGAAGCGCGCCTGCATTGCACGCAAGCGCGCTTCGCTGCCCGGGCCCTCTAGTTTTCGGCGGTTTTGCTTGCGGCTCATCGCGTCAGCCTGAGGGTTATTCCTGCTTCCCATCATCGGGCGCTGGTTGAGCCTCCTGTTTCTCGCGCTCGCGATTGCCCCCTGCCGCACGGCGCAGGAAATCGCCCAGCGCGCCGCGCGCGGCGTCTTCCGTGCTTTGCGGCTGCTGTTGCGCCGGCTGCTGCGCGACGGGCTGTTCGCCTTCGGCGGCGGGCGTTTCGCCGGTTTGCGTCGTCTGCGCCGGCGCTTCAGTTTGATTGCCGAACAGCGCGCCGGCGATCTGCGAAAGCGGGTTGTCGGGATTTTCGCGCGCTTCGCGGGCGAGGATGTTCCGTAATTCGTTCTGCACGATCTCTTCCACTGCAGGCGCAAAGCTCACGCGGCTCCACGGCCCGCTGACGCGGAAGGGGATGCCATAGCCTTGCGTGGCCGCGTCGCCGCCTTGGCCTTGCGCGCTTGTCACCGCGCGCGGCTCAAGGCGCATGTCGATGCTTTGCGCGCCGATGTTCACGATGCCCGCACCGGTGAGGCGCACATACGGATTGAGCAAGCGCAGGTCCTGCGTCGCCGCTTGCCCGTCGATCACCGCGAACGTGGCCGCCAACTCGGCGAAGTCTGTCGAATTGCCTTGGCCCTGGCCGGTGATCGCGCCGCCTTGGCCGCGCAGCGCCTGCACCGCGCGGCCCACTTGGGCCAGGTTCACGCCCTTCCATTGCCCGTCATTGAAATTGAAAGCCGCATTGCCGCGCAGGCTGCGCATCAAGGCCGCTTGCGTGCGCCCCGTGCCGACCAGTGAGGTCGTCAGCCGCCCGCGCCCGACGATGCTGTCGAAGCCCACCGCATCGCGCAGCAGCGTTTCGGCCTGCACGTTGTCGGCCGCCAGCTCCACCGCCACGCGCGGGGTCGCGCCGGAGCCGTCGGCGATCAGCCGTGCGCTGCCCGCGCCGCCATACAGCGAAATGCGCGTGAGGCGCGCGTCCGCCGCGCCGCCCGCCACACGCAACGCCAGCGCCACGTCGGTGAAGCTCATCTTCTGGAAGCGCAGCCCGCCCAAAGTGAGATTGAGGTTCGCGTCCAGCGCGCGCAGGCCCGAAAGGTCAAGCGGCGCTTCGCTCCAGGCCGTATCGGTGTTGACGCTCTCGCCGCCTTGCGCCGGCGCGGGCAGGTACGGGTTCACGTCGATCTCGCCGGCGGTGAGCGCGCCTTCGATGCACAGCGGGCGATCTTCGCGCGCCACAAGCGCCAGATTGCCGCGCGCTTCAATCGCATCGAGCTGGAACGTCGCTTCGTTCAGCTCCGTGCGTTCGCCAACGTGCGCCATCTGGCCCGCGACGCTGAAGCGGCCAAACCCGCCGCCTTCGCCCATGGGCGTGGCCACCCACGCCAGCAGGCGGCGCACGCTTGGGCCGCTCGCGTCGATGCGGCCCGCCAGTGCGCCGGTTTCCACTTGAAACGCGCCGTCGAAGGACGCGTTGATCGGCGCGGCGCGTACGCTTACGCTCAGCGGCGTTTCGCCTTTCTCCAACACCGCGCGCGGGGCGCCGATTTCGCCGGTCACATCCAAACGCTCGCCCTTGTAGTCGAACGCGGCGTTGAGCTGAGCGGGGCTGTCGAGCGAGTCCAGCGCCAGGCTGGCGTCGACATTCTCCAGCACCAGCGGCTCGCCCTCCGCGCCTTGGAAGGAGATCCGTCCGCGCGTCAGGCGTACGTCGTCGAGGCGCAAATCCTCGATCGTGCCGCTTTCTTCGTCTTGCGTGCTCTCTGTCGGGAACGCCCAATTGGGGGTCGCTTCATCGGCGCCGGCGATGAGGCGCAGGTCCGCGCCCTCGAAGATCAGCTCACGCACCTCAATGTCGCCGCGCAGCAGCGGCATCAGCGCCACCGCGAACACGATTTTCTCGGCGGCGATGAACGGCTCGTCCTGCGAGAAGCCCTCGGGGTTGGAGAGCGAGGCGTCGTTCACCGAAAAGCCCAGCGCCGGCCAAAAGCTCACATCGATCTGATCGCCCAGCACCAGTTCGCGCCCGGTGGCGGCTTCGATGCGCCGCTCAGCCTCGCGCGCGGCCAATTCCTTGGGGAAGAAGACGATGAACAGCACCGCCGCCAGCACCAGCACGCCGACGAGCCCGCCCACCCCAAGACCGATCAGTTTCCAATTGAGCTTCATGCCGGCGCGCCCCTCATTCTCTGGCTGCAAATGTAGCCCCTCGTCATTCCGGGGCAATGTGGAACCAACGCCTCTCCGCGAAAGCGCCTCTTTGCCTATTGGCCCGCCTGAGTTATGCCCCGCCGCGATGGGAAACTTCTTCTCCGCGATGTTCGAGGAAATGGGTATGCGCCGCCGGCGCCTGCGCACGGTGTTCGGCGATCGCGGCCAGGCCATTTTCGAATTTCTGATCATGGCGGGCCTGGCGCTGGGCTCGCTGGGGCTTCTGGTGCGCACCTGGATGCCCGCCGCCGCGCCCTGGGGCTTTGCGCTGCCGTTCGTGTTTCTGGCCGGCTACGTGCTGATCGAGCGCCGCCGCCAGCGCGCGCATGCCGGCGCGGCTGAACCCGATATCGTGCAACGCAATTATGATTGGGCGGCGCTGCTCTGGTCGATCGCGTGCGCGCTGGCGGGGGCGGCGGCGTTTGTCATCGCCTGGGGCGCTGAGCCGCCCGCGCCGCCGCAAGAAGAGATCTGGACGCCGCCAGAAAGCTCCGTCCCGGTCGATATCTCGCCTTGATCGCGCGCTGAACATTGCATGCGCGTCATGAGCCGGCGCGCGGGAGGGAAATCGTGGCGTCCAATCCGATCTCGGGCCTCATCCCACGC
>CAZWQS010000185.1:0-5171 GCA_964635925.1 uncultured Terricaulis sp. | reverse complement strand
CCCGTTCTACGGCTTCGCCGTGATGTGCTTGGATCACCCGCAGGTGCAGGCGCTCGCCGCCCATGTGCGCGATCGGCGCATCATCTCCTACGGCTTCAATCCGCAGGCCGATGTGTGTGCGCACAATGTGCGCCCTTCGCGCGACGGCTCGACGTTTGACGTTGTGGCCCGCCGCAAGGGCGAGGGGCCGGGCGTGACGATGCACGACCTCTTCTTGCCGGTGGCTGGCCGCCACAATGTGCAAAACGCCGTCGCCGCCATCGCTGTCGCGCGCGAACTGGGCGTGACGGACGCCGGCATACGCGCGGGCTTGAAGAAGTTCGCCGGCGTGAAACGCCGCTTCACCACCACCGGCTATTGGAACGAGGTGCGCATCGTCGATGATTACGGGCACCACCCGGTCGAGATCGCCGCCGTGCTTTCCGCCGCGCGCGAGATGACCGAAGGGCGCGTGCTGGCCGTTGTGCAGCCGCACCGCTATTCGCGCCTGCGCGATCTGTTCAAGGATTTCTCCACCTGCTTCAACGACGCCGACATCGTGGCGGTGGCTGACGTGTACGCCGCCGGCGAAGCCCCGATCGAAGGGATCAGCGCCGATAGCCTCGCCGCCAGCCTCAAAAGCCACGGCCACCGCGACGCGCGCAAGCTCGCCAGCCTCGATGCGCTGCCCGATTTCGTGCGCGCCGAAGCGCGGCCTGGCGACATCGTTGTCTGCCTCGGCGCGGGCGACATCACCACCTACGCCAACGCGCTGCCGGCCAAATTGGGCGCGGCGGCCGCGTGAGCGGAGACGCGCTCAGCCCAGCCGCTCTAAGCATGATTGTGTTGGGTGTGGCGCTTGCGCTATTCGCCAGCAATCGCGTGCGCCACGATCTGGTGGCTTTGCTTGCATTGTCCGCCTGTTTGCTGCTGGGGCTCGTGCCGCCGGATCAGGCGTTTCTGGGTTTTGGCGATCAGGCGGTGGTTGTCATCGCTGCTGTGCTGATCATCGGGCGCGCGGTTGAGCTGACGGGTGTCGCGGATGCGTTGACCAACCGCCTGGCTCTGCTCAAGGCGCCGTTCTTCCTGCAACTCGGCATCTTGCTGGTGGCGGCCGCGGGCCTATCGGCGTTCATGAACAACATCGCCGCTCTGGCGATCACGATGCCTGCGGTGATCGCTATCTGCCGCGCCAACGATCTGCCGCCGAGTGCAGGCCTCATGCCGCTCGCTTTCGCGACCATTCTCGGCGGCATGACGACGTTGATCGGCACGCCGGCAAATCTTATCCTTTCTTCCGTGCGCGCGGAGATGCTTGGCGCCCCGTTCGCGTTTTTCCAGATGACGCCGGTGGCAGCCGCCGTGGCCGCGGCGGGCGTCGGCTTTATTTGTGTTGTCGGATGGCGCCTGGCGCCGCGCCGCGACGTCGGCGGCGACGCACCCAAGGATTATTACGCAACGTTCGAGGTCGGCCCTCTGTCCAGCGAGTCTCTCGATGAAGCCGGCGAGGGCGCTCTACTGGAGCGACTCAAAACCTCAAAGCTCACGCCGCTCGCGGTGTTGCGCGGCAGCCGCGTGCTGGAGCTTGCGCAGGCGCGGCCGCTGCAAGCGCGCGACCGCCTGCTCGTGGGCGGCGCCGTTGATCCATGGGCGGCGGCGAAGAAAGCCGGCGTGCCGCTGGCGGTGCAACAATCCGATGCGGAGGACGCGGTGACGCTCACCGCCGTTGTGGGCTTTGGCTCCCCGCTGATCGGGCGCCCGCTCGACACCGTGAAATGGGACACCAACGGCGCCGTCGCCGTCGTAGGCGGGGGGCGTCGCGCGGCCAGTGCGCGCTTGCCGCTTTCGCGTCTGCGCTTTGAGGCGGGCGATCAAGTGGCGCTGCACGGATCGGCCGAGCAGATCGCCATCTATGCCCGCTATGCGCGCTTGTTGGAGATCGGGCGGCGCGCCGCCGCGCGCGTGGATGGGGTGCGCGCCGGCATCGTGCTGGGCGTCTACGGCGCGGCTGTTTTAGCCTCGGTCGTTTTCGCCATTCCCACGGCGTTTTCCTTCGCTGCCGCCGCCGCCGGCATTGCGGCCATGCGTTTCTTGCCGCCGAAGGAAATTTATTCGTCAGTGGATTGGTCGATCATCGTGTTGATCGGCGCGATGATCCCGGTGGGCGAGAGTTTTCAGTCCAGCGGCGCGGCGCAGATTTTCGCGTCCGGCTTGGCTGACGTGCTGCAAGGCGCGCCGCTCTTCTGGGCCGCGGCCGCGATGGTCACGGCCACCATGTTGCTCTCGATTTTTCTCAACAACGTCGCCACCGCGATCATTATGGGGCAGATCGCGCTATCCGTGGCCGCTGGCATCGGCGTTTCGCCGGACGCGCTGCTGATTGCGGTGCTGATCGGGGCGTCTTCGGATTTCCTGACGCCAATCGGACACCAGAACAACATGTTGGTGATGGGCCCGGCGGGCTACAAATTCACCGACTACGCCCGGGTGGGCGCGCCGGTGGCGCTGATCGTGATTCTGGTCGCAGCCAAAATGATCGATTGGGGCTACGCTGGTTGACCCGCGCGCCGACTCACGGCGCCAAGGTCTGATGGCCGACACCGCACCCCGAAAGCCCACGCCCATCCGCGCCGCGATCGTCTATGATTTCGACGGCACGCTCGCGCGCGGCAACCTGCAAGAGCGCAGCTTCATCCCCGATATCGCGGGCATGAGCCATCCCGAATTCTGGCAGGAGGTGAAGCGCTTGGCGCGCGCCGAGGATGCGGACGAAATTCTTGTCTACATGCACCTGATGCTGGATCGCGCGCGCGCGGCGGGCCATCCGGTCACGCGCAAGCAATTGCAGCAAAGCGGCGCCGATCCCGATTTCTTCGACGGCCTCGATCATTGGTTCGAACGCATCGACGCGTTCGCCGACGATCTGGGCCTGCAGCTCGATCATTACGTCGTCTCTTCAGGCATCTATGAGATGATCGAAGGCTGCGCGCTGTTCGGGCGCTTCCGCCAAGTGTTCGCCTCGCGTTTTCTCTACGACAAGAACGGCGAAGCCAAATGGCCGAGCGTGGCGATCAACTACACCACGAAAACGCAATTCCTTTTCCGCATCAACAAGGGCATCGACAACGTCCACGATACCGAAGCGATCAATCGCTGGATGCACGATGACGAGCGCCTGCCGTTCGAGCGCATGATTTTCATCGGCGACGGCGACACTGACATTCCCTCGATGAAGATGGTGACAAGCCAAGGCGGCTGCGCCATCGCCGTGCTCGATCCCTATCAATGGACCGAGCCGCGCAGTCTCGACAAAGTCTCCCGCCTTATCGCCGAAGACCGCGTGAGCTATGTGGCCCCCGCCGACTACATGCCGAAAAGCCAGCTCGACGTGATCGTCAAAGGCGCGCTCGGCCGCATCGCCTTGCGCGCGGGGCTGAAGGTTGCGGGGTAAGGAGCGCGGCTAGCTCCCCGTCGGCTCCGGCTCTTCCGGCTTACGCGTGATCGAACTTACCGGGAAGCGGCGCTGCGGCTCGCCGCCGATGATCTCCACGCCTAGGCCATTGCCGGTGCAAATCCAGCCGGTGGTGGAGCGGATGGCGATCGCATGGGTCCAATCCAGTTCGCGTGCGTTCCAATTGGTGGTGAAGATGTAATAGCGCCCGCGCGCGCGCACTTCGACATTGTGATCGTCGATCACGCCGTAGCCGAAAATATCGTCATTGCGGAAGCAATCCTGCGTCGGCGCGGCGTTAGACGTGGTTTGCGTGTCGCTGGCGGCGGAGCTGGCGCAGGCGGCCAATGTCAAAGCCGCGGCGGCGAGCAGAAGGGGGCGCAACATCGGGTTCTCCTCGTATGAGTTGCCTCAAGTATGGCGCGCCGGCGCGAAAAGGCGAGAGCTTGGGGGCGTTGACGCCGGTGCAAACCTTGCCATACGCCATCAACAATGAGTGAGATCGATTGGCCCCAGGTGCGCGGCAAGCTTCTCCTGAAGGAGCGCTTGGCGCCGTTCACATGGTTTCGCGTCGGCGGGCCGGCGGATGCTTTGTTCATCCCCGCTGACGCCGCCGATCTCGGCGCGTTCCTGGGCGCGTTGCCCGAACATGTCCCCGTCACAATTCTGGGCGTCGGCTCCAATGTCATCATTCGCGATGGCGGCGTGGCGGGCGTGGTGATCCGTTTAGCGGGGCGTCAATTCGCGGAGATCAGGGCCGAGGGCGAACGCATCATCGCGGGCGCGGGCGCGCTGGACGCAATGGTCGCCAAGGCGGCGGCGAAAGCGGGCGTCGCCGGGCTCGAGTTTTTCGCCGGCATCCCCGGCACGATCGGCGGCGCGCTGACCATGAACGCCGGCTGCTACGGAAGCGAGACGAAAGACGTGCTCGAAAGCGCGTGGGGTTTTGACCGCGCCGGCCAACGTCGCGAATTCTCAAATACAGATTTCGGCTTTACCTATCGCCACAACGCGATCGCCGAACCGATCGTGTGGATGGAGGCGGTATTCAAAGGCGCGGCCGATGCGCCTGATGCAGTCGCGGCGCGCATGGGCGAGATCACCGCCAAGCGTGAAGCCAGCCAACCGATCCGCGAAAAAACCGGCGGCTCCACGTTCAAGAACCCGCTCGCCGCGAATGGCGAAAAATTGTCGGCCTGGAAGCTTGTCGATGAAGCAGGCATGCGCGGCTATAAGCATGGCGGCGCGCAGGTGAGTGAAAAGCACGCGAATTTCTTGATCAACACGGGCGAGGCCAGCGCCGCCGATATCGAAGGCTTGGGCGAAGACGTGCGCGCGGCGGTGCGCGCCAAGCATGACATTGCGCTCGACTGGGAAATCAAACGGATCGGGCGGCCCTGATTTTCTTAACCCGCGACGCGGGCTTTGATCGATTGCATGAGGCCGCTCGCCTGCGCTTGCGCCACGCCGGCGATTTGGTTCACGCGCGCGGCGAACGCCGCGTCGCTCACATAAAGTGCGGCGCCTACCGCCAGCGCCATCGTCAGCGCCGCGCCGATCCCCGCAAGGCGGGAGGTGCGCGGGCTCGATGCGATCGCCGCGCGGCGCTCGGGCGTTCGCGCTAGCAAGCGCCGCCACGCCTCCAGCGCATGACGCCCGCGCGGCAGCACGATGGCGCGCGCGCCGAACGCGGCGGGCGGGTGCGCCGCGTCCAGCCGCACGCACGCCAGCTTGTCGCCCT
>CAZWQS010000184.1:0-5193 GCA_964635925.1 uncultured Terricaulis sp. | reverse complement strand
GGCCGCGACATTGGACGAGGTGACGAACGGATAAGTGCCGTGATCCACGTCCAGCAACGAACCTTGCGCGCCTTCAAACAGCACGCGCTTGGATTCCTGAAACGCCGCATCCAGCACGCGCCACGCGGGCTGCGCGAACGGCAGCACTTTCGGCGCAATGGCGGCGAGTTCGGCCTTCAGCGCGGCGACGTCGATCTCCGGCAAGCCCAAGCCGCTGCGCAGTGCATTGTGGTGCGCGGTGAGGCGTTCGACTTTCCAGGCCACGGCCTCTTCATCGGCAAGGTCCGCGACGCGCAGCGCACGGCGGCCAACCTTATCCTCGTAAGCGGGCCCAATGCCGCGCCGCGTGGTGCCGATGGAGGCCGCGCCCGCTTGCGCTTCACGCGCGGCGTCCAGATCGCGGTGAAACGGCAGGATCAGGCACGCTTGATCTGAAAGCACGAGCTTGTCGGGCGCGATGCGCACGCCCTGCGCTTCGATCTTGGCGATCTCCTCGGCCAGCGCCCAGGGATCGACCACCACGCCATTGCCGATGATCGAGAGCTTGCCCTGCACCACGCCCGAAGGCAGCAGCGCGAGCTTATAAGTCGTGTTGCCCACGACGAGCGTGTGGCCAGCATTGTGCCCGCCTTGAAAGCGCACGACGACATCGGCGCGATGGCAGAGCCAATCGACGATCTTGCCCTTGCCTTCGTCGCCCCATTGGGCGCCGACAACGACGACTCCGGCCATGAAAAACGCTCCTTTGAAGCGTTTTGGGGCTTCGCCTTATCCGCCCCTTCCGTCAAGGGCGCCCGGTGGCGCAGGTCAGCCGCCCCAGGGGTCGAATTTAGCCGGCGGGGCGGCCACGCGCAGATAGTGCTGGCCGGCGGAATCGCCGATCTCATAGAGCAAGCTCAAATTCGCCTCATCGGAGTTTGTGATTTCGTTGAGGCGTTTGATCTCGCGCGCGCTGAGCTCCCGGCCCAGCAGGCGCTGGGCGTGCTCGGGGCGGCGCTCGCTCTGCGCCACCTCTTCGATGCGCGCATCGAAACGCTGATAGTGCAGCAGCGGATCGGTCGCGAGATAGGGCGCTGTGGGCTGATCCTGCTTCTCCGAATTGATGTGCCAGCGCGCCTGCGTTTCGCTGATCGCCTGCAGATAGGCGACCTGTTGCAGCGACACGTCGTGGATCATGCTGCGCAGCGCGTTGAGCGTTTGGCCCACGAACGTCTTGCGCCGGTAACGCAGCGCGTCGATGCGCTCGCGCAGAAAACCGGTGCCGAGCGACAGAATGTAGAGCTGATCCTTGCCGGGGCTCCAATTGAAGCCATAGGCCGGATCGGTCGCGGCCACGGCAAGTTCAAGCGCGGGATTGTTGTAGCCGCCCACGCCGCCATCGATCACGAACGCCGACATCGAGCGATCCGCATCGCCGCGCACCGGCATGTTCAGCAGCACGCCTTTGAAGAAATGCGGCGCGGCGGCGCTGGCCTGCACGATGTCGCGCAGACGAAAGCCGCTATTATCGACGTAATAGCGCCAATCGGCATTGTTCACGAGAATCCAGGCGCTGCCGGTATCGATGCGCTTGGCGAAGATCGCCAGGCCGCTGCGCAAATCCTCCGACGCCAGCGTGCGCCCCTCGAACTGCTCCTTCAGCGCATTAGCCAAGGGGGCGCTCAAGAACATGGGTGCGAAAATGCCGACGCCCTGGAATTTGAAGCGGCGAAACACTTTCGGGATCACGGTTTTGTAGAGCGCGGAGATTTCCGCCACCGAAAGCCCAAGCGCCAGGCCCGTGGCGATGATCGAGCCGGTGGACGTGCCCCCGATCAGATCGAAATATTCGCAGAGCCGGTAATTCGGATTGCCGCTGCGCTGGCGCAAATGATCTTCCAGGCGCGCCAGCATGCCGATGGTGAGCAACCCGCGCACGCCTCCGCCATCGAGCGCCAAGATGCGCTTTGCGCCATGCTTACGAAACCGCTCTCGCAGATGTGCGCCCATGAATGCATCCCCCCGTTCTGGAGCGAGGGCATCTTAAAGCTGAAATCGCCCGCTTCAATCGCCGAAGCGATAGCCTATGCGGATGCCGATTTCGTCGATGCCTTGATTGCGGCCGCTGCCCAGGATTTGTCCGTGGCTCAGGTGCTCATACTGCACCTGGATTTCCCACGGCCCCGGCAGATCGCGCGTCAGCGCCAGCGAAGTGCGGAACAGATCGCGCGAACCAAGCTGCACATGTTCTTCGGCGAACGCGGCCGCTTCGGGCGTGCCGTTGGGATACGGGTTTTCGATTTTGCCGTCATGCACGACATAGCCGAGCCCCGGCTCAAGCGCCCAGCCCGGCGCGAAATCCCAGCGCCACTCAAGCCCCACGCCCGCAAAGCTGGTATCGCCCGCGGTGTTGAGCGAGGCCATCACGTAAGGTTGCGGCGAGAGCGCCCAGTTCAGAAATTCCGGCGAGTCGAACGAGACTTGCAGCTCAACGCTCGGCCCGCCTTCCTTGTCGGCGTTCTTGCAATTGGTGACGCAAATGTTGTGCAGCATCACGCCCGCATGCACCTCGGCGGCGTCCGCATGCGCCGGCCATATCGCCGCCGTCATGGCCCCCATCGCCGCCAAGCCAGCCGCCGTTCCGCGCATTGATGCCCCCCCCCCGATTTGACACGAAACTAGCCGGTGTCGCGGCGTCGCGAAAGCGGCTCAATCGGCCGGATCGGGGTCGAATCTGTAGAGGAGGCGCAGGCCGACATAGTCGAGCCCCTGGTTGCGGCCCTTATCCAGGATTTGGCCGTGGCTCATGTGCTCCCAATACAACTGGAAGGCCGCCCGCTCGCCCAGTTCGCGCTCCAGCGCGAACGAGGTGCGAAACAGATCACGCGAGCCGAGCAATTGGTGCTCCGCTTCAAACGCCACGGCCTGGGGGCTGCCCGCAGGATAGATGTTGTCGATCTCCCCGTCGTGAATGATGTAGCCGAAGCCCAGCTCGATCGCCCAATCCTGCACAAACTCATTGCGCCAATAGAGACCGGCGCCGCCGAAGCTCACGCCGTCGTCGGCGGCCGGGATCGAGGCGAACAGATAGGGCCGCGGCGAACCGATGAGGTTCAGGAAATCCGGCGAACTCGACACGATGTCGATCTCCGCATTCAGCGCGCCGTATTTGCCGCCGACAACATCGCCGTGATCGGAGCGGATATTGCCGACAACGCCAAGGCGCATCTCCTCCACCTTGGCCTGGGCCGGCGCAAGCGCCGCGCCCGCCAGGGTCAGCAAAAGCGTGGCGCCGAGAAGCTTCGATTTCATGGGCGTCCCCTTCACGCGCCGGCTTGGGGCGCGAGGCGATAACGCAAAACGGGCCCGCAAGTTCCCCGCTAGCGCCGGGTAGGCGTCGCGCGGAAACCGGGCGTCGTCGCACTCACGATCGAGGCCCACTGATCAGCGAAGGCGAGCGATCCCAGCGCCCATCGGCCATCGCCCAGAAAGTAGAAGTCCAGGCGCGTGAACAGCCACAGATTGTCGCCAAAATAATGGTATATGTAGATGGTCCGCGTCGCCTCCCCAAGCGTGACATCTTCGATGACGCGCGAAATCTGCGCCGTCGCTGAGCCGATCGCGCGCTCATATACAAGCAGCGTGGATTCAATGTTCGTCGGCAATGCGCCGCCGAAAGGGCCGTACAAGATTACATAGGTTTCGCGCAAAGATCGGATGCCCGACAGCGCCATCGCATCAGCGAACCCCTGCGCGTACCTCGCCGGGTTGTCGGTCACCACCGCCGGCGGATTTTGCGCACGCGCCTGCGCGCCAAGCAGCGCCGCCATCATCGCTATCGCAAACAATAAGGCTCGCATCACCCCTCCCCTTTTTTTTAAGGCGCCAGCAAAGCACAAGCGCCGCGTGCGCGCTAGAACCGCAACACCTTCGCGTAGCGCACTTGCGGCAGCGCCTTGATGCGGGCGAGCAGATCGTCCGACACCACCTGGTCCACGCCCACCAGCGCGATCGCATCCGCGCCCGCGCCTTCGCGGCCCAAGTGGAAGGTGGCGATGTTGACGCCTGCTTCCGCCAGCATCGTGCCCAGCGCGCCGATGAAGCCCGGCTTGTCCGAGTTGTTCACGAACAGCATCACCGGATGGAACGGCGCCTCAAGCTGCATCTGCTTGACCTCCGCGATCTTCGGCGCGCCGGCCACCACGGTGCCCGCCAGCGTGCGCCATTTGCCGCCGGTTTTGACCTTGATGCGGATCAGGCTGTCATAGATTGGGCTCAAGTCGCGCGTCGATTCCGTCAGCGGCACGCCGCGTTCTTTCAGCAGCGCCGGCGCGGAGACGACGTTCACGTCTTGCAGCAACGGGCGCAGCAAGCCCGCGAGCGCGGTCGCGGTGAGCGGCTTCATGTTAAGCTTGGCGACCTCGCCTTCATACTCGATCTCAACCTCCTCAAGCCCGTCATCGACGATCTGTCCCGCGAAGGCGCCGAGTTTTTCCGCGAGCGCCGTAAACGGCTTGAGGCGCGGCGCCTCCTCGGCGGTGATCGAGGGCATGTTGAGCGCGTTGGTCACCGCCCCGCTCATCAGGTAATCGCTCATCTGCTCGGCCACTTGCAGCGCCACGTTCTCTTGCGCCTCGTTGGTGGAGGCGCCGAGGTGGGGCGTGGCGATGAAATTCGGCGCGCCGAACAGCGGATTCTCCTTCGCCGGCTCCACCGTGAACACGTCGAACGCGGCGGCGGAGACATGCGCGCTGTCCAGCGCCTCGCGCAGCGCGGCTTCATCCACCAGCCCGCCGCGCGCGGCGTTGACGATGATGACGCCCTTCTTCGTCTTGGCGATCGCCGCGCGCGAGAGCACGTTCTTGGTCTTCTCCGTCATCGGCACATGCAGGGAGATGATGTCGGCGCGCGCCAGCAATTCATCGAGTTCGACCTTCTCAACGCCGATCGCCAAAGCGCGTTCGGGGCTGAGGAAGGGATCATAGGCGACGACTTTCATCTTCAGGCCCAGCGCGCGATCGGCGACGATGCCGCCAATATTGCCGCAGCCGATGAGGCCCAGCGTCTTGGCGTAAAGCTCCACGCCCATGAAGCGGTTTTTCTCCCACTTGCCGGCCTGGGTGCTCGCATCGGCAGCGGCGAGCTGGCGCGCGGCGGCGAACATCAAAGCGATCGCGTGTTCGGCGGTGGTGATCGAATTGCCGAACGGCGTAT
>CAZWQS010000183.1:0-5205 GCA_964635925.1 uncultured Terricaulis sp. | reverse complement strand
GCGCCGCGCCCGTCAGCATGATGATGGGCGCCTTGACGCCCTGCTCGCGCAATTGGCGGCAGGCTTCAAACCCATCCATGTCGGGCAGCGAAACGTCGAGTACGATGGCGGCTGGCTTGGTTTCGGCGGCCGCGCCGAAACCTTCGACGGCGCTGGAGGCGCCCGCGCCCGCAAAGCCCTCTTCCTCGTCGAATTGCTCAATCAACGCCTGACGCAGATCCGCGTCGTCGTCGATGATCAGGATGGTGGTGTCGCGCGACATACTCAGCCCTAGGTAACGGACTTTGATCCTACCATGGCGGTAAAGACAACGCCCATCCTGATCTAGCAAGGCGAAAGGTTAGCGCGCGCCGAACAGAGCTGAACCTACACGCACTTGTGTGGCGCCGAAGCGGATCGCGGTTTCAAAATCATGGCTCATGCCCATGGAGAGCTCGGAGAGGCCGTTGCGGCGGGCGATCTTCGCCAGCAAGGCGAAGTGCATCGCGGGCTCTTCATCGGCGGGCGGGATGCACATGAGGCCCTTCACCGGCAGGCCATACGTCTCGCGCGCGGCGCGGATGAAGGCGTCGGCTTCGCCTGGCGCGACGCCGGCCTTCTGCGGCTCCTCGCCGGTGTTCACCTGCACCAGGATGTCTGGACATTTGCCGAGCTTCGCCGCGCCATCCGCCAAAGCGGCGGCCAGCTTCTCGCGATCCAACACATCGATGGCGTCAAACAGCGCAAGTGCCGCTTCGGCCTTGTTGCTTTGAAGCGGGCCGATCAGCCGCAGGCGCAGATCGCTATACTTGGCGCGGCGTTCGCCCCAGCGCGCCTGCGCCTCCTGCACGCGGTTTTCGCCGAACACGCGCTGGCCCGCCGCGAGCGCGGCCTCGATGCGGTCTTCGCTCTGCTGCTTTGACACGCCCACCAATGTTATGCTTGCGCCATCGCGGCCCGCCGCTTTTGCGGCGGCGTGCATGCGCCGGAGGATATCCGCGCGCGCTTCGGCGAAGGAGAGATCAGTCATGAGCGCCGCCGCCGTGCTAGCCGCTGAAGCGCAAAGGCTCAACCGCACGGCGGGCGCCCCGGCGATCCCGGCGCTGTTCTTCTTCACCGACCCGCAGCGCACGCCCGATCCGGTGGCGGTCGCCAAGTGGCTGCCGCGCGGGGCGGCGCTGGTCTATCGCCATTTCGGCGCGCCGGGGCGGGCGCGCTTGGCGCGGGCGCTGGCGCGGGCTTGCCGCAGCCGGGGCGTCATCTTCCTGGTTGCTGCCGATCCGGCCTTGGCGCAGCGCGTGGGCGCAGACGGGGTGCATTGGCCGGAGCGCCTGCTTGGCGTGCGCCGTACGCCGAGCGAGGGCCGCCTCGTCACCGCCGCCGCGCATAGCGCCGCCGCCATCGCCCGCGCCCGCGCCTATGGCGCGGACGCCTGCGTGCTGAGCCCAGTCTTCCCCACCGAAAGCGCCTCCGGCCATCCCCCGCTCGGCCTTTTCCGAGCCAGCCAGATGGCGCGCGCGGCGGGGCTGCCCGTGCTGGCGCTCGGCGGGATCAACGCGAACACAGCGCGCCGCCTTGCGGGGCGCGGCTTTACTGGGATCGTCAGTGTGGGAGCGCTGGCCGGCGCTTAGAAGCGGAATGCGGACTCGACGCGGACACCGGCGCGCGGCTCATCCTGATCGCGCTCGGGCAGGCCGGCGCCGGGGCGGTGGGTCGATTCCAGCGAGAATTCGCCGCCGACGCGCACGCGCGGCGTGAACTGGTAATAGGCGCCGACGGAGGTTTGATCGCCGCGGCCGCCTTCGGGCGAACGCTCGATCCGGGTGGCTTCGCGCACGTCCAGCGTCACGCCCCAGCGTTGCCCCGTGCTCCACGCCGGCGGGAGAACGCGGTCATTCTCGTTCTCGCCGGTGACGGATTCAGTCACGCCGTTGGAGGTGGTGAAGCGCTGATACCAGGGGGTGCCCGAGGCGGTGTTTTCGACCATGGGGGCCAGGCGCGCGGGGGCGGGTTGCTCCTGCGCATGCGCTGCGCCCGCCGCCAAAACGGCGCCAGCGAAGACCCATGCGGCCGGCTTCAACACGTTAACTATTCCCCTCAGCGTTGTCCACTCATCGGCCAATATAACCGAATCGACCCGGCTGCGCAGTGAATTTTAGGACACAGCCTCCCGAATATTTCATCAAAACTCTGTCAGCATTGTGGAAATCATGCCCGTGCCGGGGGCCGCTTCGCTCCCCGGCCTTAACATTGCCGGCTTCGCAGCGTCCCCCTGGCCCCGCCGCACGCGCATGGGTATATGGGCGGGCGCACCGCCTCGGGGGACGAAGCGGCGCCCCAGAACGCCGGAGGAATTCGATGACGCAGACCGGGCTTTTCAAGGCCGCCCTCTTCATGGTTGCGGCCGCGGCCCTTTCAGCGTGCTCCATGTTCGGCGGCGGCAATGACCGGGCCGAGCGCGGCGGCGGCGGCGGCGTGGAGCAAAGCGCGCAGATCGGCGTGAACGCCTTTTTGTGGCGCGCCTCGCTCGACACGCTGAATTTCATGCCGCTGGAATCGGCCGATCCTTACGGCGGCATCATCATTACCGGCTGGCACTCCGACCCCACCACGCCAAACGAGCGCTTCAAGGCGACCGTCTATATCCTCGACACGCGCCTGCGCGCGGACGCGCTCAACGTGTCGATCTTCCGCCAAACCAACGAAAACGGCGCGTGGACGGACGCGACGGTCAATCCCGACACCGAGCTGCAAATCGAGAACGCCATTCTGACGCGCGCGCGCCAGCTTCGACTCAGCACCGTCGGCAACTAAAGCGTCGGACCTTAAATGCGACCCTAACCTTGGATCATCCTCCGTGTCGCATTTAAGGTCTACAAGACGCTTTAGATTCAAAGTCTTCTAAAGCAACTTCTGGACTTTAAATTCGCGCGGCGCCCGCCATCAAACTGAGGCGAATTTAAAGTCCGTTGCTCTAACTGGACTTAGGCGCTGTTTGCAGTACCAACGCGCCTCCACATGAAGGCGTGAATAATGTCGCGTTACAATCATCGTGAAATCGAACCCAAATGGCGGTCCCGCTGGGCCGAAGCCGGGATCGATCGCGCGCTCAGCCCCGAACAAGCCAAGGGCAAGAAAAAAGCCTACGTGCTGGAGATGTTCCCCTACCCGTCGGGGCGCATCCATGTGGGCCATTCGCGCAATTACACGATGGGCGATGTGATCGCGCGTTTCCGCCGTTCAAACGGGTACAACGTGCTGCACCCGATGGGCTGGGACGCGTTCGGCCTGCCAGCGGAAAACGCCGCCATGGAGCGCGGCATCCATCCCAAGGGCTGGACCTACGACAATATCGACGCCATGCGCGGGCAGCTTCAGTTGCTGGGCTTGGCGATCGATTGGAGCCGCGAGATCGCCACCTGCGATCCGGCCTATTACAAGCATCAGCAGGCGATGTTCCTGGCCTTTTGGAAAAAGGGCCTCGTCTATCGCAAGAAGCAGAAGGTGAATTGGGATCCGGTCGACAACACCGTGCTGGCCAACGAGCAGGTGGTGGACGGCAAGGGCTGGCGCTCCGGCGCGCCGGTGGAGACGCGCGAGCTTGAACAATGGATGTTCAAGGTCACGGCTTATGCCGAAGACCTGCTCGCCGCGATCGAGAAGCTGACGAAATGGCCCGACAAAGTGCGGCTGATGCAGTCGAACTGGATCGGCAAGAGCCAAGGCGCGAAAGTTTGGTGGGACATCGCCGAGGCGCCGGCGTTCTTGCCGCAAGCGCCCGGTCCGATCGAAGTTTACACCACGCGCCCCGACACCTTGTTCGGCGCCAGCTTCCTGGCGCTGGCGCCGGATCATCCGTTGACCAAGGCGATCGCCAAGCACAATCCGGCCGTGGCGAAATTCATCGAGGATTGCGCGCACCTCGGCACCTCGGAAGCCGACATCGAAAAGGCGCCGAAATTCGGCGTCGATCTCGGCGTGCGCGTGCGCCACCCGTTCGATCCCGATTGGATTTTGCCGGTGTGGGGCGCAAATTTCGTGCTCTCGACTTACGGCACGGGCGCCATCTTCGGCTCGCCCGCGGGCGACCAGCGAGACCTCGACTTCGCCAACAAATACAAGTTGCCGTTCAAGCCCGTCGTATTGCCGCCGGGCGCGGATGCGGCCACGCACGCGATCACCACGGAAGCCTTCACCGACGATGGCGTGATCTACAATTCACGCTTCCTCGACGGCCTCTCCACGCGCGACGCCATCAAGCGCGCGATCGATGAATTGGTGAAGCTCAAGGCGGGCGAAGCCGCCACGCAATGGCGCCTGCGCGATTGGGGCGTTTCACGGCAACGCTATTGGGGCTGCCCGATTCCGGCCATCCACTGCCCCCAATGCGGCGTCGTGCCCGCGCCGGAAAGCAGCCTGCCGGTGCAATTGCCGGAAGACGTCACGTTCGAGAAGGACAAACCCGGCAATCCGCTGGATCGCCACCCGACCTGGAAGCACGTCGATTGCCCCCAATGCGGCGGCAAGGCGCAACGCGAAACCGATACGCTCGACACATTTGTGGATTCGAGCTGGTATTTCGCGCGCTTCACCGATGCGCGAAACCCGGACGCGCCGTTCGATAAGAAGCTCGCCAGCTATTGGCTGCCGGTGGATCAATATGTCGGCGGCGTGGAGCATGCGGTGCTGCACTTGCTCTACGCCCGCTTCTTCACCCGCGCGATGCGCGATTGCGGGTTTCTCGATGGCGTCGCCGACGGCGAGCCGTTCGCCAGCCTCTTCACGCAAGGCATGGTGGTGCATGAGACGTACAAGTCCGCCGCCGGCGCATGGCTCTTGCCGGAAGAGACCGATATTCAAGACGGCAAGCGCGTTGAGCTGAAAACCGGCAAGCCGGTTGAAACCGGCGCCATCGAAAAGATGTCGAAATCCAAGAAGAACGTGGTCGATCTCGACGCGTTCGTCACCGATTTCGGCGCCGACGTCGCGCGCTGGTTCGTGCTCTCCGACTCCCCGCCCGAGCGCGATGTGGAATGGACTGCCTCCGGCGTCAAAGGCGCGTGGAATTTCGTGCAGCGCGTTTGGACGCTGACGGACGCGCACGGCCAGCCGGCGCCCGCGCCCGGCGCCGCAGCGCCGGCGATGGAGGCGGATGCGCACGCGCTGCGCCAACTCGCGCATCGCGCCATCCAAGCCGTCACCGACGACATCGAGCATTTCCGTTTC
>CAZWQS010000182.1:0-5222 GCA_964635925.1 uncultured Terricaulis sp. | reverse complement strand
GTGGAGCAGGACGGCGCCAAGCTGCGCGCGGTGGCGACCGATGGGCACCGCTTGGCGCTGGCGGATGCGAACGCGCCCAAGGGCGCGGCGGGCATGCCGGGCGTGATCGTGCCGCGCAAGACCATCAACGAACTGAAGCGCTTGCTGGATGACGCGACCGACCTCGTGGAAATTTCCGTTTCGCCGCAGAAAATCCGCTTCGCGCTGTCGGACGCGGTGCTGACCTCGAAGCTGATCGACGGGTCATTCCCCGAATACGCGCGCGTGATTCCCAAGGGCAATTCCAAGAAGCTGAAGATCGGCAACAAGGCGTTCGCCGAAGCGGTGGACCGCGTGGCGACCGTGTCGGCCGAGCGCTCGCGCTCGGTGCGCTTGGCGCTGGAGAAGGATAAGGTCACGCTGACTGTCAACAACCCCGACGCCGGCGTGGCGACGGAAGATTTGCCGGCCGAGTATGGCGATGACGGGCTCGAGATTGGTTTTAATGCGCGCTATCTGCTCGATGTCGCCGGCCAGATCGAAGGCGAGCACGCCGTGTTTGAGCTGGCCGATTCCGGCTCGCCCACGTTGGTGCGCGATGAGGCCGACGAGCAGGCGCTTTACGTGCTGATGCCGCTGAGGGTCTAAACCCATGCGCAAGCGCTGGATCGCGCTGGGCGCGGCGGCGCTGCTGATCGGCGCCGTGGGCGTGTTCAATGCTCCGTTTCGCGGCGCCCCGCAGGGGGAGCTGACGCTGCTGGCCCATCGCGGCGTGCATCAGGATTTCGCACGCGAGGGCCTCACCAACGAAACCTGCACGGCTGAGCGCATCCATCCGCTGACGCACGCCTTCATCGAAAATACGCTGCCGTCGATGCAGGCGGCGTTCGATGCGGGCGCAAGCATGATCGAGATCGACGTGCATCCCACCGCCGACGGCGAGTTCGCGGTGTTTCACGATTGGACGCTCGACTGCCGCACCGATGGCGCGGGCGTCACCCGCCAGCAGACCATGGCCTATCTGCGCACATTGGACGCGGGCCACGGCTATACCGCCGATGGGGGAGAGACCTATCCGTTGCGCGGGCAGGGCGTGGGCCTGATCCCGGCGCTGCGCGAGGTGCTGAGCGCATTTCCCGAGCGGCGCTTCCTGATCAATTTCAAGAGCAACGATCCGCGAGAGGGCGAACTGATGCTGGCCTATCTCGACGCGTTGCCGGAGGCGGATTTCGCGCGCCTTGCGTTTTTCGGCGCCGCGCCAGCGGAGCGCATCCGCGCCTTGCGGCCGGGGTTGCGCGCCACGGGGCGGCGCATGCTGGGTGCGTGCGCCAAGGCTTATGTGCTCACCGGCTGGTTCGGCGCGCTGCCGGACGCATGCCGCGACACGATCGTGTTCGTGCCGGTGAATTTCGGCTGGGCGGCCTGGGGGTATCCGCATCTTCTGCTGGAGCGCATGCAGCGCGCCAACACCGATGTCGTGCTGGTGGGGCCGATCAACCCGCGCGGGCGTGTGGGCATGGTCGGCATCGACGATGCAGAGGCGCTCTCAGCGATCCCGCGTGCTTGGCGTGGCGGCGTCGCCACCGACCGGATCGAGATCGTCGGCCCGTTGGCGGGCGAACGCGCGCGCCCATGAGCCACAGCCTGCATGTTGCGCGCCTTGCGCTGACCGAGTTCCGCAATCACGCCGCGCTGTCGCTCGACCTGGACTCGCGCCCGGTGTGCCTCTACGGCCCGAACGGCGCGGGCAAAACCAACATCATCGAAGCGCTCACCATGCTCGCGCCCGGCCGCGGCTTGCGCGGCGCCAGCGTAATCGAACTCGCGCGCGGCGGCGGGGAAGATCGCGCCCAGCTCTGGGCGGTCTCGGCGCGCATCAGTCGCGATGGCGATGAGATCGCGCTTGGCATCGGCGCCGAGCGCACGCCGGAAGGCGGCGTCAAACGCGCGATGCGCCGCGATGGCATGCCGGCCACCGCCTCTGACCTAGGCGATGCGGCGCGTATGACGTGGCTCACACCATCGATGGATCGGCTCTGGTCCGGCCCGGCGGGGGATCGCCGCCGCTTCTTCGATCGCCTGACACTGGCGCGCGCCAGCGAGCATGGCCATGCGGCGGCGGCGTACGAGCGCGCCATGCGCGAACGCCAACGCCTGCTCAGCGACCGCAATTTTGATGATGCGTGGCTCACGGGCTTGGAGCGCGAAATGTCGGCGCATGGCGCCGCGATCGCGGCCGCGCGGGTGGAGACCCTGGCGCGCCTGCAGCAGGCGATCGATGCGCGCCCGGACGGCGCGTTCCCCAAGGCGCTGCTGGCGCTTGAAGGCTTGCTGGAGGCGCGTTTTGAAGCCGGCGCTAAAAGCGCGGACGTGGAAGAGGATTTCGCCGAGCTGTTGCGTGACGTGCGCGGGCGCGACGCGGGCGCGGGCCGCGCGCTGGACGGGCCGCACCGCAGCGATCTGAAGGCGCGCCACGCCGCCAAGGATATGGACGCCGATCAATGCTCCACCGGCGAGCAAAAGGCGCTGCTGTTGGGGCTCACGCTGGCCCAGGCGCGCGCGCTGGCGGACGATCCGGGCGCGGGGCCTTCGCTCCTCCTGATCGATGAAGCCGCCGCGCATTTGGACAGTGTGCGCCGCGCGGCGTTGTTCGACGAATTGCTCGCCAATCCCGGCCAAGCCTGGCTCACCGGCACGGACGCAAATCTGTTCGACGCATTCGGCGCGCGCGCGCAGCATTTTGAGGTGCGTGAAGGGCAGGTGCACGCAGCGGCAAGGTGACACGGGCGTCAAAATTTGGTGTCGTCGGCGCAAACAGGGAGGATGGCCGTGGCCAACCCAGATTATGTGCGCCGGCAAAACCCGGATTACGTGTTCGATTACAATCCCAACGAAGACGCGTGGACGACTGATCTCGCCACGCTCGACATGAGCCGCCCCGAGCGCTTTCGCGACAACACGATCTGGCCGTTCTTCGAACGGCTGCGCAAGCAAGATCCGGTGCATTATTGCCCCGACAGCGTGAACGGGCCGTTCTGGTCGGTCACGAAATACAACGACATCATGGCGGTCGATACGGACCACCAGCGTTTCTCCTCCGAGCCCTCGATCGTGCTGTTCGATCCGGAAGAGGATTTCCCGTTGCCGATGTTCATCGCGATGGATCCGCCCAAGCATGACGTGCAGCGCAAGACGGTCTCGCCGATCGTGGCCCCCAATCACCTCGCGCACCTTGAGCCGATCATCCGCGAACGCGCCGGCAAGTTGCTTGATGAGGCGCCGCGTGGGGAGGTGTTCAATTGGGTCGATAAAATCTCGATCGAACTCACCACGCAAATGCTGGCGACGCTGTTCGATTTTCCCTGGGACGACCGCCGCAAGCTGACGCGCTGGTCGGACGTGGCGACGGCCGTGCCGGGGCAGGGCATTGTCGAGAGCGACGAGCAGCGCCGCGCCGAGCTGATGGAGTGCCTGCAATATTTCAACGGCCTGTGGGAGGATCGCGTGCAGGCCGAACCGCGCCCCGACCTGATCTCCATGCTCGCGCACGGCGAAAGCACGCGGAATATGGCGCGCCAGGAATTCCTGGGCAATCTGATCCTGCTGATCGTCGGCGGCAACGACACCACGCGCAATTCGATCACCGGCAGCGTCTACGCGCTCAACAAATTTCCAGAGCAATACGCCAAGCTGAAAGCCAACCCGGCTTTGATCCCCGCGCTGGTTTCGGAAACCATCCGCTGGCAGACCCCGCTCGCTTACATGCGCCGCACCGCGCTGGAGGATGTTGAACTGGGCGGCAAGCAGATCAAGAAGGGCGACAAGCTGGCGATGTGGTACGTCTCGGGCAATCGCGACGAGGAAGTGATCGCCCACCCCGATGCGTTCGATATCGAGCGCGAGAACGTGCGCCGGCATCTTTCGTTTGGCTTCGGCATTCACCGCTGCGTCGGCAATCGCCTGGGCGAAATGCAATTGCGCATCGTCTGGGAGGAGATCCTCAAGCGTTTCGATCATATCGAGGTGGTGGACGAGCCCAAGCGCGTCACCTCGTCCTTCGTGAAAGGCTACGAGACGCTGCCGGTGCGCATCGCGGCGTAAGGAACCTGTTGCAAGCGCGGGCGTTGGCGCTCAGATGAGCGAGATGACCGCGCCCGCGACCCCGCGCGCCGAGGCGCGCACGCCCCGCACGCATGCTTTGTGCGAAGTTCTGGATGAGCTTGTCGCCGCCGTCAGCGATTCCGGCCAAGAGAAAGTCCCAGTGCGCGTGCTGGTGAACGCGGTGGGGCGGCGCACCTACGGGCCGTTGCTGCTGGTGATCGGGCTGTTCGCGATCTCGCCGGCCACCATCGTGCCGCTGATGACCTCGTTCACCGCGATGGTGATCCTGGCGCTGGCGCTGCAGATGGCGCTGGGGCTGAAGCGCCCGTGGCTGCCCAAGAGCATCCTGGACATCGAGATGCCGCGCCAGGCGATGCAGGACTTCTTCGAGAAGCTCCGCCCTGCCATCGCCAAACTGGACGGGGTGTGGCTGCGCCCGCGCCTCGCTTTCCTCACCAAGCCGCCTTTCGTGACCGTGACGGCGCTCTCAATCGCCGCCGCGGCGCTGGTGACGCTGCCGCTTTCGCTCATCCCGTTCGCGCCTTTGGCGCCGGGGCTCGCCATCGTTTTGTTTGGCCTCGGCATGACCGCGCGCGACGGGCTTTGGCTGGCGCTGGGGGCGCTGTTCACGGCTGGATCGGCGGCGTTTTGGGTGCTGCTGCCGCGCTTGTTTTGAGCGCCCCATGCGGCGCTAAAACCGCATCCAAAACCGAGACTTTCGCGCCCGAAACACCTATATTGGCTCATGTTTTCCGGCTCGATTCGATACCCATGACCCCTCCCCAAACCGCACCGGCGGGCGCGCCTGAGTATGGCGCGGATTCCATCAAGGTTCTCAAAGGCTTGGACGCTGTTCGGAAGCGGCCGGGGATGTATATTGGGGATACGGACGATGGGTCCGGACTCCATCACATGGTCTATGAGGTCGTCGACAACGCGATCGACGAGGCGCTGGCGGGGCACGCCAAGAACGTCGAGGTGATTTTGCATCCCGACGGCAGCGCCGAAATCACCGATGACGGGCGCGGCATTCCCACCGGCATCCACCCCGGCGAAGGCGTCTCCGCGGCCGAAGTGATCATGACCCAGCTCCACGCGGGCGGGAAGTTCGACCAGAACTCCTACAAGGTCTCCGGCGGCCT
>CAZWQS010000181.1:0-5247 GCA_964635925.1 uncultured Terricaulis sp. | reverse complement strand
AGCATGTGCAAGTTCCCGATCGGCGACCCCAATGACGCGGATTTCGCGTTCTGCGGGCGCGGGTCCTGGGGCGGACATCCCTATTGCCAAGACCACGCGCGCCTCGCTTACCAGCCCAGTCAGGCCAAGAAGCGCCGCGCCAGCGAGCCGGATGAACTCCGCCGCATGCTGCGCCTAGCGGCGATGTAGGAAGCGCCACAGCGTAAATGAAAGCCCGGCGAGAGCCGGGCTTTTTATTTTCTGAGGATCGCGGCGGCTTATCCCCGCGCGTGTGCGCTCGTTTGCAGACGCCGCCATTGACGCAGCGCCCAACGGCATGCCGGACAGCCGCCCTCATCGCGCGGCAAACGCAGGAGCGCCGCGCGATGAGGCAACGTCGCCGGCGTTTTGATATCCCACACGAGCCCAACGCGTTCGAGCGCGCGGATGAACCACCAACCTGGATCGGGCTGATCCTCGCTCAAGCCTATGCGCGCCGAACCGGGATAAGCATGGTGATTGTTGTGCCAACTCTCGCCCATCGAGAAGAGCGCCGCGATCGGCACATCGCGCCCCTGCACGCCCGCATCGCGCACGCGCCAACGCATGGGCCCTTCGTTGTGCGCGAAATACCCCACGAGCCAATGGCCGGTCACGCACACGCTGACGCGCGCGGCGACGCCCCACACAACCCAACTCCATCCCCCGATCGCAAACAGGATGAGCGCGATCGGCAATTGCTGCCACATCCAGGTGCGCTCCATCCAACCATAGATGCGATCGTCGGCGATGCGCGGCTCAGGCGCAAAGCGCGGCGGATGCGTTAGGTGCAAATCGCAATGCAATTGCCACCAGCCATCGGCGACGATGCCCCGCCCATGCTTCAGATAGTCGTGGCAATTCGGCTGGCGCTGAGCCCAATCGCGCAGATCATGCTGATGCATAAGCCCGAACGGCCCCGCCATGCCCACCAGCACGCCGGAATAGACCATGACATACTCAAGCCAGAGCGGGCACGCGAAGCTGTTGTGTATGAGCCGGCGGTGCATCCCGACTGAGTGGCCGGCGCACAACGTGATCGCGCACAGCACGACGAACGCGGCGAATGCGCCCCATGTGAAGGTAAGCGGCCCAGCGACCAGCGCCGTCAGCGTCATCGCGCCGATCCAGATCGATTTCACAGGCGCCCAGCGCACGCGGCCTTGAACGGGGTCGGTCGAAGCGTCGGCGATGATGCGATCCGAACCGTGCGCCCAATCCATGGCTAATCCCCTTCGCGCTTATCTTTCAGCGCTTTGCTTTCGCGCTTGAGCGGCCGCGACACCGGGCACACCTCCTGAACAAAGCCATTAAGCGTGTTGACTAGGTTCTCGCGCACCAGCGCGTAGTGAATGAATTGCCCGCGCTTCTCGCCGCGGATCAGCCCCGCCCCCTCCAGGATCGAGAGGTGCTTCGAGATCGCGGGCTTCGACATATTGAAGCGCGCCGCGATCTCTCCCGCTGTCAGTTCGGCCTCGGCCAGAAAGGCCAAGATCTTGCGGCGCGGCGTGGAAGCCAAGGCATCAAAAACCGTTTCCATCGGCATCCATTTAACTAGTTGACTAATTATCTACATAATTTGCGGCAGCCGTCAAGGCGATCTCGGCTCGGGCGCAGAGCGCGTTGCACGGCGGCGGCTCACCGCTACCTTGCGGTGCGGGACAGCTTCGGCTAGAAGCCCCGCTTCCATTTTCCCGACCCGCGCGGATTGAAGGCTAAAACGCCATGGCTGGCATTGTTTTGAACGTTGAGAAGCGCGAGCGCACCGGCACGGGCGCGGCCCGCGCCACCCGCAAGGCGGAACTGATCCCTGGCGTGCTCTATGGCGGCCCCCGCGGGGCGGTGCCGATCGAGGTTAAGGCGGCCGACGTCGCCATGGCGATCCGCTCGGGCAAGTTCCTTTCGCACATGGTTGAGCTCAACCACCAAGGCGAAAAGCAGCCGGTGATCCCGCGCGCGATCCAGCTCCATCCGGTGACTGAGCAGCCGATCCATATCGACCTCTATCGCGTGGAAGAAAATTCCGAGATCGCGATCGACGTCGTCGTGCGCTTTAAGAACCACGAAGCCTCGCCCGGCCTGAAGCGCGGCGGCGCGCTGAACGTCGTGCGTCACACCGTGAAGCTGAAGTGCAAGGCCAACGCGATCCCCGAAGAGATCGTGATCGATCTCACCGGCAAGGATATCGGCGACTCGATCCACATTTCGTCGGTCGAGCTGCCGAAGGGCGCGCGCCCCGTGATCCGCGATCGCGATTTCACGCTCGCCACCATCGTCGGCCGCAAGGTTGAGGAAGAAGCAGCGCCGGCCGCTGACGCCGCCGCTGCGCCCGCCGCCGCCGCGCCCGCCGACGCCAAGGGCGGCGACAAGAAGTAAGATCGCGCGAACCGCCTCCGGCGTGGGAGCGCAGAGGGTCTAGGCCATGCTGCTTCTCGTCGGTCTCGGCAATCCGGGCGCGAAATATTTCGGCAATCGGCACAATATCGGCTTTATGGCTGTGGACGCGATTGCGCGCGCACACGGCTTTGGGCCGTGGAAGAAAAAGTTTCAGGCCGAGATCGCCGAAGGCCAGATCGCCGGCGTGCGCACGCTGCTGCTGAAGCCGCAAACCTACATGAACGAAAGCGGCCGCGCCGTGGGCGAGGCGGCGAATTTCTATAAGCTCTCCGCGCCGAACGTGGTCGTGTTTTACGACGAGATCGATCTGGCGCCTGGGCGGTTTCGCATGAAGACCGGCGGCGGCGCGGCCGGCCATAACGGCATCCGCTCGATGATCGCCTCCTCGATCGGCGAAGGCTTCCGCCGCGCGCGCTTGGGCGTCGGCCATCCCGGCCAGAAAGAGCTCGTGCACCATTACGTGCTGTCGGACTTTCACAAGGCTGACGCCGAATGGGTCGAAAAGCTGCTCGACGCCTGCGCTAAAGCCGCGCCCATGCTCGCGCGCGGCGAGGATGAGAAATATCAAGGCGAAGTGATGCGCCTTGCGCCCTCGCCCAAGGCCGATCCGCGCAAGCCGCGCGAGGGGGAGGACGGGCCGTGATCCTGCTGGTCCTCTCCTACATCCCTTCGCTGCTCTGCGGCGTGCACGTGGTGCGCACGGGGCGGGAGATGTATTGGCTCTGGATCTTCGTGATCGCGCCGCTGCTGGGGCCGGCGTTTTATTTCTTCGCCGTTCTGCTGCCGGAGATGATGGGCGGGCGCACCGCACGCGGAATCGGCAAGGCCGCGCGGCAAACGCTCGATCCCGAACGCGACTATCGCAACGCGCTGCGCGCGCTTGAAGATACGCCCACGCTCGGCAATCGCATGAAGGTGGCGCACGCCGCCGCCGCGTTGGGCCGCTGGAAGGACGCTGAAGCGCAATGGGCGCTCTGCGCCGGCGGCTATGGCGGGGACGATCCCGCCGTGCTCGCCGGCCATGCGGACGCGCTGCTGGAGCTTGGCCAATACGCCGAGGCGCTGAAGCAATTGGAAAAGCTGAAAGCGATTGGGCCCGAAGGAAACACGCCGCGCGCGGCGCTGGCGTTCGCGCGCGCTTACGAAGGGCTAGGGCGCAACGCCGAGGCTGATGAGGCGTATCATTTCGCCGCCGACCGCGTGCCGGGGCTGGAAGCAGGCGCACGCTATGTGGCGTTCATGGCCAAGACCGGCCGTCGCGAGGACGCTGAGATCGGCTTCGGCGAAATCGAACGCCGGCTTGCGAAAATCGCCGGGCCGTTGCGCGCCGAAGCGCGCCTCTGGCGCGACATGGCCGCCAAAGCGCTCGGGCGCGGCTAACGCGCCGGGTTCACCCGCTTGCGCTGCGAGCCGCACAGATTGCTGACCGCGCCGCGCACGCCGGCGCGCCGCATCGCCGCTTCCGCCTTCGCCATATCCCATTGCGGTACATAGAGAATACGATCGACCGCTTTCACATGGCGCAAGCGTTTGGCCGCGCGCTCCAAATGGCGATCGGAGCCGGTGCGGTCGATTTCGAGCGCCTTTTTGCCGTCCTTGGCCTGCTGGGCAAGACGCCGGCGGCGGGCGAGCGCGGGCTCGAAGAAAAGCAAATTGTCGGGCGCATTATCGCCAGACCAATCGAACCGCCGTTTCGAGCGCGCCATGACGCCCTCCGTCATGTGAACAACGACGATTCGGGTATATGTGTTCGCAAATCCCGCCAAGCGCGACGCCGCCTCGATGCGCTGGCGAAACGGCGAGATTGACGCGAAGTTCGTGATTCACTAAGTTCGTGTTATGGTCAACATCACCGTCAGCATGGACGAGGACACCGCCCGCTGGGTGCGTGTGGAAGCGGCCAAGGCGGGTATGTCCGTCTCGCGCTGGCTGGGCGCGCTCCTGGCCGAGAAGCGCCGGGCTGAAGCCGACGCCGCCTGGGAAGCGGGCCGCGAAGCGCGGCTTGCGGCGGGCCGAGCCTTCCTCGCCAGCCCCGCACGCGATCTCGGCCTCTACGGCCAGGCCCCCACACGGGAAGAGATGTATGCTGAAAGGCTTTATCGACACGAACATGCTTCTGTACGCGAAGGACGCGACGGAGCCTTCGAAGCAGAAGACCGCGGCCCGGTGGATCGAAGCGCTGCTGCAAAGAAACGCCGTCGTTCTCAGCGCGCAAAGCCTACGTGAATATTACTCAAACATGCTGAGGCTGGATCGGCGCGTCGGCGCAGTTCAAGCGCTGCGCGCCGAGGTCGGCGTTCTGCAAGAATTGGTGCCGGACGAGCTGCGCGTAGATTACATGGAAAGCGCCTGGGCGATCCAGGACCGACACAAGATCGGCTTCTACGATTCTCTTCTCGTGGCCTCGGCTCTCGCCGCAGGCTGCGCTATTTTCTTGAGCGAAGACCTGAACGGCGGGCAGAAGATCGACACGCTCACTATTATCAACCCTTTCACCACCGCGCCGGACGCGATCCTGAGCGCTTGAGGACATTTCATGGGTTTCAAATGCGGCATCGTGGGTTTGCCGAACGTCGGCAAGTCCACCCTCTTCAACGCGCTGACCAAGACGGCGGCGGCGCAGGCGGCGAACTACCCGTTCTGCACCATCGAACCCAATGTGGGCGAAGTGGCGATGCCCGAGCCGCGCCTGAACAAGCTGGCGGAAATCGCCGGCTCGAAGGAGATCATCCCCACGCGCATGAATTTCGTGGATATCGCGGGCCTGGTGCGCGGCGCCTCCAAGGGCGAAGGGTTGGGCAACCAATTCTTCGCCAATATCCGCGAATGCGA
>CAZWQS010000180.1:0-5252 GCA_964635925.1 uncultured Terricaulis sp. | reverse complement strand
GGCTGATAAACAGACCGTGTGGGACGCGCCAGACGCACCCCCAACACTTTTACTTTTGCGCGCCGCGCCCGGCGCGTCCCGCTCTCCCAACTTGGGAGATTCACCGAAGCAAACCCGCAAGCGCCGCGCGCTGTGCGGCTGAAAGCGCAACGAGCGCAACGCACGCCTCGCCCTTGTCAGGCTTGACTTCCTGCATCTATCCGGCTACCTTTTTTATACAAGGTAGCTTATGCCAGTCGCTGATGAACAATTCGCCGGGCTCCGGAAGGGGCTTTTGGAGTTCGCCATCCTCACCATCGTGTCGGGGCGGACAGTCTATGTCGGCGACATCCTCTCCACACTCGCCCCCACCCCCTTCGCCACCCAGGAAGGCACGCTCTATCCCCTGCTCGCCAAGCTGCGCCGCGAGGAATGGGTCGAGCATCAATGGGTCGAGAGCGGCCAGGGGCCGCCGCGAAAATATTATTCGCTCACCGAAAAAGGCGCCGGACGGCTCGAAGAGCTCGCCGCCTATTGGCGCCATCTCATCTCCACGCTTGAAAACCTCAGCGCGAATTAGGGGCCGCAAGATCCATGGAACGCGTCGTCACCATCAATCTCAACGGCAATTCGTATCAGCTCGAAGAGCCTGCCTACGATGCGCTGCGCGCTTATCTGGGCCGCGCCGAAGCCGCGCTGGCCGCCAATCCCGATAAAGCCGAGATCATTCGCGATCTCGAACAGGCGATCGCCGATAAATGCGCGGTGCGCCTCGGCCCCGGCAAAAATGTTGTGAACGCCGCCGAGATGGCGCGCGTGCTGGAAGAAATGGGCCCCGTCGAGGGCGAAGACAAAAGCGAGGAAGCCCCGCGCGCCGAATATAGCGCCTATGACGGCCCACGCCGGCGGCTCTATCGCATCAAGGACGGCGCCAATATCGCCGGAATCTGCACCGGCATGGCCGCGTTCTTCGACATCGACGTGAACATCATCCGCCTGCTTTGGATCGTCACGGCGCTGTTCACCTCGGGCGCGGCGATCCTTGTCTATATCGCCATGATGTTCCTGGTGCCTTCGGCGCACACCAGCGAAGAATGGGCCGCCGCGCACGGTGCGCCCTTCAACGCCCAGGAAGTGATCGACCGCGCCAAGCGCGAATATCGCAACGCCGCGGAGAACGCCTCCAAAGCCTGGCGGCGCGAGCGGCGCAATTGGAACCGCCATTGGCGCGCCAGCAGCAGCGATTGGGGCTTCGCCAATCCCGCTCCGCAAGCGGGCGCGCCCGCCCAGCCGGTCGGCTACGCCACGCGCATGTTCGCTGGACTCTTCGCCTTCATCTTCTCGATCATCACCGCTGTGTTGCTGATCGCGTTCCTGCTCGCCTTCTTCGCGCTGCTGGGCACGGGCTCCGTGCTGGGCTGGGTCCCGCCCGCGGGCGTGCCGATCTGGCTCGCCATCGTGGTGCTCTGCATCGCCTATGCGGCGATCTCGGCGCCGTTCAGCGCGATGCGCCGCTCATCCTTCGCCACGCTCGGCGGCTATCGCGACAATGGCGGCTGGGCCGATGGGCTCGCCACGCTCGCCATCACCATCATCGCGCTCTGGTTCGCCTGGATGTTCTGGCCCGACGCGCGCGATTGGATCGATCAGAGCTTCATGGTGATCCGCGACTTCGCCGATTATTGGCGCGACATGTGGATCAGCATCCGCGCCTGAGTTTCAACGGCTCCATAGCCTGGGGCGCGGCGGGAAACCGTCGCGCCCAATTTTTTAGCCGCAAGCTTTCCTCGCCCTTGATGGGCGAGGTGCGCAGCCGTGAGACGGAGTGGGTGGCGGCGCCAGCCTTTCAACGTCGCGCAACCACCCCTCAGTCACCGCGCTTCGCGCGCTGACAGCTCGTCCATCAAGGGCGAGCAGGCGTTCCGCGTCTAGCCCCACGGCCCCGCTGTTTGCGGTGCGACGCGCCCGCCGGCGAACTTCGCCAGCGCTTCGATGCGCTTCTCGATCGGGGGATGGGTGGCGAACAGACTGGCGAAATCCGAGTGCGGATTCTCGATGAACATCTCGCGCACCTCGGAGGGCGCATTCACCGTGGCGTTGCCGGAAATCTTCTGCAGCGCGGAGATCATGGCGTCAGGATTCTTAGTCAATTCCACCGCGCCCGCGTCGGCCAGATATTCGCGCCGGCGCGAGAGCGCGAAGCGGATCACGATGGCCAGCGCATACGCAATCGCGATGATCGCCAGCGCCGCGAGAATGGCGATGATCGCGCCCCCGCCATCGCTGCGCCCGCCCGAGGAGGACGAGCGTGAGGACGTCGATCGCCCGCTCGAAGCGCCGCCGAAGCGCAAGCTGCGGAACGCCAATTCGCCCACGAACGAAAAGATGCCGACGAACACCACAGCAATCACCAGCAGGCGCACGTCGCTGTTGCGGATATGCGTCAGCTCATGGGCGAGCACCGCCTCGATCTCGGCATCGTTCAGATGAGTCATCAGCCCGCGCGTCACCGTCACCGAATATTGGCCCTTGTGCAGGCCCGTGGCGAACGCATTGAGCGCATCGGTTTCCATGATGCGCAGCGCGGGCATGGTGATGCCGCGCGAGATGCAAAGATTCTCAAGCAGATTGTAAAGCTTCGGCTCCTCAACGCGGGTCACCTTCTTGGCGCCCGTCGCCGCATCGATGATGTTCTGATAGAACGCGTAGGCGATGCCGAACCAAAGGATCGCGCCCGCCACCGCGAACGGCCACGCTTGCGCCAGCGCATCGGCGGCCCAGATGAACGGCCCCGCCACCGGATCGGGGCCGACGCTGACGCCCGAAAACCCCGCGAACAGCAAGAACAGCGCATAGAGCAGCAGGATCAACAGAATTGGAAAACCGGCCATAAGCAGCACGGTCTTCCAATTGTTGTTCCAAATATGCGTCTGAAGGCCGTAAGCGCCCACTTGAACGCGGCCCTAGTTGAACTTCACCTGCGGGGGCGCCGCGTCCATCGACGCGCGGGTGTCTTCGCCCACGTCGAAGAAATCGCGCCCGCCGAAGCCGAACATGCCGGCAAACAGCACAGCCGGGAATTGCTCGCGCGCGGTGTTGTATTCGCCCACGGCGTTGTTGAAGAAGCGGCGCGCGGCGGCGAGCTTGTTCTCGATGTCCGAGAGCTCGGCCTGCAATTGCTGGAAGTTCGCGTTAGCCTTGAGGTCGGGATAGGCTTCCGCCAGCGCGATGAGGCGCCCAAGCGCCGCGCCCAGCACGCCTTCGGCCGCACCCATCGCCTTGGGATCGCCCGTGCGCTCGGCGCTGACCGCGGCGTTGCGCGCCTGGATCACAGCTTCGAGCGTGCCCGCCTCGTGCGCGGCGTAGCCCTTCACGGCCTCGACCAGATTGGGGATGAGGTCGTGCCGCTGCTTCAATTGCACGTCGACGTCGGCGAAAGCCTGATTGGTGTTCTGCCGCAGCGCGACCAGCCGGTTGTAGATGCCGATCACCAGCACCACCAACACGACGGCGACGATCAGCAGGATCAAAAGCACGCTCATGGATTCCCCTTTGCTGGCTCCATGGGGCGGATTCTAACCGAACTGGCGCGGGTGCGCTATCCAATCACGTCCGAGAACCGGCCCGAGCGCGAAAAGCCCTTGGGCGCGACCTTGCCGGCGCCGCCGCGCTTGCCGCGATACTCATTCCATTCGGGCACCGCGCGCACACGGCCGGCCGAATCCTCCCAGGTGAGCCCCTCGGCCTTGTCGAACACCTTGACGTCGGCGAGGCCCCGGTCGTGATAGCTCTGCAGCTTCACGCCCTTGCCGCGCGTCATCTCCGGCAGCTCGCTGAGCGGGAACACGAGCAGCTTCTTGCGCTGGCCGATCACGGCCACCTGGTCGCCGATCACCTTGGCGGCGGCCATGGCGCGCCCGTTGAGAATCTGTTTGCCGGAGCGCTTGGCGGCCAGCATCTCGCTCTCGGGAATAATGAAGCCGTAGCCTTCGTTGGAGGCGACCACGCGCTTGGCGCCTTCCTCGTACTTGAACAGCGCCACCGCCTCGTCGATGTCGCCCAACTCCACGCTAAGCCGCACCGGCTCGCCATGCCCGCGTCCGCCCGGCAGCTTGTGCGCATCGAGCGTGAACGCGCGCCCATCGGAAGCGAACAGCAGCAGCTTATCGGTCGTCTCGCATTGGACGATGTGCTGAGGGCCGTCGCCCTCCTTGAATTTGAGTTCGGTCAGATCAGTAAGGTGCCCCTTCATCGCGCGGATCCAGCCCTTCTCGGAGAGCACGACCGTCACCGGCTCGCGCGCCACGAAGGCTTCGAGGTCGACCTCGGCGGCCACCTCGCCCGCTTCGCCCAGCTCCGTGCGCCGCTTGCCCCAAGACGTGCCCGGGCCGAACAGCTTGCGCGTCTCCTTCAATTCGGCGGAAACCTTGCGCCATTGCTTGCGCGTGTCTTCGAGCAAGCCTTGCAGCTCCGCCTGCTCGGCGCGCAGCGCGGCGTCCTCACGGCGGATTTCCATCTCTTCAAGCTTGCGCAACTGGCGCAGGCGCGTGTTGAGAATGGCTTCGGCCTGCGTGTCGTTCAGCTTGAAGCGCGCGATCAGCTTGGCCTTGGGATCATCCTCGTTGCGGATGATGCGGATCACCTCGTCGAGGTTGAGATAAACGATCAGCAGGCCGGCCAGAACATCCAGGCGCGCGGCGATCTTCTCCAAACGGTGCGCCGTGCGCCGCTGCAGCACGTCGCGGCGGTGATCCAGGAACGCGCGCAGCACCTCCTTGAGGCTCATCACGCGCGGGGCGCCCTGCGCGTCCAGCACGGTCATGTTCAGAGAAAGCCGCGTCTCCAGCGCGGAAAGCTTGAACAAGCTCTCCATCAGCACCGCCGGCTCCACCGTGCGTGCCTTAGGTTCGATCACGAGACGGATGTCTTCCGCACTCTCATCGCGCACATCGCCCAGAAGCGGCGCTTTCTTGGCTTCGATCAGGCCCGCCAATTGCTCGATCAGCTTCGACTTCTGCACCAGGTGCGGAATCTCGGTGACGACGATGCGCCACATGCCGCGCCCCAGATCCTCCGTCGTCCAGCGCGCACGCACGCGAAAGCCGCCGCGGCCCGTCTCATACGCTTCGCGGATGCTCTCGGCGGGTTCGACCACGATGCCGCCTGTCGGCAGATCGGGGCCGGGGATCACCTTGAGCAGATCGTCGGTCGTCGCCTTCGAATTCTCGATCAGCAGCAGGCAACCGTCGATGAGTTCGGCGACATTGTGCGGG
>CAZWQS010000179.1:0-5363 GCA_964635925.1 uncultured Terricaulis sp. | reverse complement strand
TTTCAACGTCGCGGTCGCGCGCTGCTACGAACTGGTCAATGCCATCGCCAAGCTGAAAAGCACGGATGGCGGCGCCGTGTTCGCCAAGGGCGAAGCGCTGCGCATCCTGGCGCAGCTCATCTCCCCCTTCATGCCGCACCTGGCGGAAGAGTGCTGGGAGAAGCTGGGCATGGCCGGCTTCATCGCCGCCCATCCCTGGCCGGAGGCCGATCCCGCCCTGGCGGCGCGCAGCACCGTCACGTTGCCGATCCAGGTGAACGGCAAGAAACGCGGCGAGATCGACGCGGCGAAAGACGCCCCGGAAGCGGATGTGCGCGCCGCCGCGCTCGCCAATCCGGCCGTGGCGCAGTTCCTGGAGGGGCAAACCATCCGCAAGGTGATTGTGGTCCCCAACAGGATCGTGAATATCGTTGCGAGCTAGCGCGCCTAGCAAAAGTGGACACCGGTTTTGCGCCCGAGGCGCGCGGCACATGAACAGCGGCGGGAGAAACCCCTGATGCGCGTATTGATCGCCAGCCTTGCCCTCCTCGTCGCGGCGTGCGGCTTCCAGCCGATGTATTCGCCGACCGGCGGGGGCGCGATCGGCCCGGTGTCGATCGCCGAGATCGAAGGCAAGGCCGGCCACGTGCTGCGCACCGAGTTGAGCCGCATGCTGGCGGTGGAAGCCAACGGCGCGGCGCCTTCGCACCTTGAAGTCACGCTGAGCGAGCGCGTGACGCAACAGGGCATCCGGCTGGATGAATCCGCTACGCGCGCGGAGCTGCGCCTCACGGCGAATTACGTGCTGACGCCGAGCGGCCAAGGCCGCCCCGTGCGCGGTTCGCTCGTCACCGTCGTGAATTACGAAATTCCCATCGCCGCGTTCGGCGAAATCACCGCGCAGGACGACGCACGCGAGCGCGCGGCGGAAACCATGGCCCAGCGCCTGCGCGCCGAATTGGCGCTTCGCCTGGCGCAATCGCGCCCAGCCCAGTGAAGATCGCCACGGCGTCGATCCGGCGCTTTCTGGAGAAGCCGGACAAAGCCGTCCGCGCCGTGCTGCTCTATGGCCCGAACGAAAGCTTCGCCCGCGAGGCCGCGCAGCGCCTGGCCGCACATGCGCTGGGAAAGTCCGACGATCCCTACGCGATCACCAAACTTACCGACGATGACATCAAACGCGACGCCGCGCGCCTGGCCGATGCGCTCTCGGCGCAATCGCTGCTCGGCGGGCCGACCATCGTGTGGGCGCGCATCAACGGCAAAGCCGCCGACGCGGCGATCCTCGATGCCTTGGCGGGGATCGAACGCGGGCAGGCCAGCGGCTTTCTGATCGTGGAAGCGGGCGATCTCGGCTCCACCGCAGAGCTCGTCAAGAAATTCAACGACGCCAAGGCCGCCGCCGCCATCGCCTTCTACGAAGAAACTGCGGCCGAGCGCGCCAGCTTCGCCAAAGCCGCCGCGAAGGACGCAGGGTTGCATTTCGAGCGCGATGCGGAGGAGGCGTTCCTCGCCGCCCTCCCCGCCGACCGCGGACTCGCCGCGCGCGAGATCGAAAAGCTTGCGCTCTACGCGCACCAATTGGACCGCCCCATCAGCGCCGACGATCTCACCGCGCTACTGGCCGACGAGGGCGAGAGCGCGTTGGACGCGGCTTCGCTGGCCGCCGCGCAAGGGCGCGCCGCGCAAGCGGTGGAGGCATTGGCGCGCATCGAGGGGCTTTCCGGCGTTTCGGCGTTGCGCGCGCTGCTGCGGCGCCTCCATCAATTGCGTGAGCTGCGCGCGATGATCGATAGCGGCGTCAGCGCCGGCGATGCGGTCGCCAAGATGCGTCCGCCCGTGTTCTGGAAAGAGCGCGACGCGGTCGCCGCCCAGGCCCGGCTCTGGACCGCCAAAAAACTCAACGCCGCTTACGACGTGCTCTGGAGCGCGGAGCTGCGCAGCAAAACCGCCGGCGCGCCCCAAGACCTGATCGCCGCCGACGCCTATCGCGGCGTGGCGAAGTTGGTGGGAAGCTAAGCGCTCGACGCCGCCTCCGGCTTGCGCTTCATTACGCGCCGCCGGGGAGCCCCATGACCACAGCCAGCGATTTGCCGAAACACCATCGCGCGACCGCGAAGGAGAAGCTCGTCATCGGCGCCTCTTCGCTGGGCACCGTGTTCGAGTGGTACGATTTCTATCTGTACGGCTCGCTCGCGGTTTACATCTCGGCGCACTTCTTTTCCGGCGTCAACGAAACCACCGGCTTCATCTTCGCGCTGGCCGCGTTCGCGGCGGGGTTTGCGGTGCGCCCGTTCGGCGCGCTGGTGTTCGGGCGCATCGGCGACATCGTGGGGCGCAAGAACACGTTTCTCGTCACCATGGCGATCATGGGCGTGTCCACCTTCGTGGTGGGGCTGTTGCCCGGCTATGATCAGATCGGCGTCGCCGCGCCGATCCTGCTGGTGCTGATGCGTTTGCTGCAAGGCTTGGCGCTGGGCGGGGAGTATGGCGGGGCCGCGACCTACGTGGCCGAGCACGCGCCGGATAACAAACGCGGGCTCTATACGAGCTGGATTCAAACCACGGCGACGCTCGGTCTTTTCATGTCGCTGCTCGTCATCATGGCGACGCGTGCGCTGATGCCGGCGGAGCACTTCGCCGATTGGGGCTGGCGCATCCCGTTCCTGGCTTCGATCGTGCTCTTAGTGATTTCGCTGTGGATTCGCTTGCAGCTCAGCGAAAGCCCGGTGTTCCAGAAGATGAAAGAAGAGGGCGCGACCTCTTCGGCGCCGCTCAAGGAATCCTTCGCGCGCTGGGGCAACGCCAAGCTCGTGCTACTCGCCTTGTTCGGCGCCGTCGCGGGCCAAGCCGTGGTTTGGTACACGGGGCAATTCTATGCGCTGTTTTTCCTTGAGCGCATGGTCAAGGTCGATGGGTTCACCGCCAACACGTTGGTGGCGCTCGCTTTGTTGATCGGCACGCCGTTTTTCATCGTGTTCGGCTGGCTCTCCGACAAGATCGGGCGCAAGCCTATCATCATGGCCGGCTGCGCACTCGCCGCGCTCACCTACTTTCCCCTCTTCAATGCGTTGACGGAGGCGGCCAATCCCGCCTTGGCCGAGGCCCAGCGCAGCGCGCCGGTGACGGTGCGCGCCAACGCGGGCACCTGCTCAGTGCAATTCGACCCGATCGGGCGCAATCGCTACGACCAGGAGGGGTGCGACGTCGCCATCTCCTATCTCGCGCGCGCTGGCGTGAATTACGTGAAAGAGCAGGCGCCGATCGGCGTCGATCCCGAGGTGCGCATTGGCGACCAGGTGTTGATCGCCCCCACCCCACGCCGCGCGCCGGAGAGCGAGCGCGCGGGCGTGATCGCCGCGTTTCAAACGGAATTGCGCGCCGCGCTTGACGCGCACGGGTATCCGGCCACGGCGGATGACGCGCGCATCAACAAGCCGCTCGTGGTCGCGATCCTGGCGCTGCTCGTGATCTACGTGACGATGGTGTACGGGCCGATCGCGGCCATGCTTGTGGAGCTTTTCCCCGCCCGCATCCGCTACACCTCCATGTCCCTGCCCTATCACATCGGCAATGGCTGGTTCGGCGGCTTTCTGCCCACAACCGCGTTCGCCATCGTGGCGGCGAGCGGCAACATGTATAGCGGCCTCTGGTATCCGATCGCGATCGCACTGATGACTTTGGTGATCGGCGTGCTGTTCCTGCCGGAAACCTACAAGCGCAACATCGACAAGTAGGACGCGTCAGCGCCCCGCTTTCTCGGCGTTGGCGCGGTGGATGGCTTCGCCTTCGGGCGTCATGTTTTCGGCGAAGGTCTCGAAGAATTCCTCCATCTCGATCACCGGGCGGATTTCGATCTCGCTCGGCCCCGGCATCGGATTGGGGCAGCGCTTCACCCAGGCGAGCGCCTCGTCCATATCCTTCACCTCCCACAGCCAATAGCCGGCGACGAGTTCCTTCGTTTCAGCGAACGGCCCGTCGATCACGGTGCGCGCCGCGCCGTCGAACGCCACGCGTTTGCCGACGGCGGAGGGCTTCAGGCCGTCGCCGCCCTTCATGATGCCCGCCGCGATCAGCAGCTCATTATACTTGCCCATCGCCTCGATCAGTTCGGACGAGGGCTGCGCGCCGGCTTCGCTGTCGGCCGTCGCTTTCACAAACACGATCACACGCATGGTTTCCTCCGTTGGGTCCTCCCTAGGACGAGCCGCCCTGCCCCGTCCCGACATTTCGCGCCGGCGAAACATCGTCCTTGGGTTGATCCGGCCTGCCCGCGCCGGTACGCCGAATGTGACAGCGCCCCAGAGAGCGCCCGGGGGATTCATGGACTCGAACAAAATCTTCGGCGTGCCTTTGCACATCCTGATGCTGGGCGGGTTCCTGATCGGCCTTGGCGCGGGGATGTACGTGCATCTCACCGCCGGCGCGGACGCCGAATGGGTGCAATGGCTGACCGCCAACGTCACCGGCCCGATCGGCCAGATCTTCATGCGCCTCTTGTTCATGCTGGTGCTGCCGCTGCTGTTCTCGGCGCTGGTGGTGGGCGTGGCGGAAATGGGCGATCTCGGCTCGCTCGGCCGCGTCGGCTGGCGCACCTTGGCGCTGACCGTGGTGGTCTCCGCGATCGCGGTGGTCATTGGGCTTGTGATGGTCAATGTGCTGCAGCCGGGGCGCGGCGTCGATCCCGTGATCGCGCAGCAGATGCTGCAGGAAGGCGCCGGCGGCGCAGCCGGCATTATCGAAAACGCGCCCTCCTCCGTGCAGGCGGGGCAGTTTTTCCTCGACCTCGTGCCTTCCAACGCCATCGCCGCCGCGGCCGCCAACCAGATTTTGCCGGTGATGGTGTTCGCGCTGTTCTTCGGCATCGGCCTGGTGATGGTGCGCTCGAAAGCCACCGATCAATTGCAGATGACGTTGCAGGGCGTGTTCGAAGTGATGATGAAGCTGATCGGGCTCGTCATCAAAATCGCCCCGCTTGCGATCGCGTGCTTGATGTTCAATCTGGCGGCGTTGTTCGGCTGGGATTTGCTGGTGCGGCTGGCGGCGTTCGTGGGCGTGGCGGTGGGCGCGATGGCGATCCACATGTTCATCGTCTACCCGCTGATCGTGTGGGCGCTGGGCGGGCGCAACCCACTCACTTTCTTCGCGCAGGTGCGCGATCCCATGGTGGTGGCGTTCTCGACCGCCTCCTCCAACGCCACGCTGCCGATCTCGCTGCAAACGGCGGAGAAGGAGCTGAAGCTCCCGCGCAAGATTTCCCGCTTCGTGCTGACCGTCGGCGCCACGGCCAACCAGAACGGCACCGCGCTGTTCGAGGGCGTGACCGTGCTTTTCCTCGCGCAATTCTTCGTCGTCGATCTTTCGCTGCAACAGCAGCTTGTGGT
>CAZWQS010000178.1:0-5406 GCA_964635925.1 uncultured Terricaulis sp. | reverse complement strand
CCCCCCGCGGTCCGGTTCCCTGAGAGTTTCCGGGGCGGTTGCTCCTTCGGGGGCGGCCAAAGAGCCTAAACTCTCGCCGCTCTCTCCCACGGGGTTCGCTTGTTTGGCCGGGGGCGCGCGACTCGCGGCGGGCGCCTCCGTTGGGCCGGAAACTGGTGCGCGGCGGGTGCGGAGTCAATCAGCCGAAGCCGATGGCGCCTTCCCCGCGCAGGATCGCCTCGATTTCGGGCGTGTGCTTGGCGCCGGATCGGTCGTGCAGCACCAGGGCGGGGCGCAAGGCCAGCGGCGCGCGTGAGCCTTTGCGGGCGCGCACCAGCACGCGCTTGGCTGGCGCATCCGCGCGCGGATGGATGGGAATAAGTTCCGCCCCGCCCAGCCGGCCTTCCAGCGCCTGCAATATCTCGCCCGCCTTGTGCGCGCGGTGGATCATGGTCAGCGCCGCCCCCCCGGTCAGCCGATCGGTCAAGGCGGCGACCCAAGCATCGAGCGGCGCATCGGCGATATGGGCGTGGCGGCGGGCCGGCGCGGGCGGGCGACTCTCGTTTTCGGCATCGTAAGGCGGGTTCACGAACACGCCGTCGAACACGCCGATATTCGCGCTTCGTTCGAGAACATCGCCCGTCACGATTTCCACGCGCGCGCTCATCGCGTTCATGGCGACATTTTCGCGTGCGAGTTCAGCGATGTTCTGATCGCGTTCGACTCCGACAAGGCGCGCGTGTGGAAAACGTGACGCCGCTGTAAGCAAGCCCGCGCCTACCCCGCAGCCCGCTTCCAGCAGCCGCGCGCCCTCCTCGACCGCCGCCGCGAGCAAGATCGTGTCGAGGTTCACACGATAGCCGCGCTTAGGCTGGCGGACGCGAATGCGCCCGCCCCAGATTGCGTCTTCGGTGAGTTCGAGCTGCCCCATGCGACCCTTTGCGCGACTGCCGGCGCTTGACCGGCGCGGGCGCCGCCAGCATCGTTTCGCTGTAACCTTGAGGTCAAGGTCAAGCGGAGCGCCTTTTGGGACCGGCGGTCGGACATGCGAAACAAGCCGGCGGCCCCCATGCGGTGGACCGTCTGGCCGCGCTGTTGGCCGAAGATTTGGCCGCGGTGGACGCGCTGATCCATCAGCATATGGACAGCCCTGTCGGCGTTATCCCAAACCTTGCGGCGCACCTGATCGACGCTGGCGGCAAGCGCATACGCCCGCTGATCACTCTGGCGGCCGCGCGCTTGCTGGGCGGAGGCGGCGACGGCCCGCGCAAGCTGGCGGCGGCGGTGGAGTTCATCCACACCGCCACGCTGCTGCATGACGACGTGGTGGATGTTTCCTCCATGCGACGCGGCAAGGCGGCGGCGAACGTGCTGTGGGGCAATTCCTCCAGCGTGCTGGTGGGCGATTTCCTGTTCGCGCGCTCGTTCAATCTGATGGTCGAGACTGGCGACATTAAAGTGCTGGATATTCTAGCGCGCGCGGCCAGCGTCATCGCCGAAGGCGAAGTGATGCAGCTCGCCGCCGCCAACGACGCAGACACAACGCGCGAGCGCTACATGGCGATCATCGCCGCCAAGACGGCGGCGTTGTTTGCGGCCGCCGCCAAGGCCGGCGCGGTCGCCGCCGGGCGCCCCGGCGCGGAAGCGGACGCGCTGGAGACATTCGGCCGCGAACTTGGCCTCGCATTCCAATTGGTGGACGATGCGCTCGATTATGGCGGATTGAGCGCGGCCATGGGCAAGAACGCCGGCGACGATTTCAAGGAAGGCAAAGTCACCCTGCCCGTCGTCTTCGCGCGCGAAGCGGGCGACGACAGCGAGCGCGCGTTCTGGCGCCGCGTGATGGGCGGGGAGCGCACCGATGATGATTTCCATCGCGCCGCCGCCTTGATCCGCCGCCACGATTCCATCACCAAAACACTCGACGCCGCACGCGCGCACGCAAACGCCGCGACCGCCGCGCTCGAAACGCTGCCCGCGAACGCATATCGCGACGCGCTGCGCGACCTCGCGGATTTCGTGATCGAACGCGCCTATTGAAGCTCGGCGATGCCGGCTTTAAGCGCGGCCCGGCGCACCCGGCCGGAAATGACAATCGCCGCCAACGACAACGCCGCCAGCGCAAGCGCTGGCGCGGGTGTATTGGGGAAGAGCGCAACGGCGAAGCCGATCAAGCCGCAGACCGCCATCGCCGCCCAATAGATCAAGGCAATGCGCCGCCGCCCCCAACCTGCGCGCTGCGCGATCTGGTAGAGGTGCTCTGAATGGCCGTCGAGCAGCGACCGGCCCCGGCTCGCGCGCCACGCCAAGGTCAGCAGCGCATCGGCCAGCAGCGGAAAGAACAGGATTGGGGGCACAAACGGCGAGAGACCGGCGCGCTGAATGAGCACAAGCGATGCAAGCGCCGCCGTCGCGCCCGCGAACAGCGCCCCGCTATCGCCCGCGAACAGGCGCCCGTGCGGAAAATTCCAGAACAGGAACCCGATCAGCGCGCCCGCGCCGCACACAGCGATCGCCGCCCCGCTCGGCGCATTCAGCGTAACGCCCAGCGCCGCCAGCACGATCAAACCAATCGCGACCGATCCCATGGCGAGCCCGTTCGCGCCATCCATGAAGTTCACGCAATTGACGAGCGTGAACACCCAAAGCGCCGTGCCCGCGAGCGCAAACGGAAACGCGAGCACGATCGGCGTATCCATCCCGATCGGCAACATCGTCACTGGCCCCACGCTCAACGACGCGGCGAGGGCGAGGATGCTGAACACCGTGAATTTAAGGCGCGGCCCAAGCGGAAACGCATCGTCGAGAAAGCCCAGCATGAGAAAGCTGTAAGCGAACGCCGCCCCGATCGACGACATCGCCGCGCCCTGCTCGGTGATTTCGTCACGCCACGCGAACGGCAGCAAGCTGAGCGACATGAGGCCGACCGCAAAGCCAAGCGCGATGGCGACGCCGCCGCTGGTGGGCGTGGGCGCCACGTGCAGCTTGCGCGCTTCGTTGGGCAAATCAACGATCGGCGCGCCGATCAAGGCGCGGCATACGATCAGGCTGGCCGCCCACGCGGCGCCCGCGCCAATCGCCAAGTCCATAATCACGGCTTACCTCAACCAATTATGGGCTAAGCGCTCCGGCCCGGCGCGGTCAAGCACCCTAAGACAAGGACGCGGCGCGCGCCCAATAGGCCGGATGCGACGCCGTGATCGCCTGCTGCAAGGCAAACGCATGTTCCCTTGTTTCGCATAACGCGAACATGGTCGCGCCGCTGCCCGACATGTTGGCGTAAAGCACGCGCGGATCGGATCGGAGCTGGGCTGCGATATTATCCAATTCGGGCATCAGCGCCGCGGCGGGCGCCGCAAGATCGTTGCCGAGCACGCCCATGCCCGCGATCGCCGCGGCGCGATCGCGCCAGATCGGCGCCGCTGAGTCAGGATCGAAAGCCGCGCCGAGCGCCATCGCATCGAACTGCCGATAGACGCTCGCCGTCGCCAAGGGCCGGCGCGGATTGACGAGCACGACGTGCAAGTCGGGCAGATCGAACGGCGCGAAGCTTTCGCCCGCGCCTGTCATAAACGCCGCGCGCGCGCCTACGCAGACGGGCGCGTCCGCGCCAAGACCGCGCGCCGCCGCCACAAGTTTCGCCTCGTCCCAATCGAGCCCCCAGAGCGCATTCAGCGCTTTGAGCGCCGCCGCCGCATCGGCGGAGCCCCCGCCAATGCCGGAGGCTACAGGATAGTCTTTGTGCAAAGTGAGCGCCGCGCCCGCGGAAACGCCCGCTACAGTTTGAAGCGCGCGCGCGGCGCGCAGCACCAGATTGCTGTCGTCGACCTCCAGATCATCCGCGAACGGCCCGATGATGGTGAGCGAAAAGTCTTTCGCCGCTTCGGCCTCGACCCATTCGTCGCCGCGCATGAACGCGACCACGCTTTGCAGCGGATGCAGGCCGTCCGCGCGCGGGCGGCCCACCTTCAGCGTCAGGTTGATCTTGGCGGGCGCGGCCACGCGCACGCTCATGGCTGCGGCGCGTCCGGCAGGCCGTTGGCGAGTTTGGCTTCGATGGCGGCGGGATCGTCCGGCTGCTGCGTGAGCGCGCGCCGCCATTGGAAACGCGCCTCAGTGCGCCGGCCCAAGCGCCAATACGCGTCGCCCAGATGATCGTTCAACGTGGCCGAGCCGGGCTCGAGCTCCACCGCGCGCTCAAGAAACAAAACCGCCTGGCGATAATCGCCGAGCCGATAATGCGCCCAGCCGAGGCTGTCGACGATCGCGCCCGAACTCGGGCGCAGCTCCGCCGCACGGCGGATCAGCGCCATGCCTTCTTGCAGATTCTCGCCGCGATCGACCCAGGTGTAGCCGAGATAATTCATCACGTCGGGCTGATCGGGCGCGAGCGCCAGCGCTTGGCGCAAATCGGTTTCGGCCTCGCCCCAGCGGCCCAGGCTGTCGCGCGCGGCGGCGCGCGCGAAATGTAGGCGCCAGTTCTGGTCATCGTCGGCCAGCAGCGCGCTGTAGAGCGGCTCGGCCTCGGCGTGACGATCCAGCATGGAATACATGTCCGCCAGCGCGCGCCGCGCTTGGGGATCGCCATTGGCGGCGATCGCTTGCGCGGCCGCGACGGCCTCGTCAGGGCGCCCGCTTTCCAGCAATAAGCGTGCGCTCACGATGCGCGCGCTTTCGGCGTAGGGCGAATTCGCGCCGATGTGCGCCAGCGCTTCGCGCGCCAGCGTGTAGCGCCCGCCATCGGCGTGGCCCTCCGCGAACAGGAGCCGCGCGGAATCCAGATTCGGATCCAGCATCAACGCCAGCGTCAGCGCGATCAGGGCGCCATCGGCGTTGTGCTCCTGCTGCAGCAGGATGGCGCCGAAGCCGAACAGGCCGATCGCCGCGCCGCGCGCGGGCGTCAGCGCCGGCGCGCTCGCGCCAGCTTCAACACGCGCCGCCGCCGCTTCCAGCGCGGGATTGCCGCGTGCTTCGTTCAAGCGCGCCAGCATAGCCAGCGCCGCATCGCGCTGGCCTGCGCGCGCCAGCGCATCGGCATGACGCACCGCCGCCGCGGGCACGAACATTTCCCCGTGCGAGGCCGTTTCATAGGCCGCCAACGCTTCGTCGCGCCGGCCCGCGAGTTCAAGCGCCATCGCTTGCTGATACGCAAACAGCGCCCCGTACGGGCGCACGCCGGTCAACGGCGCAAGTTGCGCGACGGCTTCATCGGGCTTGCGCTGGCCCGCCGTGACCCAAACCTCCATCGTGCGCGCCAGCATTTCCTCAACGGCGCTGCCTTCCACGCCATCGAGTTCGCGCGCGGCGCGGCTCCAATTGGAAGCGCGCAACGCATCGGCGCCGCGCACTAGGCGCGCCAGAGCTGGCGCACCCTCGCGCGGGGCCATGGCGGCGGCGCGGCGCGCGCGCTGCTCATCGCCGGCCACC
>CAZWQS010000177.1:0-5491 GCA_964635925.1 uncultured Terricaulis sp. | reverse complement strand
AAAAAGCAAGCGATTGAGAAGCTGCTCACAGACAATGAGGCGAAGCGAAACAAGATTTGCACTTCCGTGCTCACTCACTCTGAGATTCTTCCGAGGAAGCTTATCGAGCCTGAGTTGGATGCGGCCTATTGGGGCTTGTTCAATTCCACGTACTTTTTTGACATCGCAATTGATCGTTCGGTCATTCTACTCGCGCGCAAAATACGTGATTTCTATTATCAGGATGCAAGCGCCGAGGGCGGCGCTAAAATGATGTCTACGCCTGACTCAATCCATCTTGCGACAGCGATCATTCATGAGGCCACGGCGTTTCACACGCGCGACGGCAAGCGGAAGGGCGGCAACATTCCACTTCTTGGTTTGGACGCGCGATCGCCTGGGGGAAAGATTTGCGGCGAGTACGCTCTGCCAATCATTAGCCCAGTCGTAGATCAGCCCCGCTTCGATGGTGTGTGATGCCAAAGAAGAAAGCCCCCCCTGAGGATCCAAAAGATCAACACGCGCGCTTCAAGGAAACGGCGCGCGAGCACGGCGCCGACGAAAGCGGGAAAGAGTTTGAGCGCGCGTTTGGGAAGATTGTGCCTCCCGCCAAACCGAAGGGCAATGACGATGGGGTTTAACTTCCCGCGCTGGTTCGTTCGCCCCCCATACAAAAGCATCTTCGGCGGCATCTTAGCGGCCTACGGGCTAATGTTTGTGGCAATCTGGATGCAGGGCTAGCGCGGCGCGCTCACATCAAATCGCTCACTTTGAGTCGTTTGCGTGGCTTCTTGGGTGGCCCGATCTGGTCTGGTGTCGCGGCGTCCGCCAGTTCGCGCTTTCGCTCAAGCTGAAGCGCCTTGTACTTTTCCCATTCCGCTAGCGCTTTTTCATCCGCTTGTTTGCGCAGCCGCGACCCGCCGCCGCGCAAAGGAATACGGCCGGTAAATTCGGTGAATTCGTCAATCTTCGCGGTGGCTTCTGCAATTGTAGCGAGCCGGCCGAGCTTGGCCTGATCTTCCATGAAGTCGAGCAACATTGAAGTGAAGCGGTTCAATTCTTGTAGTTCTGCGCGATCAAGATAGTTCTTCGCAACGGTTACATGCCGTTTCACAAACGCGCGCGGATAAGTTGGCCACGTTGTCAGCCCCATGAACTCGCGTTCCGCGTTTGCGCGTTCGTGATCACTTCTGACGGCGTTTTCTTTGTAGCCGCATAAAAGATTTTGGCAGAGGTGAACTGAAAGAACTGCGTGGAGGCCGGCGAACTTGGCTCATAATCCGAGCAGTAGGTGCAAAGTTCATTTAGTTCGTCGTGAATGTTTCGCTGTTCGGAGCGAAGATCGCGCGCAAGTTCTCTGAACTCCGCAAGGCGGCTAGCGTCGCCTCCTTCTTTGAGGCGGCGGACGTCCACAACGAAGCCACTTGTGAGATAGCGAAAGAGCTTATCGGTCGACCAGATGCGGAACCGAGTTCCCAATGGCCCGCCGACGCGATAGCCCACCGATATCAGCATGTTGAGGTTGTAGAGATTGCCCCCCGCGCTGCTATGCATTTTTTGCATAGCAGTTTCGGGATCCAGTTCTCCCTCCTCGAAGATGTTTTTGACGTGCCTGCTGATTCCTGATTGGTCGACGCCAAACATTTGCGCCATCTGGGCCTGTGTCGCCCAGAACGTTTTCCCGACGACCCGCAGGTCCACGTCAGGGCCCTGATCGCCTTGATAGATGAGGAAACGGTCGCCCGTGTCTTCATCCTCGATGAGGCGCATTGGCGCGGTGTCCACATGTGTCACCACAACATTCCCTGCCGCTCGTTCTAGCGCCGCAACGTCCCTCTGAACGTCTCCTGCGTCTTTCTTCCGTCTTGCCATTAGCTACTCTTTGATTCGCGGGCCGCGATTCTAGCACAGGTTGGCTCTGCGCGGACGGCCTCACACAGGAGTCGCAATGGACAATCCCACGCTGCGATCCACCATATTGCTTGGAGCGCACGGCGCGGTCGTCACCGCGCTATTGGTGCTCTCCAATGATCATGCGGGCCAAAGCGTGAGCGCGGCGTATGCTTCAATGGCCATACCATCGGGGCTTGGGCTCTTGTTCGCCTGGCATGGCCTCACGCTGCTTGGCCAGGGTGCCGAGCAGATGAAGTATGAGTTTTGGATCGGCTGCTCCGCCATGATCATGGCCTTCGTGATCCACGGGTTGATCGCGGGGACCGTGCTGTTCTGGTCGACCATCCCCTAAAAACCAGCGTTCCTATTTGCGGACGGTGTTCCTAGGATTTTCAGGATTTAGGATTGGGGCTTGGGGAAGCCGGTTCGGGTTCTGTCCTTTGGAGCTTCAACTGCTTAGGCCGGAGCGTGGTACGTCAAGTATAATATCGCCAAGGGCGTCGGTGCGAGCCGACGCCCTTAGCCATTCTCATTGTTCATGTCTTGGCCTGTTCATTCTTGCGCCGTCGCCGGCCTGGGAAATTCCGAGGCGAAGATCACGCCCAGATTTGCGCGGTTTGGTTCAGCAGCGCGAACGCGACCGGAGCGAACACGGCGGCGGCGGCGACAAGAGCGTAAAAGCGGGTCATCTCGATCTCTCCTGCGGATCAGCCATCGATCCGATGAGGAGAAGGTAGCGAGGATGTGATCGCCCCGATGTGACGCCGGTAACGCGGCGTGCGACGCCGCCCTAAAGCAGCATCGCCATGGGGTCTTCCAGGAAGCCCTTGAACGCTTTGAGGAACGCAGCCCCCAGCGCGCCGTCCACCACGCGGTGATCGCACGTCACCGTCACCGTCATCATCGTCGCGATCGCCAGCGCGTCATTCTTCACCACCGGGCGCTTTTCGCCCGCGCCGATCGACATGATCATGCCGTGCGGCTCGTTGATAATCGAGGCGAAGCTCTTGATGCCCATCATGCCCATGTTGGAGATCGAGAACGTGCCGCCTTGGAATTCCTCGGGGCGCAGCCTCTTGGTGCGCGCGCGCTCGGCCAGATCGGCCATTTCGTGGCTGATCTGCGCAAGACCCTTGGTCTCTGCGGCGAAGATGATCGGCGTGATGAGCCCGCCGGGGATCGCCACCGCCACCGCCACGTCGGCGTGGTGGTGCAGCGCGATGCCTTCGGGCGTGTAGGACGCATTGGCTTCCGGCACGATCTTGAGCGCAAGTGCGGCAGCCTTGATGCACATGTCGTTGACGGAAATCTTCACGCCCTGATCGGCGAAGCGCTTGTTGATGTCGCCGCGCGCCTTCAGCAGGCCGTCGATCTCGATGTCGATGTTCAACGGGAAATGCGGCACGTCGCGGAAGCTGTCGGTCATCCGCTTGGCGATCGTCTTGCGCATCATATCCAGCGGCACGAGATCGTACGTGCCCTGGCGAATGCCCTGGCTCTCCAGAGACTTGAACGGCGCCGGCGTCTGTTGCACGGCCGGCGCGCTAGGACGCGTTATTTCCCGCGATTGCTGCGGCGCTTGCGTTTGCTTCGGCGCCTTGGCCGCCGCTTCAACGTCAGCCTTCACAATGCGCCCGTTCGGGCCGGAGCCTTTGAGGCCCGCCAGATCAATGCCGCCCTGCTCGGCGATGCGGCGCGCCAACGGCGAAGCCAAAACGCGATAGCCCTTCGCGGGCGCAGACGCCGCCTCGCGCGGCGCAGCAGCCTTCGGCGTTTCCGCCTTAGGCGCATCGGCTTTGGCGGCCTGTTTCGGCGCGGGCTTGGCTTCGCCTTCACCTTTCAGGCGCGCGATCGGTGTGTTCACCTTCACGCCTTGCGCGCCTTCGGCGACGAGAATTTCCTCGATCACGCCCTCATCGACAGCTTCGACCTCCATCGTCGCCTTATCAGTTTCGATCTCGGCGATGACTTGGCCGGGTTCGATCGTGTCGCCGGCTTTGACGTGCCATTTCGTGAGGTTGCCCTCCTCCATGGTCGGCGACAGCGCGGGCATGGTGATCTCGAGTGCCATCAGTGCGAAGCTTTCTTCGATTGCAGCGCGACGTTGATCACGTCGGGTTTCCAGCGATGCAGGAACGTCATGTAAAACAGCACGGCGTAAAGCAGCGTCATGCCCGACCAGAGCATGATGCGCACGATGCCGTCGATGCCTTCGCGCGCATTTTCGAGCACGCCGCGCACGGCGGCGGTAAGCGCGCCTTCGGCCTCAAGCTCGCGAAGACGCCCGATGAGGCCCGCATGCGTCTGCTCGGCCCCGAGCATCACGACCATCAGCAACGCCAGGATAAGGCCCACGAACGTGAACGCGCCGACGCGCGCCATCATCATCGCGTCGCCCACAAAATAATTGAGCGCCACGATATAGGCCGACACCACCGTGAAAATAAGCGCAACGCCGGCGATGACGATGCTCATATATTCAACCAATTGCTCAACCACTTCGCCTTCGGTCATGGTCTCATGCTCCGGGCTCTGAAAGGGTCATGGGCGTCCAGCGCGAGACGCGCCGGGCAATGCGGGCGTCATGGGTTTCGCCATCGAGGCTCGCGGTATCGACCGGCAGATCGCGCAGCTCCGGGATTTGCAGGCCGACGACGTTGATCACGCCAACAGGGCCGTTCGGGCCTTCCATGTACGTCGCCACATACGTGCCGCAGACGGGGCAGATCAGAAAATCCGCACTCCTGTGGCCGAACCGATAGCGCGTCAGGCGCTGCGTGCATTGCAGCGTCAGCTTGCCGTTGGCGTCGCTGGCGGATTTCACGCCGCGGCTGGCGCAGAACGAGCAGCCGTCATGGCGCAGGCGCACGGGGGCGTCTGTTTCATACGCGGCGCGCACCGCGCCGCAATGGCAGGCGCCCGCGTAGATCACCGGTAGGTCACCGCCTTCACTGCATCGACAATCTTGTCCACGTTCGGCAGCGCCAGCGCTTCGAGATTGGCGGCGTACGCAAGCGGGGCGTCAACCTGATGCACGCGCGTGGGCGGGGCGTCGAGATAGTCGAACGCATCGCTGGTCACGCGCGCGGCGATTTCGGCGCCGACGCCCGATTGGCCCCAGCCTTCCTCCACCGTGACGATGCGGTTGGTCTTCTTCACGCTTTCGATGATCGTGTCGGTGTCGAGCGGGCGCAGCGTGCGCAGATCGATCACCTCCGCATCGACGCCCTCGTCCGCGAGCTGATCGGCAGCCTTCAGCGCGAGCCCCACCATGCGCGAGTGCGCGGTGATGGTGACGTCCGCGCCAACACGGCGAATTTTGGCTTTGCCGATCGGGACGATCCAATCTTCCACATCCGGAATTTCAAACTCCGTCCCGTAGAGCATCTCGTGCTCAAGGAAGACGACCGGGTTCGGATTGCGGATCGCGGCTTTCAGCAGGCCCTTCGCGTCCGCCGCGTCATACGGCGCAATGACGATGAGCCCCGGCACGTGGCTGTACCAGGAGGAATAATCCTGGCTGTGCTGCGCGGCCACCCGCGCGGCCGCCCCGTTGGGGCCGCGGAACACGATCGAGGATTTGATCTGCCCGCCGGACATATAAAGCGTCTTGGCGGCC
>CAZWQS010000176.1:0-5526 GCA_964635925.1 uncultured Terricaulis sp. | reverse complement strand
GCCGGAAACCGAAGCGGGCGGGCGTATTCACACGTCGGCCGCGACGGTTGCGGTGTTGCCCCAACCCGAGGGTGAGATTGATGTCGTCATTGATGAAAAAGACATCCGCATCGATACGATGCGCGCATCCGGCGCGGGCGGCCAGCACGTCAACAAGACGGATTCGGCCGTGCGCGTGACACACTTGCCCACAGGTATCGTAGTCGTCAGCCAGGAAAAATCGCAGCATCAAAACCGCGCCAACGTAATGCGGATTTTGAAGGTGAAGCTCTATGACATGGAACGCGAGCGCCAGGAGGCGGCGCGCGCGGCCGAGCGCAAGGGCCAGATCGGCTCAGGTGACCGCAGCGAGCGCATCCGCACGTACAATTTCCCGCAAGGGCGCGTGACCGATCACCGCATTAATCTCACTGTTTACAACCTCCCCGAGGTCATCAACGGCAACGGGCTTGATCCCATCCTCGACGCGCTGGCCGCGGAGGATCAAGCGCGCAAGCTGGCGGCGTTGGAGGATGAGGATTGAGCGTTTCGCTCGTCTCGCTTTGGACGGATGTGCGCCGGCGCTTGGAGGCGGCGGGCGTGGACACGCCGGTGCTTGACGCGCGCATGTTGATCGAAGCCGGCGCGGGCGTTTCGCGCCTTGAGATCGTCACCGACCCGCGCCGCGAATTGACCGACGCGCAAGTGGCGGGCGTGGAGGCGCTGGCCGCGCGCCGTCTGGCGCGCGAACCCATCAGCCACATCTTGGGGCGCAAAGGGTTTTGGAAACAGGAGTTCGCGGTCACGCCCGACGTGCTGACCCCTCGTCCGGATACGGAATTGCTGGTCGAAACCGCGCTTGAGTTTTTGCCGCCGGAGAAGCCCGCGCTGGTGCTTGATCTCGGCGTCGGCACGGGGGCCATTTTGCTGTCGGTGCTGAGCGAGCGTCCGGACGCGGTAGGGGTTGGCGTTGATGTCAGCGAAGCGGCGCTCGCGGTGGCGCGCGCCAATGGCGCGGCGCTGGGCTTGAACGAACGTGTGGATTGGCGGCTGGGCGATTGGGGCGAGGGTCTCGACAGCGGCTTCGACCTGATCCTCTCCAACCCGCCTTACATCGCGAGCGAGGAGATCGACGCGCTCGCGCCCGAGGTGGCGCGCCACGAACCGCGCCTGGCGCTGGACGGCGGCGGCGACGGATTGGACGCTTACCGCAAGTTGTTGCCACACATCCGCGCGCTGTTGGCGTCGGGCGGGCGCTTCGCGCTGGAGGTCGGCAAAGGGCAGGCCGATGCGGTCTGGGCGCTGATCGATCAGGCCGGGCTGTCGCCCCTTGATACGAGGGCCGATCTTGCCGGCGTCGCCAGGGTCGTGACGGGCAGGAAACGCGAACTCTTGTTAGGTTAGCGGAACAAAGGGCTGAAAAAGCCCTTGGAGGCTGCGCGCGGAACGATTACGTTCAGAGCCGGAATCGAAGCGAGTAAGGCGTTCAGGGGCTGGACCCGCGTTTCGAGAGGCAGGCCGGCGCGTCAGGCGCGGCCAGCGTTCCCTCAGCAAGAGGCAAGGTAATTCCATGCGGCGCATGTGCGCCGGATCAGAGGGCCCGGAAGCGGGTCGCCAGACGCCAAGGCCCGCCTTCAGGCGCGCCAAGGCTGCTCAACCACGGACGATAATGGTGGACTTCCAATGAAGCGTCAGCGAGGCCGAGGCCGCGGCGGTAAGCCGGGCGGCGGCGGGCATCATCACCACAACAACCAGCCCAACCGCACGATGGAAAGCAATGGGCCGGAAGGCAAAGTGCGCGGGCCCGCAGCGCTGATTTATGAGCGATATCTGCAAGCGGCGCGCGACGCGGCCAGTTCTGGCGATCGCGTTTTGGCGGAGAATTTCCTGCAGCACGCCGATCATTATTTCCGCTTGCTGCGCCAGATGCAGCCTGCCGTGCAGCCTCAGGCGCAAGCCGATCGCTTCGGCGCGGGCGAGGAATTCGAGGGCGAGGATGAAGGCGCGCTCGAAGCTGAAGGCGGCGAGGGCGGTGAAGAGGGCGGCGGCGAAGAGGGCGCACAGCCCGAGGCCGAGTTCGCGCAGGAGCGCCCGCAGCGCCAAGGCCAGCAGCAGCAAGACGGCGAGCGTGATGGCGAGTTTCGTCGTCGCGGCCGCGGCCGTCGCAATCGCTTCCGCCCTGACGGCGAACGCGGCGAGGGCGAAGGCGCGCAGGCGCGCGAAGAAGGCGGCGAACGACGCGAGCCGCGCCCGCCGCGCGAACCCCGCGAGCCGCGTGAACAACGCGGCGACCGCGAGGAAAGCCGCGAAGGCTTCTCCAGCGGCCCCGGTCCAAAACCGGCGTTTCTGGGCTCAGATTAAGGGAAAGGGCGCCGCGAGGCGCCCTTTCTGCTTCTAGTGTCTAGCGCTTCGACGTGGGCGGCCGGGGCGGCGCGGCGAGGCGGCGCTCCAGATAGGCGCGCGCGTGCTTTTCGACGTCGGCGAGGTGATCTTCGCCCGGGTCGCGCCCGCGATAGAAGTGATCGGCGCCTTCCACGGGCTGGCCGTCGACCTTGATGTTCTTCTGCGTGCGGATGCGCCCGATCACGCGCTCCATATCGGGCGCGGTGGTGACGCTGTCGCGCGTGCCGTAGATGATCACGCCAGACGCCGGGCACGGCGCGAGGAACGACAGATCGTAATGGTTCGCCGGCGGCGAGACCGCGACGAAGCCGTCGATCTCTGGCCGGCGCATCAGCAATTGCAGGCCGATCCACGCGCCGAATGAATAACCGCCCACCCAGCACTGTTCTGCGTTCGGGTTCATGCTTTGCAGGTAGTCGAGGGCGGAGGCCGCATCCGACAACTCGCCCATGCCGTTGTCGAACACGCCCTGGCTGCGCCCGATGCCGCGGAAATTGAAACGCAGCACGCCAAAGCCGAAATCGGCGTAGAGTTTGTAAAGCTGGACGGTGACCCGATCATGCATCGAGCCCTGCGCGCGCGGGTGGCCGTGCAGGATCAGTGCGATCGGCGCGCCCTCGCGCGACGGCTCAGTGTAGCGGCCTTCAACCCGGCCCGCGGCCCCCGGAAAAATGACTTCTGGCATTCATGCGACCCCAGCCGCCCTGGTCCTGAAAAACCGGGGGCTAATTCTTGACCAAAACGCTCAGGTATCTTAGCTGTCGCTACAGATAAGGCCCTATCGGCCATGCCCCGAAGGGGGCGGCTTCTAGCACATGAAAATGGGGGCGTGCGAGGGCGCGGGAAGGGAAGTGTATGCGTTTGACCTCGAAAGGCCGCTACGCGGTCATGGCGATGGCGGATTTGGCGCTCCACGGGGGCGGCGAAAAGGCTGTGCCGCTGCAGGAAGTGGCGCGCCGGCAGGAGATTTCGCTGTCCTATCTTGAGCAATTGTTCGCCCGCATGCGCAAAGCGGGGCTGGTCTCCGGCGTGCGGGGGCCGGGCGGGGGTTACCGCCTGGCGCGGGCGGCGACCGAGGTGACGGTGGCGGACATCATCGCCGCGGTGAACGAGCCGATCAAAGCCACGCGCTGCGATTCCGCGTCGACCAACTCTTGCCTCGGACGCACGGGGCGCTGCATCGCGCACGGGCTCTGGCAGGAAATGGGTGACCGCATTCAAATGTTTCTGATCTCGGTGTCGCTGGACGATGTGCTGAACAATCGCTTCGACGACCCGGCCGCGCGCGTCGCGGCGGAATAGGCGCTGATGACCAAGTCGATGATCTATTGCGATTACAACGCCGGCGCGCCCGTGCGCGCGGAAGCTGCGGTGGCGCTGTCGCGCGCGTTGGCGTCTGGCGGCAACGCGTCCTCCGTGCACGGCGCGGGGCGGCGCATGCGTGCGCAGATCGAAGACGCGCGCGAGAGGATCGCCGCCGCGCTCGATGCGCGGGCCGAGAACGTGGTTTTCACTTCGGGCGCGACCGAGGCGCTGCATTTGGTGATGATGGCGTGCGGCGCGGCGTCGTTGATTGTCTCCGCAACGGAGCATGACGCTGTATTCGAGCACGCTTCGCGTGCATTTGCGGCGACGCAAACGGCGCCGGTGGATGCGCATGGCTTGATTGACCTTGGCGCTTTGGACGCGCTGCTGGCGCAAGCGCCGAAGCCTGCTCTGATCGCGCTGCAAGCGGCTAACAACGAAACGGGCGTGATCCAGCCGGTTGCGAAGGTCGCGGCGCTGGCGCGCGAGCATGGCGCATTTCTGCTGGCGGACGCCGCGCAAGCGTTCGCGCGCATCCCTGTGTCGATTGCGGATTTGGACGCAACTTATCTGGTCGTCTCCAGCCACAAGATCGGCGGACCGCCGGGCGCGGGCGCGCTTGTGCTGGCGCCGGGGGCTCCGTTCCAAAGCACGCGCTTTGGGGGCGGCCAGGAGCGCGGGCGCCGGCCGGGCACGGAGAACGGCCCTGCGATCGCGGGCTTCGGCGTCGCGGCGGAGATGGGCGCGCGCGTTTTAGCCGATGAAGCGCGCCGCCTCGCGGCGCTGCGCGATCGGTTTGAATTGAAACTGCCGTCTGACGCCATCGTGTTCGGCGCGGCGGCGCCGCGTTTGCCCAATACGTCGAATTTCGCGCTGCCGGGCATTGCGGCGGAAACGGCGGTGATTGCCATGGATCTGGAAGGCGTTGCTGTGTCGTCTGGCGCTGCGTGCTCGTCCGGAAAAGTGCGCGTCAGCCGCGTGCTGAACGCAATGGGGGTCGCGCCCGAGGTTGCGAAAGCGGCGCTGCGCGTGAGCTTTGGCTGGGCCTCGAAAGAAGAAGACGTGAACGCAGCATTGGCCGCACTTGGCAGGATCGCGGCGCGCCGCGCCTTGGCGGGGGCCGCGTGATGACTGCCGTGAAAGAAAGCATCGACAAGGACACCGTCGCCGCCGCGCGCGCGCTGGAGAGCGAGAAATACAAGCACGGCTTCGTCACCGCGGTGGAGCAGGAATTTGCGCCCCCTGGGCTCAATGAAGAGATCGTGCGCTTCATCTCAGCCGCGAAGGACGAGCCCGATTGGATGCTGCAATGGCGCCTGGAGGCGTTTCAGCGTTGGCTCACGCTGGAAGAGCCGACCTGGGCGCTGGTGCGCTATCCTCCGATCGACTATCAGGCCGCGCGCTATTACGCCGCGCCGAAGAGCGCGGCCAAGTATAAGAGCCTCGACGAGGTCGATCCGGAAATTCTCGAAACCTACAAGAAGCTCGGCATTCCGCTGAAGGAGGCCGAGGTGCTGCTGGGCGTGGAAGGCGCGCCTAGGGTGGCGGTGGATGCGGTGTTCGACAGCGTGTCCGTCATCACCACGTTCAAGGAAGAGCTGGCGAAGGCGGGTGTCATCTTCTGCTCCATGAGCGAGGCGGTGCGCGAGCATCCCGGGCTGGTGCGGAAATATCTGGGCTCAGTCGTGCCCACGAGTGACAATTTCTTCGCCACGCTGAACAGTGCGGTGTTCTCCGACGGCTCGTTCGTCTACGTGCCGCCCGGCGTGCGCTGCCCGATGGAGCTCTCGACCTATTTCCGCATCAACGCGGCGGGCACCGGCCAATTTGAACGCACGC
>CAZWQS010000175.1:0-5638 GCA_964635925.1 uncultured Terricaulis sp. | reverse complement strand
CAGGCCGCGCGTCTGCGCGACGGCTCACGCCGCATCACGCAGATCACCGAAGTGTTGGGCCTGGAAGGCGATACGATCATCACCCAAGATCTGCTCACTTACGAAATTCAGGGCGAGGATCAGAACGGGCGCATCACCGGGCGCCATCGCGGCGCCGGCGTGGGCCGCCCGCGCTTTTGGGAGCGCGCGCGCTATTTCGGCCTTGAGAAAGAACTGGCGCAGGCGCTGGACGAAACGGAGCAAGCCTGATGGATCCCGCGCTGCTGACGGCGCTCTTGGCGTTCGTCGCGATCGGCGGCGTGGGCATAGCGCTGACCGGGCAAAACCAACCTGAAGCCTCGCAGAAACGCGTGAAGGCCGTGGCCGGCGCGCGCACGCAGGACCGGCGCAAGCAAGCGGTTGAAACCGCCGCGCTGAAGCGCCGGCAATCGACGCAGGAGGCGCTCAAAGAGCTCGCCGCCAATGAAAAGCAATCGCGCAAGCGCCGCGTTTCGGTGAAAGGCCAGTTGGCGCAAGCGGGCGTCAACATGTCGCCGACGGTGTTCTGGCTGATCTCCGCGGGGATCGGGGCGGTGCTGGCTGTCGCGGGCCTCATCATTCAGGGCCCGATCGGCGCGGGCGCGGGCTTTTTCGTCGGCTTCCTTGGCCTTCCCCGCTGGGCGTTGGGCATGCTGGTGAAGGGGCGTCAAAAGAAGTTCTCGAACCAATTGGCGGACGCGATCGACGTGATCGTGCGCGGCGTGAAATCCGGCCTGCCGCTGGGCCAATGCTTGCGCATCATCGCCTCGGAAAGCCCCGAGCCGATCAAATCTGATTTCCAAGCGCTGTGCGACAGCCAGGCCATGGGCGTTCCGCTCGATCAGGGCTTGCAGCGCATGTACGAACGCACGCCGCTGCCGGAGGTCAATTTCTTCGCCATTGTGCTGACCATTCAGCAGAAAACAGGCGGTAACTTGTCAGAATCGCTGGGCAATCTTTCAGCCGTGCTGCGTTCGCGCAAGCTGATGAAGGAAAAGGTCAACGCGCTTTCGGCCGAAGCGAAGGCTTCGGCCATGATCATCGGCTCGCTGCCGATCGTGGTGGGCATGCTGGTTTACATGACGCGCCCGGCCTACATCTCGATCCTGTTCACTGATCCGCGCGGGCATTTGGTGCTGATCGGGTGCGCGCTGATGATGTCGATGGGCATCTTCGTCATGAACAAGATGGTCAATTTCAAGTTCTGAGGGGCGCATGGATATCGTCAAGTTCCTCACCGACCCGATGACCATCGCCGGCGTGCTTGCCGCCGGCGCGTGCTTCGCCACCATCGTCACGGTCGCCTCCCCGATCATGGCCGAGGACAAGCTCGGCGCACGCCTCAAGGAAGTGGCGAAACGGCGCGAGGAGCTGCGCAAGAGAAGCCGCGCCGATCTCGCCAAGGGCTCAGGCAGCCTACAGCACAAGAACGCCAACCAACTCGCCAAGGGCCTGGTCGATAAACTGCAACTGCAAAAGGCGCTGGCCGACGATACGCTGGCCGAAAAGTTGATCCGCGCCGGCCTACGCGGCCACGCGGCGCAGACCATGTTCTATTTCTACCGCGCTGCGCTGCCGATCGTGTTCGGCGTGGCGGGGCTTGTCTATGTCATGTTCTTCGCCGCCGGCGACATGACGTTCCAGATGAAGCTCGTCACCGTCGTGGGCGCTGTCGCGGCGGGATTTTATGCGCCGAACCTCTATCTCAAAAACCGCGCCGACAATCGCAAAACCAAGATCATGCAGGCGTTTCCCGACAGCCTCGACATGATGCTGATTTGCGTGGAAAGCGGCATGTCGATCGAGGTGGCGCTGGGGCGCGTGGGCCAAGAAATCGCGCCAGCCTCGGTGGAGCTTGCGGAAGAATTCTCTCTGACGACCGCCGAGCTTTCTTATCTGCCCGAGCGGCGCATGGCGTACGAAAATCTCGCGCGCCGCACCAATCACCCGGGCGTCAAATCCGTCGCCATGGCGCTGACGCAGGCGGAGAAATACGGCACGCCCGTGGGCCAGGCGCTGCGCGTGATGGCGAAGGAAAACCGCGAGCTGCGTTTGTCGGAAGCGGAAAAGAAGGCGGCTTCGCTGCCGCCGAAGCTCACCGTGCCGATGATTTTGTTCTTCCTGCCGGTGCTGTTCGCCGTGATCATCGGCCCGGCGCTGATCCAGGTTTCTGATCTGCTGAGCGGGCGCTAAGCCGCAGCTTTCGCTGCGGCGGGCGCGGCCGCCACCCACAAGGTGAACGTTGCGCCCTGGCCTGGTGTGCTTTCGCAGGTCACGTCGCCATCCATCAGCCGCGCCAGCCGGCGCACGAGCGCAAGGCCCAACCCGCTGCCCTCAAAGCGGCGCGCCTCGTTGGTTTCCACCTGCGTGAACGGTTCGAAGATGCGCGCTTGGTGCTCGACGGGCACGCCTATGCCGGTGTCGGTCACGGCGAAGACGAGACTATCGCGCCCATCGATCGGCTTGCGTGCGGCGACAAGCACGATTCTGCCGTTCTTGGTGAATTTCGCGGCGTTGGCGATCAATTGCATAAGGCATTGATAGAGCCGCGCATGATCGAACTCAGCCTCGCCCAGCGCGCCCTCTTCATGGATCGTGAGCGTATTGTGCGCCACCGCCGCGAGCGGGGTCGCCGCCTCGCGCACCTGTTCCAGCACCGCCGATACATCGATATGTTCAGGCTCAAGCACGATCGCGCCTGTTTCAAGCTTTGAAATATCGAGGATGACGTCGATCACCCCCAGAAGCTGGCGCGCCGAGGCGCGGATGCGGCGCGCATCCTCAGCGCTCGGCCCGCCATCGGCTTCTTCCTCGATGAGTTCGGCGTAGCCGATCACTGAATTGAGCGGCGTGCGCAATTCGTGACTCATGGTCGCCAGAAATTGCGACTTGGCGGCGTTCGCCTGCTCAGCCTCCATGCGCGCGGCGGCCTGCTTGGACAGGATCGAGAGCAGCACATTGCGGTCATGCCCGAACAAGCCGGCCGCAGCCACCAGAACCACCAACGTCGCCGATCCCGCCGCGCTGGCGATGCTCCAACCGCCGACAAGAAAAGGAGCAGCGATCGCCGCCAGAAAGAGCGGGCCCGCGGTGACGATCAGCAGCAAGCGGTTGGAGGAGAAATAGACGAAGAGGTGCGTGGCGCAGCCGCAAATCCATGCGGCGGCGATCACCTGCCCCACCGCCTCGCCGGTGGACCAAGCAAGCACCGGGAACGAGGTGTAGCCTAAGCCGCCGAAAAAATTGATCGCGGCGAGCCAACGGAAACCGGCTTCTTGTGAGCGTGCGGCGGCAGGCAGCGCGAATCTATCTTCGATCCAGTTGCGTACGCCCGCTTCCCAAACGAGCATGATGATGAGCCACCCAAACGCAATCGCCGGCGCCAGAACCGTGAGGCTGATCAGCGCGACAATGACCGCGAACCCCGCGCGCGAGGCCGCGCCCTTGCGCACGGTGGCGACCGTGTCGGTGGGGGATAGCTTGAGCGCGCCGGACAGAATGGCGCGAAGGGCTGAGGCGGTTTCCACCACGCTCCGGGTACGGTCGCTCATACCCCGCGTTTTTCAGCATTTGCCGGGGCTGCCAACCCGTGCGCTGTATTTCAGCGCAAAGGCAGGCGCGACATCTGCTTGATCGCGTCTTCGATTTCGCGCCGTGTCGACAGCACGCGCACGTCATCGCCAATGAATACCGCATGATCGGCGGCGACGCCGCCGACAATGCCCGCGGCCTCCAGCGCCAGCGTAGCGGCATCCGAAAGGGCCAGCACCGCCACGCCGCGTTCGCGGGCATGGCGCACCGTATCCTGGATCAGATCACGTTCGGCCGGCGACGGCATCATGTCACCACCGGTGATGACGACGCCGCAAACCGGCGCCTCCACGCCTGCGCCGCGGCGCTGGGCGGCCAGAACGGGCAGCGAGATCAGCGAGTGCTCATCCATCTGCGCTTCGACGTGCCGAAACTCAGATTGCTTCATGCCCCGGCGCAGCACGATGGCCAGCCGCTTGGCGTTGGCCTGGCTGATTTCGCGTTGATTTCGCCGAGGAATTGACGGCGCGCGGGTCAGGGCGGCAATGCCGTTGCGCGCGCGCAGCGAGGGATCGGCGGCGTCAGCCGTGGACATGGGGGGCGGTCTCCGTTTGCTGGAATAAAGCGCCCTCACGCGCCAAGCGGGCGCGTTTTTGTTCGCATTTCCAGGCGTGTGGGCGCGCGAAAGCTGCGCGATTACGTGATGTTAGGGGTATAGCTCACAGGGGTGGCGGGGTCAAACCGGCAGGTGACGAAAGCGCAACGCCCGCCCCGATCAGCCCGCCCGCGCCGCTTCCGTTACCGCGCTTTTCACGCCGGCGACGGCCTTGCGCACCAGCGCCTCATCGTCGCCTTCGGCCATAATCCGCACCAGCGGCTCGGTGCCGCTTTTACGCACCAGCAGGCGCCCTTTGCCCTCCAGGCTCGCCTCGGCGGCCTTGATGGCGTCCTTCACATGGGCGGCGGAGAGCGGGTCTTTCGCGCCCTTCTCGTAGCGCACATTTTCCAGAATCTGCGGGGCCGGCGTGAAGAGGGTGCACACCTCGCTCGCCGGCCGGCCCGATTGCACGATCACCGCCAGCACCTGCAGCGCCGCCAACAGGCCATCGCCCGTGGTGGAGAAATCACTGAGGATGATGTGGCCCGATTGCTCCCCGCCTACATTGTAGCCCTTGGCGCGCATGGCTTCGACCACGTAGCGGTCGCCCACCTTGGTGCGCTCCAGCTTCAGCTTCATGCCGCCGAGGAAGCGCTCCAGCCCCAGATTGCTCATCACGGTGGCGACGATGCCCGGTTTGGTCAGCGCGCCAGCGTCGTTCCAGCTTTTGGCGATCAGCGCCATGAGCTGGTCGCCATCGATGGCGTGGCCCTTCTCATCGATGATGATCACCCGATCGGCGTCGCCGTCGAGGGCGATGCCGATATCGGCGCGATAGGTCAGCACCGCATCCCTCAGCGCGCGCGTATCGGTGGAGCCGACCTCTTCATTGATGTTGAAGCCGTTGGGATCGACGCCCAGCTTGATCACCTCCGCGCCCAATTCATAGAGCGCGACGGGCGCGACCCTGTAGCCTGCGCCATTGGCCGCATCGACGACGATGCGCAGCCCTTTAAGCGACAGCTTTTTAGGGAATGTCGCCTTGACGATCTCCACATAGCGCGCCTGCGCATCGTCGATGCGTTTGGCGCGGCCGAGTTTGTCGGGCGCGGCCAAGTGTTCGTCGAGGCGCGACATCATCAGCCCCTCGATCTCGATCTCGGCTTCATCGGAGAGCTTGTAGCCGTCGGGCCCGAACAGCTTGATGCCGTTGTCGGCGAATTTGTTGTGCGAGGCCGAAAGCATGACGCCGAGGTCCGCGCGCAAACTGCGCGTCAGCATGGCTACCGCCGGCGTCGGCAGCGGGCCGAACAGCACCACATCCATGCCCGCGGCGGTGAACCCCGCCGTCAGCGCCGGCTCCAGCATGTAGCCCGACAGGCGCGTGTCCTTGCCGATCACCACGCGGTGGCGATGGTTGCCGCGGTTGAAGAACCGCCCCGCCGCCTGGCCGAGCCGCAGCAGGGTCGCCGCATCCCTCGGGGCCCGGTT
>CAZWQS010000174.1:0-5646 GCA_964635925.1 uncultured Terricaulis sp. | reverse complement strand
GATACATGCCGAACGCCATGTTCGCGGAGGCGACCATCTCGCTCCACGCCAGGCCGACAAGGTGGGGAAGCCCCTGCCCGCCATAAGCCGGATCACTCGTCAGCGACGGCCAGCCGGCTTCAACGAGCTGCGCGTACGCTTCCTTGAAGCCCGGCGGGGTCGTCACCGCGCCGTCATCGGCGCGCTTGCAGCCGTGCTCATCGCCCACCTTGTTGAGCGGAGCGAGCACCTCTTCGCAAAACTTGGCGCCCTCTTCGAGCACCTGATCGATCAGATCGAGCGGCGCATCCGAAAAGCTCGGCAAGTTGGAATAGCGGTCAAGCTCCAACACGTCTTTCAGAAGGAAACGATATTCGCGTAGCGGGGCTTTGTACGAGGGCATCGTCAGGCTCCAGGGAACGGCAATCGGCAGTCGGCAATCGGCAGTCGATTGCAGCTTCAGCGGTCTTCCCGACTGCCTACTGCCGACTGCCGACTGCCGCTAGTGCGCGTCTTCGAGGCGCTTTTTGGCTTCGGCTTCAAACGCGCGCGCGGCGCCGAGCGCGGCGGGCGCGGCGGGCTTGGAGAGGAACGTCTCAAGCTGCTTGATGCTGCCGGTCAAAATCTCGATCGCCGCATCGACATCCTCACGCTGCGCCTCCAGCGCAATGATGCGGGCCTTGTATTTCTTGAGCGCGGTTTGCGCCTGGGCGCGCTGATCGACTTTGTAGAGGTCGAGGATTTCTTTGATCTCGATCAGCGACAGGCCCACGCGCTTGCCGCGCAGGATGAGTTGCAGGCGCGCGCGGTCGCGGTGGGAATAGACGCGGTTCATGCCGTCGCGGCGCGGGGTCAGGAGGCCCTTGTCTTCGTAAAAGCGCAGCGCGCGCGGCGTGACCTCAAATTCCCTGGCGAGTTGGGAGATCGTGTAGGTGCGTTCGGTCGGCATGCGGGCGCTCCCTTGGGCTTATCGTTTCGTTGGCCCAAAAGTAAGCTTCCGTTGACGCACACGTCAACTATATGTTGACACTCGCGTCATTAAACGTGGTTAACGCTGAGTAAATCACGAGAGATCGCCCCGGGCGTGCGACACCCGTTCAGCGCCATTGTGAGATCCAGCTCCGCTGTAAGGTATTCCATCACCGTTTTGACGCCCGCCTCGCCCTCCAGCGCCAGCCCATAGGCGTACGGCCGGCCAATCCCGACCGCGCTCGCACCCAGGGCCAAGGCTTTGAAAATATCGGCGCCGCAGCGCACCCCGCTGTCCATGAACAGCGGGATTTTGCCCTCCACCGCCGGCGCGATAGCGGCCAGCGCGTCCAGCGCGCCAATGCCGCCATCCACCTGGCGGCCGCCATGGTTGGACACCATGATCCCGTCATAGCCTTCGCTGACCGCCTTGGCGGCGTCGTCCGCGCGCATGATCCCTTTCAGCACCACGGGCAGTTTCGTCCACGATCTGATCTTGGCGATGCGCGCCCAATCGAGGCCGGGATCGGAGAAAATTTGCGTGAACGTCACCGCAGCGGCCATCGGATTTTCTTCCGGGGGCGCGGGCAGCATGGCGCGGAACACGGGATCGGACGTGTATTGCGCGATGCCGAGCGATTTCAGGAACGGCAGATAGCCTAAATCCATGTCGCGCGGGCGCCAGCCCAAGACAGTCGTATCCAGAGTGATGAAGATCGCCTTCGCGCCGATCGCTTCCGCGCGCTTCACGAAACTCTCGGCGATCGCGTCCGACTTGCCCCAATAGAGCTGATAAAAGCGCGGGCCGTCGCCGTTGGCTTCGGCGATTTTCTCCATCGGCGTCGAGGCTTGCGATGAAATGATCATCGGCAGCTTGAGCGCCCCCATGGCGCGCGCCACCGCGAGATCGGCGTCCGGATGCATCATCTCCAGTACGCCGATGGGCGAAGACATCACCGGCGCGGCCGCTTTTACGCCGAAGATTTCGACGCCGAGATCACGTTGCCCCGCCCCGCCCAGCATGCGCGGCGCGATGGGAACACGCGCGAAGGCGGCGCGGTTTGCTTCAGCCGCGCTTTCCAATCCTGCGGAACCGGCGGTGTACGCCCACGCCTCGGGCGACATCTTTTGTTGCGCAGCCGCTTCAAGGCCGGGAAAGCTTGTGGGGATCGGAGGTTTCGCGCCGCCAAGACCGCGCAAATAGATCGCGCCTTGGATTTCGGGCCCGAAATGTCGAGCTGCATCAGACATGGCTAATCCCCGTTTACTATTTTACTCGCCATTAACATGGCGACGACTTTGATCGACACTGCAAAGTCGTGGGCGATTCTCGAATCTTTTGAGGTCGCTGTCAGGGGTTGGGCGTTTGAGCCGCGCAGCATGCGCGGGATCGAGCGCGGCAAGGGCTAATGGTATGAGCGGCGCGCAAAGCTGGAGCGTGAAGGGCATCGACCCGAAAGTGCGTGAAGCGGCGCGTGAAGCGGCGGCGCGCCAGGGCATGAGCCTCGGCGAGTATTTGAGCCAGGCGCTGCAATCGCATCATGGCGGCCCGCCCGCGATGAACCCCACCAATGGCCAGCCCCCCGCCCCCACGCGCCCGCGCCGCGTGTTCGGCGCTTCGGCGTTTGATGAAACCGACGAGGAAGATTGGAATATCTCCGGCCCCACCACGATGGCGCGCGGAAGCGATCCCACGCGGCTTGCGCAACGCATCGAGACGATCGAGCGGCGCACGCAGCTCGCCGTCACCGGGCTTGATCGCGCGGTGTCGACGATCGACCGCTCCGTGCTTGGCCTTGCCGCGCGCATCGAGGACGCGGAGGCGATCTCGCAAGAGGCGTCCGAGCGGATGGCCGAAGCGATCGAGCAATTCCGCATCGCCGGCGAGACGCTGAGCGGGCGTTTGCAGCACGCCGAAGAAGAAGCGCAATCCAACCGCGACGCGCTGATTGGCGCGCGCGGCGACTTGAGCGACGCCAAGCAGCGCCTGGAAAGCCAAGTTTCCATCGCCGACGAGGTGGCGCGCCGCGCGGAAGCGGCGGCGGCGTTCCTCACCAATGAAATGGAAACGCGCGATGCGGCGCTGAACCAGACTCTGGCGCAAGCTAAGGGCGTGGCCGAAGAAGCCGCGCGCCAGGCCGCCGCCGCTTCGGCCGACGCGGTGTCCGAACTGCGCCGTTTGCAGGAAGAAATGAGCGAGCGTCTGGCGGAGACGGAAAGCTCCACCCGCCGCGCCGTGCAAAGCGCGATCGAGGATGTGAAGGCTGACGCCGTGGGCGGCGCGCGCGAAGCGCTGCTTTCGGAAGTGTCGCGTCTTGAATCGGAAATCACCAAGCGCCTGGGCGCGGCCGATGCGCTGAAAGCCGAACAAGCGGCGCTGATCGCGCGCATCGAGCGCGCGGAGGCCGGTTCGCGCGAAGCCACGGCGGGCCTGCGCCAAGCGGCCGGCGCGGCGATCGCGGATTTGCGCAACGCCCAGCTCACGCTGGCGGCGCGCTTGAAGCAGGTGGAAGAAACCGGCGCCGGCGCGGGCGGGGCCGATCTTACCGACGTGCGCCAGCAGCAGCAGGATATCGCCGAACGCCTCGCCATGCTCGAAACCAAGGCCGAGCATCAAAGCCCGGTGACGGACGCGCTGGACGCGTTTGAAAAGCGCCTGGCCGAGATCGAATCCGGCGGCGCGGTGAAGACGCTGGACGATTCATTGCAGCGCCTCGCCCAGCGCATGGCGGAAACCGAATCCACCGCCAACACCGCGATCCGCACGCTGGAGGAAACCGTCTCCGCGCTTGGCGCGCGCGTGGAAAGCGCCAACGCCGTGCAGGAAACTGAAGCCCTGCGCGCGATGCTGGAAAGCCGCCTCGATGCGATGGCGAGTTCGGTCCATGAAATGGTAGGCCAGGCGCGCGATGAATTGACCGGCCAGGTGCAGGCCGCGCTGGAAGGCGCGCAGAGCGAAAGTCTGGAAGGCGCGCTCGCCGATGTGAACCGCCGCCTCGCCGCCGCCGAACGCCGCCAGGCGCAAACCATCGAAGCCATCTCGCTTGAGATCAAGCGGATGTCGGAAACGGTCGATAAGCGCCTGCGCAGCGTGGAATCGCGCAACGACGACGCCGCGGCCTCCGCCGTGCGCGAAGAGCTCTCGCGCATGTCGAGCACGCTGGAGCAGCGCTTTGACGAGATCGAGCGCCGCGAAGCCGCCGCGTTCGACCGCATGGGCCTGGAAGTCGGCCGCCTCTCCGAGCGTCTGGAAGAGCGCGTCGGCGCGGTGGAAACGCGCAGCGCCCAGGCGATCGAGCACGTGGGCGAGCAAGTCGCACGCATGGCCGAGCGCTTCAACGCGCGCCACGAACAGCTCACCCGCGAATTGGGCGAACGCCTGATCGACAGCGAAGAGCGCTCAAGTTCGCGCGTGTCGGAAGCGATCGGCTCGATCATGCAGCGCCTGGCGGAGGTGGAAGAGCACTCCGCTGAAGCGATCGCGCCGGTGCAGAAGGCTGTGTCGTCGGTCGCCTCCAAGCTGGAGCAATTTGAAAGCGGCCACGCCGCGCCAGAGCCGACGCCGGATTACTCGCCCACGTCCTCACGCCGCGCCGATGATTTCTCCGGCTTCGGCGAGTCCGAATTTTCGAGTTTCGGCGATCCCGAACCCTATGTGGCGCCGAGCGATGCGGCCCAGCCGCTGCGCGCGGGCCCGCTGCCGCCGCGCTCGTTTGAGCCCGCGCCGGCGCAGGACGACGACCTCGACATCTATTTCGCGGAAGAGACCGACGATCTGGTGTTGAGCGGCGAAGGCGACGCCGACGCCTTCACCCCGCCGGTCGCCGCGTTCTCCAGCGGCGACGACGATCTGCTGATCGATGATCACGTGGACGACGCCAACGACGCATTCGCCGCGCCCCCGCCGCAAGATGACGATCCGTTCTGGACCCCGGAAGACGACGCGCCCGCAGCGGCGCCTGAGGCGGAAGCCGGCGCGGCCGATAACGTCGCGCAGGACAATTTCGACGAAGCGGTGTTCGACATCTCGCCCGGCGCGGACGCCCCACAAACGCCGGCGATCGCGCCCGAGCCGCCCCCGCCGCCCGGCAAGAACGATTATCTCGCCGCCGCGCGCAAAGCCGCGCAGGCGCAATCGGCCGCGCCCGTGAAAGGCAAGGAGCCGAAGGAAAAGACCGAACGCGCGCAAACCTACAGTCTGCGCGGGCAAAGCCGCGTCGTGCTGTGGGGCGCGACCGGGGTGATGGCGCTGCTGCTGGCCGGCGGGGCCTGGTATTACAACCAGCAGCTCGAGCAAACGAGCGCGCCGCCCACGCCGCAAACGCCCGAGCCGCAACACACATTGCCGACGCTGAACGAAAGCGCGCCAGTCGAGGCTCCGCCTGCGGATCCGTTCGCCCCGCCGCCCGCTGAAGGCGAAGCGCCCGCCGCGACGGAAACGCCTGTCGCCGAAGGCGCGGCGACGACAACGCCAACGACCGCCTCAACCCAGCCCAGCGTGGTCGCGGCCCCGCTCGCGCCGCGCAATATGTCGCTGGAGCAGGCGGCGCAATCGGGCAATCTGGTCGCGCAATATGAGCTGGCGCTGCAGCGCCTCGGCGCGGGGCGCACGCGCGAAGGCGTGGCGCTGTTGCGCGCGGCGGCCGATCGCGGGCTCGTCATGGCGCAATATCGCATGGCCAAGCTCTACGAGCGTGG
>CAZWQS010000173.1:0-5663 GCA_964635925.1 uncultured Terricaulis sp. | reverse complement strand
GCCTTCGATCAGACGCCCATATCCTGTGGGATCGGCCGCCTCGAAGCCGAGCACGACGAGCCCGCCTGTCTCCGCCCGCAGCGCGAACATCGCCTCGATGCGCTCAGCGGGAACAAACGGGGCGTCGCCGTAAAGAATCACCACGTCGCCATCGAAGCCGGCAAGCGCGCCTTCCGCGGCGCGCACCGCATGCGCGGTTCCCAGCGGGGGATCCTGCACCGCCGCCGCGCCCGCGCCGAGCAGCTTCACCGCGTGCTCGCCCACGCTGGGCGCATGCTTGCCGGTGACGACGACGATCTTCTCCGCGCCCACGCCGCGCGCAGCCGCGATCGCCCAATCCAGCATGGGCCGCCCGCCGACTTCATGCAGCACTTTCGGCAGATCGGATTTCATCCGCGTGCCCTGGCCTGCGGCTAGAATGATCGCTGCGCGTGCACGGCTCATATGCAGTGGGTCCGCTTGTGAGAATCTTGGGCTGGTTCTAGCGCATTAGCCTGGAAGGGGCAGCCATGACCAGCGGCGAACTCGCCGACGCAACGATCGTTTTCGACTTGGACGGCACGCTGGTGGACACCGCGCCGGACTTGGTGCGCGCGCTCAACGAAACGCTGGATTTGGAGGGGCTGCCGCACGCCCCGCTGGCCGCTGTGCGGCGCATGGTGGGCCAGGGCGCGCGCCATTTGCTCATCCGCGCCACCGAACGCGCGGGCGCGGCCTATTCGGCCGAGCGGCTCGACCAGCTCACCAAAGCCTTCCTCGAATTCTACCGCGCCGACATCGCGCGCCATTCGGCGCCCTTCCCAGGCGTTGAAACCGCGCTGGACGCGCTGGCCGATCTCGGCGCCAAATTCGCGGTCTGCACCAACAAGCGCACCGATCTTTCGCAGCAATTGTTGGATGCGCTGAACCTCACGCATCGCTTCTCCGCCATCGTCGGCGCCGACGCGGTGGCGCAGAAGAAGCCGCACCCCGATCATTTCCGCGCCGCGGTCACGCGGGCGGGAGGCGCCGTTCGGCGTGCATTGATGGTGGGCGATACAGCCGCCGACGTGGGCGCGGCGCGCGGCGCCGGCGCGCCGGTGGCGCTGGTGCGGTTCGGCTATTGCGAAGAGGACGTCGAGCGCCTGGGCGCCGACGTCCTCCTGGATCATTTCAACGAACTGACGACTGCCTGCCGCCGCCTTCTGGCGGCGCGCCCCTAAGGGCGCCCCAAACCGCAGACCTTCGCTTACGCGACTTCCATCACGCCGCGCGAACTAGGGCGGGTGCGTTCCTCGTCCTTGTCTTTTCGGGTCGGCATGCCGTTGACCATGTCGCTGCGTACGTCCGTACGCGCCGAGCGCATGGCGGCCACAAAGCCCGCCTCGATCAGCTTCACGTCGACCGTGTAGCCGCGCTCGCGCCAATATTCCTCGATCCGCTGCTTTAGGCGCCGGGCGCCGTCCACATTGCAGAAATCGTGATCCATTCTGCTCCACCACTCACACAATGCGGTTCCGGGTTGGGCTCAATGGCCCGGGACCGTGGGCGCGCGGATTATCGCTCCGCGCCTTCGCGTCAGCCCCCTGATCGCTTAGCCGTTCGCCCAGAAGCTAGCCTCCAAGCGAGGCGCCGATATGGCGGGGTCGCGGCTGGCGCGCAATTGTGTTCACAAAGTCCTGATCGCCAGCGCGGAACCGAGCGCGGACCCAGGCGCGCCGACGCGCTTTGACAATTCCCTTGTAAGCGCTTGGGAAATGCCGGACAGGCGTTGGGACAGCCCAAAGCGGCGCGCGCCGCCCCGAGCCGTCATTGCAGATTTGCCGCAGGGCTATGCGATTTACGGAGCCTGCGCCGCGAGCGCGGCGGCTGTATCGGCCAAGTTCCCTTCGTTCGCCTCCGGCGTCACGCCGGCCACATGAGCCAGCAACGGATACACCGAGACGTTGTTGAACGTCGGCAAGTGCACGCCGCGGCGGAAGGCCGGCCCATGCGCGATGAACAGCGCCGCCATTTCCGGCGCGTTCGGATCATAGCCATGCGCGCCCAGCGACGGCGTGCGGTATGGCGGGATTTGCGCGCTGCGATAGCGCCAGCCGACCTCCGCCAGGCAAATGATCGCCGGCACGCGCACATGCGCGCCATAGCCGAACCGCGCCGCCGCATCCTGTTTGCGCACGCACTCGCCATGGGGATGCACGCCCACCAGCGCGCTGATATCTGCGCCGTTGACCGGCTCGACGCCAGCGAGCGGCCCGTCCCATACCACGCGCCCCGCGCCAGCCGGCATCATCGCGTCAAGATCGATCAGGCGATCATCGGAAATGGCCGCCATGCCGTGATCGGAGACGATGATGAGGTTCGCCGCGACGCTGCGCGCCTCAAGCCCGGCGACCAAACGCGCCAGCGCGGAATCAACTTGCGCGGCGGCGGCGGTGGTTTCGTACGCGTCAGGGCCGAAGCGATGGCCGGCTGTGTCGACGATGTCGAAATAGAGCGTGTAAAGGCTCGGCCGCTCCGCCGCCGGCAGATCCAGCCAGCCCAGCAGCGTATCCACGCGCGCAAAATCGGTGAGAGTCTGGTCGAACGCGCGCCAGCGCGTGGGGCGCACGCCGGCGAGTTCGTAGTCCGACCCCGGCCAAAACATCGTGCCGGTGCGCACGCCTTGACGCTCAGCGCTCACCCAAATCGGATTGGCGCCTGCCCACCAGATCGGATCGGCGCCGACCACGCGGTCAGACAGCGTGAAGCTCACGCCGGGCCGGGCGGGGTCTTCCATGCGGTTATTCACAACCCCGTGGCGATCCGGCCGCACGCCGGTGACCAGGGTGTAATGGTTGGGAAAAGTGATTGAAGGAAAGGCCGGGCGAATCGCTGCGAACGCCCCCCCCGCCGCGAGGTGCGACAAAGTCGGCGTTTGGCCGCGTTCGAGGTAGTCCGGCCTGAACCCATCTATGGATATCAGGATCGTAATCGGGGCCGCTGACGCACCGGAATGCGCGGTTTCCGGCGCTTGCTGGTGCGCGCACGCGGCGACAAAAGCGAGCCCGAGCGCGAAAACTACGCCACGCAAACTACTGATTTTCATGTCATCCCCCGCAACGAAGCGCCCGTTTCGCATACGCCTACGACATACATGTGATGCCACGCCCTGTGCACGGGCGCCACAGCCACACCGCGCAACAAATTCGTCATCAAACCTTGATTTTCGCGCAAAACAGGGCGGTTAGGTGCGCATATCCGAAGAGACGCGTGAGGTGCGCGGGCTCGTAACGGGGGGTCCCTATGTTCTCCAAGAAATTTCTCGCGGGCGTTGCGCTCTCCGCGCTGTCGCTCGGCATGGGCGGGGTAGCGCACGCGCAGTCCACCGCTTCGCAGATTGAAGAAGAGGACGTGATCATCGTCACTGGCGCGCGCCGCGACATCAGCGGGGCGATCACCAACGAGCAGGCGCCGCGCGCCCGCACCACGATCACCGATGAACTGATCGACCAGCAAACCGCCGGCCAGACGATCCTGCAGACCATCAATCTGGTGCCGGGCGTCACGTTCTCAAACAACGACGCCTACGGGTCTTCGGGCGGCAACATCACGATGCGCGGTTTCGACGGCAACCGCGTTTCGCTAACGTTCGACGGCATCCCGCTGAACGACACCGGCAATTACGCGATTTATTCGAACCAGCAACTCGACCCGGAACTGATCTCACGCGCCAGCGTGAACATGGGCGCCACCGAATCCGACAGCCCCACGGCGTCGGCCACGGGCGGCACCATCAACTACATCACCTATGTGCCGAGCGAAGATTGGGGCCTTCTGGTCCAACCCTCTGTCGGCAGCGATGATTATTTCCGTCTGTTCGCGCGTATGGACACCGGTGAGATCGGCCCACTCGGCACGCGGTTCTACCTCGCCGGCTCGCATCAGACCTATGATCAATTCATCGGCCCCGGCGAGCTGAAAAAGTGGCAGGTCAACGCGCGCCTCTATCAGCCGATCGGCAATGACGGCGATTTCGTGAGCATCTCGGGCCACTACAACGAGAACCGCAACCACTTCTATCGCAACTTCAACCTGGCCACGTTCAATTCGGGCAATTGGTCGATCAACGACGCCACCTGCAATCTGCGCGGCCCCGGTTCGGGCTTCGAGCCCGGCGCGGGCGTGCAGAATGAAAACAGCCGCTGCTCCAACTACCACGAAGTGCGCATCAACCCGTCGAACACGGGCAACATCCGCGGTCAATCGCGTTTCAGCCTCGGCGAAAGCGTGACGCTGACAATTGACCCCTCGTTCCAATTCGTCCGCGCCAATGGCGGAGGCATCGAATACGTGTTCGAGAACGACATCCGTCTGCGCGGCGCGTCCGCGGCGGCCGGCGTCGATCTGAACGGCGACAGCGACGTGGTGGACCGCATCGCGCTCTTCTCGCCGTCCAACACCAACACGTATCGTTACGGCGTGCTGAGCTCGATCATCTGGGACATCAACGATGATCACCGCATCCGCTTTGGCTATACCTGGGACGAAGGCCAGCACCAGCAAACGGGTGAGTACGGGCGCCTCGATGCGCAAGGCAATCCGGGCGATGTGTTTGGCGGGCGCCTTGGCGAGCCCGTTCTCACCGCGGAAGGCGATGTGTTCCAGAAGCGCAACCGCAATTCGGTGGCGAGCCTTTCGCAGTTCAACGCCGAATATCGCGGCGACTTCCTGAACGACGCGCTGACGGTCATCCTCGGCGTGCGCGCGCCGGAGTTCACGCGCGAGTTGAACCAGTATTGCTACTCGGCCAAGGGCTCGACCTCGTCGACGCAATTCTGCACCACCGCTTCGCACACGCCTTCGCCAGTTTCCCCAGGGTTTGTGCGTTTCGCCGGTTCGACGACAGACTATGCGCCGACGTTCGCCGCAGAGGTCGAATATGACGACATTCTGCCGAACGTGGGCGTGACCTATCGCTTCCTCGGCGATCACCAAGTGTATGTCAGTTACGCTGAAGGGCTTTCCGCCCCTCGCACCGACGATCTCTACGGCGGCATCCTGGTGTCGCAGCTCGGCACCGTCGTGCCGGAAACCACCCAGTCCTATGACGTCGGCTATCGCTACCAGACGCCGAACGTCATCCTGGCTGCGGGCGCTTGGTTCACCGCGTTTGAAAACCGCATCATCCGCTCGGCCGATCCGCTCGATCCCACCGTCTCCTACGCCCGCAACGTCGGCGCGGTGGACCTCTGGGGTGCGGACCTGCAAGCCGGCGTGGAGATCACCGAGGCGTTCTCGCTCTACGGCTCGATCGCCTATTCTATGTCGGAACTGCAGAACAATCTGCCGGGCCAGACCCAGGGCATTGGCAACATGCTGGTGGACTCGCCGGAGTGGACCGCTGGTCTGCGCGGCGAGTACGAAATCGGCCCGGTGCAGCTTGGCCTCCAGGCCAAGTGGACCGACGATCGCTTCACAAACGACTTCAACACTGAAGTCGCGCCGGGCTTCGCCACCGTCGACATGGACCTGCGCTGGAACCTCGGCCAGAGCTGGAACAACGAGAACACCTACGTCCAGCTCAACGTGATCAACGTACTGGACGAGGAATACATCTCCACCATCAGTTCGGGCACGAACGGCGGCGGCGGGTTCTTCGGCGTCGGCGCGCCGCGCACGTTCATGCTGAGCCTGCGCACGGA
>CAZWQS010000172.1:0-5727 GCA_964635925.1 uncultured Terricaulis sp. | reverse complement strand
GGCCATCGGTCTCAAAGCCGCGATCGATTGTTTCAGCGCACAAGATCGTGACGCGATCGAGGCTCACGAAGCGGCGTTGCGCGATCGCGCGATGGCCGCGCTTGGCGAATTGAACTGGGTGAAACTGCATGGGCGTGCGCCAGATAAGGGCGCAATCGTGGCGTTTTCGATCGATGGCGCCCATCCCCATGACGTGGCGCAGATTTTAGATCGGCAGGGCGTGGCGGTGCGCGCTGGCCATCATTGCGCGCAACCCTTGATGCAACGCCTCGGCGTCACGGCCACGGCGCGTGCAAGTTTTGCCTGTTACAACCGCCTCGATGAGGTCGATGCGTTGATTGAAGCGCTGCACAAGGCGCGGAAGCTTTTGAGTTAGGACGATGGACGGCGTAATTTCTCCCCCGACGACGGCGCTGCCGAAAGCTGAGCTGGATCGCATCACAGACGAGCTGGTGGCGCAGTTCAAAACCGTGTTCGATCCGGAAATCCCGGTCGATATCTACGAGCTCGGCCTCATCTATAAGGTCGACATCAACGACGACCGCCACGTCGATATCGAAATGACGTTGACGGCGCCCGGCTGTCCTGTGGCGGGGGAGATGCCCGGCTGGGTCGAGGCGGCGGCGCGCAAGGTGGAGGGCGTGGCGAGCGCGAGCGTCAACCTGGTGTTCGATCCGCCCTGGACGCCCGCGCGCATGAGCGATGAAGCGAAGCTCGAACTCAACATGCTTTGAGCCTATATTAACCCCATGAGTACGCGCCGCCCCCGCCCCAAAATCGTCACGCTGACGGACGCCGCCGCCGATCGCGTGCGCGCCATCGTCGAAGCGGGCGATAAGCCGTATCTACGCGTGGGCGTGGTGAATGGCGGCTGCGCGGGCATGGAATACACGCTGGACTACGCCGCCGAGCCCGCGCCGTTTGACGAACTGGTCGAGGATCGCGGCGTTAATATTTTGGTGGCCGCTGATGCAGTGCTGTTCCTGCTGGGCTCTGTCATCGATTACGAGACGAGCCGGCTTGCCTCCAAGTTCGTGTTCCGCAACCCCAATCAGACCGATGCGTGCGGCTGCGGCGAAAGCGTCACCATCGTGCCGGCAAAAGCTGAGGCGTGATGGCGCGCGCCAACTTCCACGATTTCGTGCGGGAGCTGTTCGCGGGGCTTGGGCCCATTCAGGTGAAACGTATGTTCGGGGGTGCCGGCGTTTACGCCGAGGGACGGATGTTCGCGCTGCTGGCTGACGACGCGATCTATTTGAAGACGGATGCGGCGCTGCAGCGTGCATTGGAAAAAGAAGGCTGCGGCCCTTTCATCTGGGAGCCTGCCAGCGGCCCGCGCGCGGGTGAGAAAGTGGCGATGAGCTATTGGCGTTTGCCGGACGCCGCTTTGGACGATCCCGAGCTTGCCGCCCAATGGGGCGCCAAGGCGCTCGCTGTTGCGCTGGCTAAGCCGGCGCCGAAGCGCAAGGGAAAGCGCTAGAAATCGGGTGTGCCGTCTTTATCGAGATCGCGCGCGCGTTCGGCCCAGCCGGCGTCGGGATCGTCCGATGAAACGCCGAAGCGCATCGCGAGCGGGGTCTTGCGCCATTCTTCCCAGCCGCCGATGCCTACCAGGATCACACTCGCCGGGATTAACGCCACCACACTGAACATGAGCAGCACGAAGCCTGGCGAGGTCGAAATCTCGCGCCAGCTCCCACCCTCCAGCCAGATACGGATCGGCTCAAACAGCCACGCCAGCTCTTGCATGGCGTCATTATAGCCGACCAGCGTTTACGAGCCCTTGAACTGGGCGGGGCGCTTTTGCGCGAAAGCCTTAACGCCCTCGACGAAATCCTCGGTATGGCCGGCCGCGCGCTGGGCTTCACGCTCGGCCTGCAATTGCTCGTCCCAATCGGCGTCGAGCGATGTCCAGGCGAGGCGGCGGATCATGCCGAGCGTCTTGGTCGGCCCGTTGGCGAGCTCTTCGGCGATCGCCAGCGCTGTCGGCATCAGCTCAGCATCAGGCACGCAGCGAGTGATGAGGCCCCATTCCAGCGCTTTCTGCGCCGGCAGCTTGTCACCCAGCAGCATCATTTCCATCGCGCGGGCGCGGGTGGTCATGCGGGGCAGGTGATAGGTGGCGCTGCCGTCAGGCACGAGGCCGATGCGGCGGAACGCTTGTAGGAAATAGGCGCTTTCGGCCGCGACGATAATGTCGCCAAGCAGCGCGAACGAGCAGCCGATGCCGGCGGCGGGGCCGTTCACGGCGGTGACGAAGGGGATCGGCAAATCGCGCAGCATGGTCACGAAGCCGTTGTATTGCTTCTCCAACCGCTCGCCGACATCGATGCGGCCGGATGAATCCACAGGCGGCGGCGCAAGGCCCAGATTGGCGCCGGAAGAGAAGCCGCGCCCCTCGCCGGTGAGCACGATGCAGCGCGCTTCGGCGCTTGCGCGCGCGAAGTGCGCGTTGAGTTCGTCGGTCATGTCCGGCGCGATGGCGTTGAGCGTCGCGGGATCGGCCATGGTGATGACGGCGACCGCGCCGTGCTGTTCGTATTTGGACTTGGCCATTGGCGTCTCCGCTGTTTCGCGGAGCATAACATCAGGCCGGGGATGGCGGATACGCTGCCCGCACGGCAGCGCTACGCAACGTAAAGGATCGGCGTCGCGTCGGTGGTCACTTGATTGCGGCCGTTGCGCTTGGAGGCGTAGAGGCACGCATCGGCGCGCTCCACCAAGCCCTGGGGCGTATCGCCCGGCTGCAACCGCGCCACGCCGATCGACACGGTGACTTGGCCCAAATCTTCGTTGGTGGAGCGCCGGCGCAGACGCTTGGTTTGGATCGCGCCGCGCAGCGCGTCGGCGGTTTGGCTGGCCAGCTTCATGCTCGCGCGCGGCATTATCATCGCGAATTCCTCGCCGCCATAGCGGGCGACCAGATAGTCGGGCCGCGCGTGCGCCTGCAAAGCGCTCGCCAGGAAGCGCAAAATCTGATCGCCGGTGTGGTGGCCCCAGGTGTCGTTGAAGCGCTTGAAATGATCGATATCCACCAGCAACAGGCAGAGGTCTAAATTCTGTGCGCGCGCTTCGTTCAGGCGCATGCGCAACGTCTCGTCGAACATGCGCCGGTTGGCCAGGCCGGTCAGGCTGTCGGTCAGCGATTCAACGCGGACGGTCTCGAGGCTCTTGCGCAGCGACTCGGCTTCACGCGTGGATTTCTGCAATTGCTCGGTGAGCATTTGATTGTGGTTGGCCATGTCGAGCGTCGCCGCGGCGAGGCTTGAGACGACCTGGCGGATTTGATCCGGCGCGAGGCCGCGATTGAGGTCGGTCGCCGCGCTTTCCAGGGTGCGGCCGTAATCGCCGCTCTTTTCCTCGGCGGCTTTGAGGAAGGTGACGACCTGACCAAGATCGCGGGCGATCCGCTCGCCAGCCAGCACGATCTGCGCCGATGCGCCGAGCCCGGTGAAATAACGCTCGTGCAGCTCGGTGTTGAAGTCCTCGTTGAACGGCTCGCCGGAGGCGATGCGGGCGTCGATGGCCTCCCGTAACGGCAAGTGCGCGCCCAGACGGTAGCTCAACCAGACTTGATAGTTCGGCCCGGTCGGCGCCACGCCATGCAGGCGCATCAGATCAAGAGCTTCCTGCGCGACAGCCGGCCCTTCGGCGCCACGCATAATGAAGGCATTATCGGTCACGATGGTTCGAACCCGGATTCGGCGGCGATTGGCGCGACGGTAATCGTCAGGAGATGGATGAGAGGTAAACGGCCGACAAGATGTTCTTGTATTTCGTAATTGCGCTTACGTAAGAGCCGGATGATATCTTCTCCGAAACGTATCTGATCTTGGGGAAATGCATGACCGAGCCCAATGGCGCACTTGTTCTTGAGCGCATGAAGACAGTGCTCACGCTGCAGAAGCGCGCGCACGCCGCGAAGGGGCCGCCGAGCGCTGCGTTGCGACGCGATCGGCTCACGCGCTGCATCAGCGTGCTGCTGACACATAAGGACGATCTGGTTGATGCGATCCAAGCCGATTTCGGCGCGCGTTCGCGCGACATGACGCTGCTGACCGATATCGCCGCCGCGATTGGCCCGTTGAAGCAAGCGCGCAGCGAGCTTGAGCGTTGGATGGCGCCGCAGAAGCGCAAAGTGACGCCCGCCGCGCTCGGCGTGTTGGGCGCGAAGGCTGAGGTGCGCTACCAGCCGAAAGGCGTCGTAGGCGTGATGACGCCGTGGAATTTCCCCGTGCAGCTTGCGATGGATGCGATCGCCGGCGCGTTCGCCGCCGGCAATAGCGTGATGCTGAAGCCGTCCGAGTTCACGCCCGCCACCTCAGCGCTGCTGGCGCAGGTGCTCGATCTTTATTTCGATGAAGATGAGCTTGCTGTGTTTTTGGGCGGGCCCGATGTCGGCGCGGCGTTCTCCGGCTTGCCGTTTGATCATCTGATCTTCACCGGCGCCACCTCGGTGGGGCGGCATGTGATGCGCGCCGCGGCGGACAATCTAACCCCCGTCACGCTCGAACTCGGCGGCAAGTCGCCCGTCGTGCTCGGGCGCGGCGCGGATGTGGCCAAGGCCGCCGCGCGCGTGATGGCGGGCAAGACCATGAACGCAGGGCAAATCTGCCTGGCGCCGGATTATCTGATGGCGCCGAGCGAGCGCGTCGCGCCCTTCGTGGATGCGGCGAAGGCGGCCGTAGGCAAGATGTACCCCACGATGAAGGACAACGGCGATTACACCGCCATCATCAATCAACGCCACTATGATCGCGTGCGTGGCCTGATCGCGGACGCGAAAGCGAAGGGCGCGGAGGTGATCGAGATCAATCCGGCCAACGAAGATTTTGCGCAGCAGGAGCACCGCAAGATTCCGCCCACGCTCATCCTCGGCGCCACCGACGAGATGGGCGTGATGCAGGAGGAAATTTTTGGGCCGGTGCTGCCGATCAAGACCTATCAGACGCTCGATGAAAGCATCGGCTACATCAACGCCCATCCGCGCCCGCTTGCGCTCTATTATTTCGGCGACGACAACGCCGAAAGCGAAGCGTTGCTGAACCGCACGCACTCGGGCGGCGTCACCATCAATGACGTGATCTTCCATTTCAGCATGGACGATTTGCCGTTCGGCGGCGTCGGCGCATCGGGCATCGGCGCCTATCACGGCAAGCGCGGCTTCATCGAATTCAGCCATGAGAAGGCGGTGTACCGCCAAACCGCGAGCGAGATGATCGCCATGCTGCGCCCGCCTTATGGCGAGACGTTCCGCAAACAGGTGGCGGCGCGGCTGAAGCCGTAAGCGCTATTTGCGCTTGAGGAACGCGGGCGCGTTGTCGCCGAAGCCTTGCACGGGCGCGCTGTCGCGCTCCTCACGCGGGGCGCGCGCCTCGCGGCGGTGCTGCGTGGGCGCGTCGCGTCTGGGTTTCGGCTCGGCCTTCGGCTCGGCTTTCGGCGCGGGCGTGACGGGCTCGGTCGCGGCTTCGCCGCGCGCGGCGTCGCGCTTCATGTAGCGCTCTTTTTTCTCGCCGATGCGCTTGCTGTGCTCACGCTTCAATTCCTCGGCGCGCCGCCCGCGCCCGCCGCGATCGCTCGGATCGCCAAGGGCGGCTTCGGGCACGCCGTCAATCTGTGCTTTTTCAATCGGCTTGCCGGTGAGCTTTTCGATCGCGTCGAGGCTCTTGCGGTCGCTGGGGCCGACCAGCGTGACCGAGGCGCCCTGGCGCCCGGCGCGGCCAGTGC
>CAZWQS010000171.1:0-5781 GCA_964635925.1 uncultured Terricaulis sp. | reverse complement strand
GCCGGAGCCTAAGCCAGAAATGTTGGTGCGCTCATAGTGCAGCAGCCGCTTGGCGATTTCCCAGCCGCCGTTCAAACGCCCCACCATCTGGTGTTTCGGCACTTTGACATCGGTGAAGAACGTTTCACAGAAGGGCGAGGAGCCGGAGATCAATTTGATCGGCCGCGTCTCCACGCCGGGCGAACTCATATCGATCAGCACGAAGGAAATGCCTTCATGCTTCACGCTCGTATCCGTGCGCACGAGGCAAAAGCACCAATCGGCGTGATTGGCGTAGGAGGTCCAGATTTTCTGGCCGTTGATCAACCAATGATCGCCCTTGTCTTCGCACTTGGTTTGCAGGCCGGCGAGATCGCTGCCGGCGCCCGGCTCGGAATACCCCTGGCACCAGCGGATTTCACCGCGCACGATTTTGGGCAGATGCTCCTTCTTCTGTTCTTCGTTCGCGTATTCCAGCAGCACCGGCCCCAGCATCCAGAGCCCGAAGGAGAACAGCGGCGTACGCGCGCCGATGCGCTTCAACTCACTTTGCAGCACGCGGTTTTCATCGCCGCTGAGGCCGCCCCCGCCATATTCCTTCGGCCAGAGCGGCGCCGTCCAGCCTTTGGCGCCCATGCGCTCGAGCCAGAGTTTTTGATCGGGATGGCTGAAGACGGCGTTCTTGCCGCCCCACACTGCATCATCCTCGCCCACCATCGGCGTGCGCATGGCGGGCGGGCAGTTTTCTTCGAGCCAAGCGCGTGTCTCGGCGCGGAAGGTTTCTAAAGCATCTGTCATCGCGCATTCCTCGCGCTTGATTTTGCATGCGGGCGCGCACGCGTCACCCCCGCCGCAACGTCAACGTTTCCCGGACGCAGCCCCGCCGAAAGCCGGGGTGCGATCCGGGCCCCAAAGCCAAGGACTGCGTCTGTTGTTCTGGGTCCCCGCTCTCGGCCCCGCTTGCACGGGGCTCTCGGCGGGGAAACGGCTTAGTTTGACGCGTCAGCCTCCAGCCCCTCGGGCTGGCCCACCACCACGAAGGTGAAATTTTCCGGCGCGAACAGGCGGCGGATGACGCGGTTCACGTCCTCCCGCGTCACAGCGCGGATCAGGGCGTTGCGGCGGTTGATGTAGCCGATGTCGCGCCCGGCGGTCTGGTAGGCGTGAACGACATTGGCAGTTTTGACGTTGCTGTCCAAATCGAGCGCGAACGAGCCGGTGATGTAGGTGATCGCATCGTCCACCTCCGCCTGCGTGGCGCCATCGGCGACCAGGCGCGCCATCTCCGCGCGGATCACCGCCAGCGCTTCGGCGACATTGCCGTTCTCCGTCTGCGCCGAGCCGCGGATGAGCGCGACATGCTCACGCACGGATGGGCCTGTGCCGACGCCGTAAACCAGGCCGCGCCGCTCGCGCACCTCGGCGGTGAGGCGCGAGGAAAACCCGCCCCCGCCCAGGATGTAATTGGCCACCGCCAGCGGAATCCAATCGGGATCCTCATCCTGAATGCCGGAGCCGACGAACAGGATCAGGCTCTGCGGCTGGGGCAGATCGCGCACGATCAGCGGCGCGGGCGCGCCGAGTTCGGCCTGCGGCGGCGTCTCGATTGGCGCGCTCACGGGAACGCTCGCGAAGGTTTCATCCAGCAGCCGCGCCGCGCTCGCGGCGTCGATATCGCCCACCAAAGTGATCTGCATGCGATCGCGCGCAAACATCGTGCGGGCGCGCTGCACCAGATCGTTGCGCGTCACCGCCTGCACGCCCTCGCGCGAGGCGCGCCGCGCGTAGGGATGATCGGGATAGAGCGTCTGATCGACGGCAAGCCAAGCGAGATAGCTCGGATTGGTGTCGCGCTGGCGGATGCCCACAAGAATCTGCCGGCGCGCCCGCTCCAGCGGCGCGGCGTCGAAGCGCGGGCTGGCCAGCGCCAGGCGCGCCATCTCGAACGCGGCGTCGCGATTTTCGCTGAGCGTGGTCAAATTCATGCCCACGCCGTCGGAGCCCGCCGAGAACGAAAGCGACATGTTGAGTTCTTCAAGCCGCTGCTTGAACGCGTTGGCGTCATAGGGGCCAGCCCCTTCAGTCATCAGGTCGGCGGCCATGCCGGTCAAGCCGATACGGTCGGGCGGATCGAGCGCGGCGCCGCCGCGCCAATAGACGCGCAGCACGATCATCGGCACCGTGGAATCCGAGACCAGCCACGCCTCAATCCCGCCAGGCGTGACCACGCGCTCGACATTCACCGCATAATCGGCGCGCGCCGCCTGCGCGAACGCCGGCAGCGGCGCAAACAACATAACGAGCGCAAGGATGAGCCCTCTCATTCGCGCCCCTCCGGCCCCATCAGCCAGCCAGTGACGGAATTATCGATCACCAGTGTCGCCCGGGCGATCGCAAGCGCCTCCTCGCGCGTGACGGCGGCGATGTCGCGCGGCCAATTCACGACATCCTCGATGCTCTCGCCCTGCGCGAGCGAAGCGCCGTAAATGTTGGCGAGATTGTATTGGCTGTCGCGCGCATAGACGGCCGCAGCGCTGAGCGAGGATTTCGCGCGCGCGAGTTCAGCTTCCGTCGGCCCGTCGCGCAAGAAATCTGCGATCACCTCATCGATCGCCGCTTCCAGCGTTTCCAGCGACACGCCCTCGGCCGGCATCGCGCCGATCGAAACAAGCCCACCGCCCAGTCCGCCGGTCTGCGCGCTGGCGCCCGCGCCCACGGCGATGCCGCGCTCTTCCACGAGGATGCGATAAAGCCGGCTGGTCTGCGATCCGCCGAGGATTTCGACGGCGACATCGAGCGCATGCGCCTGGCGCCCCTCGTCCGTGCCGTATGAGATCGCGCGATAAAGCCGCGAGAGCGAAGGCTGGCGCACTTTCTCATCGCGATGCGTCACCCGCATCGGGCCGACGGGCGGAGGATCGCGCACCCAAACGCGCTCGGGCAAATCGCGCGTGGGCCGCAAACGCCCGTAATAACGCTCCGCCAGCGGGCGCAGTTCGGCCGCGTCGATATCGCCGGCGACCACCAGGATCGCGTTATTGGGCGCGTACCAAGTGCGATAAAACTGCTCCGCGCTTGGGCGATCGAGGCCTTGGATTTCGTGCAGCCAGCCGATGATCGGCGTGCCGTAGGGATGGTGCGGATAGATCATCGCGCGCATCCGTTCGCCCATCACCGCGCCCGGATTGTTGTCCACGCGCTGGCGGCGTTCTTCCACGATCACATCGCGCTCGGACAGAAACGTCTCGTCGCTGAAGCGCAGATTGCGCATGCGATCGGCTTCCATGCGCATGACAAGCTCGATGCGGTCGCGCGCGATGCGTTCGTGATAGGCGGTGTAATCCCAGGAGGTGAAAGCGTTGTCGTCGCCACCGTTCCTAGCGATGGTGCGCGAGAATTCGCCGGGCGGAATTTCGCGCGTGCCCTTGAACATCAGGTGCTCGAAGAAATGCGCCACGCCAGAGCGCCCGCGCGGCTCATCGGCGGCGCCGACGCGATACCACACCATATGCGTAACGACCGGCGCGCGCCGATCGGTGATGACGACGACCTGCAGGCCGTTGCGAAGCGTAAAAGTCTCCGGGCGCGGCAGCTCGCGCGCGTGCGCGACGGACAGCGTAAGGATCGCCGCGCAAACAGCGAGGATACGCGCGCCGGCGTGAACGACGCCCCCCACGCCCTGGCTCAGGTGCCCGGCAGCTTCACGCCGCCGCCCTGACGCCGGATGGTGACATCGCCCCCGCCCGTGGCGCGGCGGATGGCCTCTTCTTCCTCGGCGCGGCGCGCGGCGTCCGCGGCGGGATCGCGCCCGTAAGTGTTCACCTGGTCGGCGAACTCTTCATTGCGGCGCACGACGCCTTGGCCTTCGTAATCCACGGTGTCGCGAATGTTGGGATCGACGGCGGCGGCGCCTGCCGCGCTCACCAACGCGCGCTCGCCAACACTGGCGTTTTGGCCGGAATCTTCGCCGAACACGGTGCTGCGATCTGCGGCGGTGGTTTCCTGCGGGCGCGGCTCACCGGGGCGCGGCGGACGCAGGCTATATTCCGGCGGCAGCGTGAGCGGCGCGGTGGTCACCACGCGAAACTCGTCCGGCACGATCTTGCCGGCGCCTAGCGAGCGCTGCAGCGTGGAGCAGCCGCTGGTTACGGCGGCGGCGGTCAAAATCGCCACGAGCGCTATCGGTTTGGTCATCGCACGCCTCATCCCTGAAACTTGAGCCTTGGTTCTTAAAGACCGCCGGGGCCCGCGCCAAGGCGCCCCGCCCGTTGGCGCGCAGACCAGAAGCAGCGTCGGCTAATGGGCGAAAACGCCGGTTTCATGGCCCGACATTGTTCGGACCGCGCCCGAAACGGGCCTTCAGTCGCTCCCAGCCGGTGCCCTCGCCCGGCTCGGACTCGGTGAAAAACAGCATGTCGATCGCCAGCAGCACCGCGCCCACGCTGATGGCGGCGTCGGCCACGTTGAACACCCAAGGAAACCAAAGGCCGCTGAAATCGAGGAAATCGGCCACCGCCCCAAAGCGGATGCGGTCGATCACGTTGCCCAGCGCCCCGCCGATCACCAGCCCCAGCGAGATCGCCGTCAGGCGCCGCTCGGCGGTGCGCAGCCACCACAAAAACACGCCCGAAATGGCGAAAGAGAGCAGCACCAGCCCCCAGCGGGCCAGGTCGGCGTCGGCGCGCAGCAGGCCGAAACTGACACCGCGATTCCAGACCATGCGCAGGTCAAAGATCGGCGAAATCTCGATGAAGCGGCAATTCACCCCGGCCCCCAGGCAGCCGGGCGGATTCAGCCGCACGACCTCCAGGACCACCCATTTGCTGATCTGGTCGGCCACGAACACGCACGCCGACAGGATGAGGCCAAAGCGAAACATGGCCGGCCTTATGGACGGGGCGGGCAGCGCCGGCAAGGCGGGATGCCCGTCCCGCTAACGCCCGTGCGCCGCATCCCAGGCCAGCACCGCCTCGGCGTCGCGCGCCGTGATGTCGGGGAAGCGCGGGTCGGCGGTCGCGGGGTCAAAATATTTCCACGACCGCGCGCATTTCACGCCCGGCGCCTTTTCAACCAGCACAGCCACGCCCGGCGTTTCCGCCAAACGGAACGCCTCGGCCGGCCCCTCGCCCGCTTCGATCTCGACCCCGCTCGTGATGCACAATTCGGCGAAATCCGCGGCCTGCAGCGCCGCGCGCAGCGGCTCATCGGCCACGAACACGCGCGGGCGCGCCTCCAGCGCCGCGCCGATCAGCTTTTCGCGCCGCGCCACTTCCAGCGCGCCGGTCACCACCGCGCGCGCCTCGCGCAGCCGCGCCATTTCCTCGCCAGCGAAATCATCGCGCCAACTTTCCGGCGTTTCCGGGAAAAGCCGCAGGTGCACTGAAACGTCTTCCGGAAAGCGCGTCAGCCAGGTTTCTTCCGCCGTGAACGGCAGCACCGGCGCAAGCCAGGCGGTGAGGCGCGAGAACACCTCGTCCAGCGCGCTGCGGCAGGCGCGGCGGCGGATGCTGTGGGGCGCGTCGCAATAGAGCGCATCCTTGCGCACATCGACATAAAAGGCCGAGAGATCGACGTTGCAGAACTCAACGATCGCCGACATCGCCTCGCGGAATTGGAACGTCTCGTACGCGTTGCGCACGATGCGATCGAGTTCCCACAGGCGGTGCAGCAGCCAACGCTCCAGTAGAGGCGTTTCTTCTCCCCCTCCCCCTCGCGGGGAGGGGGCCGGGGGGTGAGGGGCGTTCAAACGCGCAGGCGCCTGAGCGGCGGGACGCCCCGCCACCCCAAACCCCTTCTCCGCAA
>CAZWQS010000170.1:0-5852 GCA_964635925.1 uncultured Terricaulis sp. | reverse complement strand
CGTGGCGCTGGTGATCGAAAGCGGCGCGGAAGATGTCGAAGCGGTGAAGCGCGATGTCGAAGCGCTGAGCGAAAGGCTTGGCCGCCAGCTCACCTTCCTGGTCGGCAAGCCTGGACTCGACGGCCACTCCAACGGCGCCGAGCAGATCGCCGCGCGCGCGCGCGCTGTGGGCATGGAGGCGATCTACGAAGGCATCCGCTCCACACCCGCCGAGATCGTGGCGGCGGCGAAGGAAAAGAAGGCGCACGCGGTGGGGCTCTCAATCCTATCCGGCAGCCACCTTGATCTGGTGCGGGAGGTCATGCGCCTGATGCGCGCCGAGGGCGTGAACGCGCCTTTGATCGTCGGCGGCATCATTCCGCCGGCGGATGCGATGGCGCTGCGCCAAATGGGCGTCGCGGGCGTTTACACACCCAAGGATTTCAAGATAACCGGCATCATGGCTGACGTCGTGAAGCTGGTGGCGGCGAAAACGTGAAGCCCCCGCCCTGAGGCGCAAAGCTTCATAAACGGCGATCCTTGTGCTATGTTTCTTGAATGACCCGCGACGAAGTTCTCGCCAAGCTGCGCACCTTGAAGCCCCGGCTGAAGGCCGAGTACGGCGTCACGCGCCTGCGCTTGTTCGGCTCCCATGCGCGTAATGAGGCCCGCCCGGACAGCGACATCGATTTAATCGTCGATCTTGAACGGCCGCTCGGCCTCAAGTTTTTTGGGATCGAACATGACCTGGCAGAGCGCCTGGGCGTCAAGGTTGATGTCGCAACGCCCAATGGCCTGCATCGCCTGATCCGCGCCCGCGCGCTCGCGGAAGCGGTCGATGTCTGAGCGGGATGACCCATTGCGGCTCGCCGACATTGTTGAGCAGATCGATTTCCTCACCGCGGCGCTGGCATCCAAGACATTTGACGATTTCATTCGCGATCCCGTGACGCAGAAAGCGGCCATCTACGCGCTTCAAGTTATCGGCGAAGCCGCCAACAGGCTCTCGGAGACGGCCAAGGGCGCCGCGCCGGATGTGGAGTGTCCGAAAATCATCGCGCTTCGCAACCGAATAGCCCACGGCTACTTTGCGCTTGAGTTGGATTCCATTTGGCGGATCGCTACCGAAGACGCGTCAAAGCTCAAGCAACAACTAAGCGCGGCGGGCTTGATCGCTGAATAGGGATAGCGCGGCTTTACACGCCCGCGGATTTCAAGATAACCGGCATCATGGCTGACGTTGTGAACATGGTGGCGGCGAAAACGGGTGCGTAGCATCAAGGCGCTGGCGCCGGCGCGGATCAAATGGGCGATCGAGCTCTTGGAGCTTGAGACCAAGCACAATGTGCTCGAAATCGGCTGCGGCAGCGGCGTGGCCGCGCAGCACATCTGCGCCAAACTGGGGCGCGGCAGCTATATGGGCGTCGATAAATCGCCCGCCGCGATCAACGCCGCCAGCGCCCGCAACGCCGCCAACGTGAAGGGCGGGCGCGCGATGTTCTTGAACGCGCCCTTCAACGCCGAGGATCGCGAGCCCGCGCTGTTCGACAAAGTGCTGGCCGTCAACGTCAACATGTTCTGGACCGATGCGGCCGCGCCATTTCTGGATGTGCGCCGCGTGATGCACGCCAAAAGCCTCTTCGTGCAGGTGTACGAACCGCCAAACGAGGCGCAGCGCGCCAAGATCGCCAGCCTCGTGAGCCAACGCATGCCGGCCTATTTCAGCGACGTGACGATCAAGCGCCGCACCATCGCCGGCGCGCCCCTGATCGCCATTATCGCCGCCGTGTCGGCCGTGCGGAAAGCGGCATGAACGCCACGCCTTCCGCCCGCGAGATCGATCGCGCGACGATCGCCACATGGCCGGCGGGGGAAACGGAGATGCGCGGCGGCTGGGCGTTGTTGGCCTCCGGCGGCGTGACCGGGCGCGTCAACGCGGCTTGGCCGCTCGATTGGAAAGGCGGCGATCTGGATGCGGCGATTGATGCGATCGAGGCTTGGTACACCGCGCGTAACTTGCCGCCGCGCTTCAAGCTGACCGACGGCGCGTTCGCGCCCGCGCAACTGCCGCAAGCCTTGGTGCGGCGCGGCTATCGCGCGGTTGCGCCGACGCTGATCATGACCGCCCCCATCGGTGCGCGGGCGCCGGGGCAAAATGTGACGATCAGCTCTGTCATGCCCGCCCCGTTCGATGCGGTGCTGCGCGCTGTCTCCAACGATGACGCCGAATATGACGAGCGCCGTTCGATCGCATCGCGCGCACCGCAGCCAGCCGCATTCGCCATGATCGAGCGCGACGGCGTTGTCGCGGCGATCGGCATGGCGGCCGCGGCGGGGCCATTGGCCGGCATTTTCCTGATGCGCACCGCCCCGCAAGCGCGCCGGCAGGGCTTGGCCCGGCGCCTTCTGGCCGCGCTGCTGGCGCGGAGCGCGCGCTGGGGCGCACGCACCGCGTTTCTACAGGTTGAAGCCGACAATTCCGACGCCATCACGCTCTATGAAAGTGAAGGCTTCGCCACGCTCAGCACATATCGCTTCTGGACCAAGCCTTAGCACTGATGCTCCGCCGGCGGCGGCTCCAGCGGCTTGCCTTGCGCCACATCGCCGATGCGGGAGAGGAACCAGCCCCAGCCGAACGGATAATCGCTGATATCGACCGCGCGCACGAAGCCGTCATGCACCAGCTCCACGCGCGTGCCCGCCCCTTCCGGCGCAAGCCGCCAGGTGACGCGCTGATCGGGCACGCTCTTATCGCCACGCCAATCGGGCCAGGAAATCGAAAGCCGTTCGTTCTCGACGATGTCGAGAATTTTGCACGCTGGCGCTTCCATGCCTTCGACATTCATTTTCAACCGCCACGAACCGCCAAGCGTGGGATCGACTTCCGCCGCGACGCCGAACCATTGCTGGATCTTGTCGGGATCGATGAGCGTGCGGAAAACGGCCGAAGGCGGCGCATCGATAAAGATCGACAGCGCCACCTTGGGATCGCTTGAGGTGTAATCCACCAGCAGCTTGCCCTGCCCGCCGGCCAGATGCGCGGAAATATTGCCCCAGTTGAAGCGCCAAAGATCGTCGATCAATTCCTTGGCGCGGTTGATCGCCGGCGCCTCGGCGAACACGTGTGCGCCCTTCACGATCGCGCCTTCGGGATTTTCCGGGTCGCTCTCGATCGAGAAACTCACCTCGCTGTCGCGGTCATGAATGCGCCAGGTGAACGCGAGCATCTGGCTGGGCGCGAATTTGGTGATGCGTTGCGTGGCGTGCGCCTCGGTCGGGGCGCCATAGCTGTGCTTGCCCCAGAAGCGATACGCGCCACCGACGTGCGGCTCGATCCGCGCATGTTCGGCGAACCATTGCGAGAGCTCGCCCGGATCAGTCAGCGCGCTGAATATCCGCGCGGGGCGCGCGGGCAGCTTCCAGGTGAAGTCGTGCTTCAACTCACTCATCCTTCTTCCCCTTCTTGATGCGCGCCGCCTTGGCGTCTGCTTCCACCACACGTTTGAGTTCGGTGAGCCGCGCGGCCCAGAACAGGCGATAGGGCGCAAGCCATTGATCCACCTCACGCAGCGCGGCGGGATCGAGCGTGTAGAAACGCTGCGTCGCCGCGCGCCGTTCACGCAGCAAACCGGCCTGGCGCAGCACGCGCACATGTTTGGCGATGGCGGGACGGCTGACGGGAAAACGGCGCGCGATGTCGCCCGCGCTCATTTCGCGGCCGCGCACCAGATCAAGAATCGCCCGCCGCGTCGGATCGGCGATGGCGCCAAAGGCGCTTTCCGCGCGGGCGGCGGCTTTTGTAACCATACGGTTACGTTTAGCGGACGCGGGCGCAAGCGCAAGGGAAAAGCGCGCGTGAGGAAGCGAGAGTCATTCCAGGCAGCCGGTTTGCCCGCCGAAGCTCGCAGAGCGAAGGCGGGAGGCTGACCTGGAACCCAGGGCCAAGAGCGCGACGTTGGCCCTGGGTTCCAGATCGCGCGTCTGGAATGACTCGCCCGCTCTATTTCGACAACGAATGCACCAGCCGCGTCATCGCGCTGGCGCCGACGAGCGGGGCGAAGAACGGGATCACGCTGCACGCCAGCCCCACCGCGAACACCGCCGCGCCATGGCGCTTGCGCAGCGCGACGGCTTCGGCGAACGGCATGCGGCGCGCGGCGGTGATGGCGGCGTATTCGCGCCCCATCAGAAAGCCGTTCAGCGTGTAGAACGTCACCGCATTGACGACAGGGATGAAATAGAGCGGGATCACCAGAAGATTCAGCAGCAACGCGGGCGCCGCGATGCGCAGCCCGTTCCACATCCCTTCCTGAATCGGAACCATGCGACCGGCCGGCGCGCCGATGGCTTTCTCCACGCGCTCAGCCGCGAAATCGAACAGCACCCCGCCCACCACCATCGACACCGCCGGCGACAGCGCGATCGCCAAGACGACGACGGCCACGCTCGCCGCGAACTCGCCCGCCGTGGAGACGTAGCCCAGCCAACCGCCGCCATCGGGGATCAGCGGCCCAACATGCCGGATCAGCAGCGTCGCCGCCGTGGCGGTGATGGCGATGGCGACCACGAGGTTGCAAATCGCAAACAGCGTGAGGCGCCCGAAGATCACGTCCTTCAGCCCGCCGAGGATCGCTGCGAAGGCTTTGGTCACTTACGAACTCCGTGCGCGCTGCACTGCATAGATGCCGGCGAGAATAAGGGCCGCGCCGATAAACGCCCACACGCCCAGCGCTTCGCCGAACATGATCCATGAGAGCGCCGCCGCCACAAGCGGCTGCATCCAGAGCAGCACGGTGGAGACCGCAAGCGGCACGCGGCCCACCCCATAAGCGATCAGCCCCTGCCCGCCGACTTGCACGACAACGCCGAGCCCAACCAGCAGCGCCCATCCGGCCGGCGTTTGCGGCAACATGACCTCGCCCAACGCCACGCTTGCCGCCAGCGAGACGCCGGCGGCGGCGAGCGTGGCCCAATACATCACCGCACCCACGCTGAGCGAACGGCCCACCACGCGCACGATCATCAAATAGCCAGCGTAAAAAATCGCGCCGCTGAACGCGAGAGTATCGCCCAGCCAGCCCAATGGCCCGCCCGCGGCCGCGCCGGTCTGCTGCGCACGCGCCAGCGCTAGGATCACAGCGCCCGCAAGCGCCACAGCCCCGCCCGTCAGCACCGGCGCGCTCAAGCGCTCCTTGAGCAAAAGCCAGCCCAGCCCCGCAGCGAACACCGGCGTCAAATTCACCAGCAGCGTGGCGTTGGTGACCGTGGTGAGCCCCAGCGCGGCGGCCCAGAGTGAAATCTCCAGGCCAAACAGCACCCCGGCCGCCAGCAGCAGGCCAGTCTGGCTTGGGGTGGGAATCGGGCGGCTCAGGCCGGCCCAGAGCGCCAGAATCGGCAGCGCGAACAAGAATCGCCAGAGATTGGTGGCGTGCGGACCCACCTCGGAGACGCGAATGGCGATCGGGGCGAGCCCGATCAGCGCCGCGCCCGTTAACGCCGCCAGCGCCGCGCGCCCCTGCCCTTCAATCGTGCCCATTGGCCTGAAAAACGCCGGATTTCGGCGCGGCGCAAGGCCCTGATGGCGGGCGCCAAATGCCGTCATCTTGACCTGTTTTGGTTAATTTGGAAGCGCCTTGGGCGGAGCAATCTTCACAGATTCTCCATCTAAAAATTGCCTCGCCGTCACTTCGCCATTGACCGTGAATTAACCGATGGCATCACTATATGTAGCGGTACGAACCGGCCACCCACCACAAGGTTATGTGGTTTTGGCCAGAACCGAGTCGCGTTAACACAGAGCTAAATTCGGGGGCGAGAAATGCAGGCACGAGCGGAAAAAGCGGGGGTCCACCGCATGGGCGAAGTCCATCGCG
>CAZWQS010000169.1:0-5886 GCA_964635925.1 uncultured Terricaulis sp. | reverse complement strand
TCCAGCACGCGCCGGCGCGCCTCGGTGATTTTCGGCGGCGTGTCGCCGGTGGGCGCGAGCACGCTATGGGTGGGCGGGGGAAACAGCGCCTCCGGCGCGCGCACCACCATGCGCAGCAGATCGCCCGAAGACCGCACCAGATAGCGCCCGGCCCAATCGACGAAGCGGCGCGACATCTCCGGCAGCGGCGCGCCGGGCAACACCTCCTCGATCGCCTTCAGATTGGCCGCGCCCGGATGATCGCGCTCCACCTTCCAGACCACGCCGCGCACCAGGCGCGGGCCGATCGGGGCGATCACGTGCATGCCGGGCTCCAGCCCCATCGAGGTCGGCGCGCGATAATCGAACGGCTCGGGCAGCGGCAGCGGAAATTGCACCGACACCTTATCCAGCGTGTCGTGCGCGAACTCGGCCCCCTCTTCCGCGACGGCGAACAGCGGGCCCGCGGGGGGCGCGCTGCGCGGGCGTTTGGCGCCTTGCGCGCGACGGCGGGCGGTGGAGCTCATCGGCTGAACTTAGGGGTTCGCGGGATTCGGCGGAAGGCGTGTGGCGCCGCGGAGACTGAACAGCCCTTAACGCTCCCGGCTGGGAGCTCCTTAGCCATAAGGTGCTGTTCTGAGGGCCTGCGGAGGCGACGCCTGTGCTCAAGGCCCTGTTGAATCGAAGCGCCCGGCCAGAGCCGGGCCATTTGCATGATCCCCTGTTCGCGGACATCGCGCCCGGCAGCGCCAATGCGTCGGCGCGGCTGCTCGCCGTGCTCTACGAGCAATATACGGACGCGAGCGCGCCCGCGCCGCAATATCTGCACTACCGCCGCATGGTGCGCGCTGTCGCGGGCGGGGATGATCCGCGCGTGCTGCGCGGCCTCACCGGCAAAGCGCTGCAGCGCGTGCGCGCGGCTTATGTCTGCTGCTTCGAGCCGCACGATCTCTACATGCGCCAGGTCGCGGCCTGGTGGGCCGATCCGGTTTTTCTGGCGCTGCTTTTCCGCACGCGCGAGGCGCTGATTGCCGATCTGGAGGCGCACGCGGCGGCGGCCGCGGCGGAACGCGACTATCTGGCCCGCCTGGCCGAATGCCGCGCGACGCCGATCGATCTCGAAGGCGCGAGCTTGCTCGATCAGATCAAGCAGATGGGCCCCGACGATTGGCACGAGATCGTGCTGAGCTGGAATTGGGATCACGGGATCGCCGAACTGGAATGGATCACCTCGCGCCGCGAATGCGACCGGGCCACCGCGGTCTACGCCTATTGCAGGGGCGCGCCGGGGCGCATCGCGCGGCGTTGCGAGAAGCCCTCCTATGAACGCGGGCGCTGGGATTATGGCGGCTACGTGCGCGCGGTGGCGGCGCGGCTGGAAGGCGGGTTCTATATGAACGCGCAGTTCGCGCTCGCGCTGCCGGCCGAAACGAGCGACCGCTTCGAGCGCGAGATCGCGCTGGCGCGCGCCACCGGCGAGAGCCCGTGGCAAACGCCGGACGGGTTGGTGAGCCATCCCGGCCGCGCGCACGCGCCGCGCTATGCGCTGAACCATGGCGTGGCGCACTATCATTACGATCATTGGCTCGCCCACATCGCCAAGCGTTGACGACATATTGACGGGCGCGTGCGCTTGATGGCGCCCATGAACGGCCCCGCCCTTCTCTCACACTGGATCGCCTATCTGCGCGATGAGCGGCGCTTCGCGGCCAATTCCATTGAAGCGTATGAGCGCGACGTGGCGGCGTTTCTGGGCTTTTTGCAGGGTCATTTGGGCGGCGAGCCCAGCGGGCGCGATCTGGCCGAACTCGAGCCGCGCGATTTGCGCGCGTATCTGGCGCATCGCCGCCAAGGGCCGGACGCGCTGGGCGATCGCTCGATCTCGCGCGCCTTGGCCGCGATCCGCAGCTTCTACCGCTATCTCGAACGCCGGCATGGGCTGGCGAACGCGCGTCTTTCGCTGGTGCGCGGGCCGAAACTGAAGCGGGCGCTACCGCGCCCGGTCAGCGAAGCGGCCGCGCGTGATTTGATTGCGCAGGCGCAGGACGACGCCGGCCAGCAATGGATCGGCGCGCGCGACGCGGCGCTGATTACGCTGCTCTACGCCGCCGGCCTTCGCATCAGCGAAGCGCTGGCGCTTGAGGGGCGCGACCAGCCCTTGCCGGAGACGCTGCGCGTGACCGGCAAAGGCGGCAAAGAGCGGCTCGTGCCGCTGCTGCCGGCGGCGCGCCAAGCGGTTGAACGCTACGCCGCGCTTTGCCCGTTCGCCCTCACTGGAGACGCCCCGCTCTTCCGCGCCGCGCGCGGCGGCGCCATGAGCCCGCGCATGGCGCAGGACGTGATGGCGCGTTTGCGCATGCGTCTTGGCCTGCCCTCAAGTGCGACGCCGCACGCGCTTCGGCATGCGTTCGCAACACATTTGCTCGCCGCCGGCGGCGATCTGCGCGCCATCCAAGAGCTGCTCGGACACGAATCGCTCTCGACGACTCAGGGCTATGCAGGCGTCGAAGCGCAAAAAATTTTGCAGGCGTACCGGCGCGCACATCCGCGCGCGTGACGTTTTTCGTGCGCGCGCATTTCTCTGCGCGCCTTTGTTTTCAAGGCTTGCAGCGAAATCGCACAGTGTTCGACTGAAGAAAAAAACGCGCGCGCAGAAAAATTCGTGCGATGACTTGCGGAAACTACTTGCAAACCAAATTCAGCGAAAAAAATCCCCGGAGAGTCAAACAACTCCCAACCCAACCTAGTACCAACACAAGTAAAGATGAGGAAATGAAGATGGCTAAGAAGGTTAAGAAGGCGGCGAAGAAGCCCGCGAAGAAGTCGGCCCGCAAGACCGTTCGCAAGACGGTTCGCAAGGCTGCGAAGAAGACCGTCCGCAAGGCGAAGAAGGCTGCGAAGAAGCCGGCCCGCAAGGCCGCGCGCAAGACCGTTCGCAAGAGCGCGAAGAAGTCGGTTCGCAAGGCCGCGAAGAAGCCGGCCCGCAAGACGGCTCGCAAGTCGGTCCGCAAGGCCCGCAAGGCGCCCGCCGCCGCGATGTAAGCGACAAGGAAAGGGGGACGCCGAGGCGTCCCCCTTCTCCGTTCTGGACAATCGATTGCACTGAACCACCACGACACGTAGGGCCAACACCGAGTACAGATTTGGATCCGATGCGTTCACCGCGTCTCCGCTGCCCCCGCTCCTGCTTTGAACGCCGCCGTTTGGCCCGCCGCTATTACAAACATTGCTGATCGCGCCGCGCGCGCATCGCCCCCTCCCCCGCCCATCGCGCACCGCTTGACTTTCTTTCCCTTCGCATGCACTTTGCATTTCAAAGTTGATGTGGAGAGCGCGTCATGACGCGTGAAGAAATGCTTTCCGATCTCGCCTATGCGCGCGCGCTGGCCGAGGAAGGCCGCCATGCGCCTTTGATCGGCGGGCGCTATCTGATGCTGTTCGGCGGCCTGTTGTGCGCGACCTATCTCGCGCACTGGACGCTGGCGACAGGCGCGATCGCGGCGCCGCCTTGGGCGCTGGGCGCGCTGTGGGCGCTGTTTGGCGTGTGCGCGGGCGTGGGATGCATGATCGTGTATCGGCGCGTATGCGCGCTGCCGGGCGGTTCGGCGCTGGGCAACCGCATCGACCGCGCGGTGTGGAACGCAGCGACCTTGGCGATTTTCACCGCGGTCGCGGGCTGCCTGATCTCGGCGGCGCTGCAGCGCGATCCGGGCCAGACAGACGTGATCATGGCGGTGGTGTTCGGCATTTACGGGCTGGCGCTGATGACGACGGCGATCGCGGCGGAAAAAGCCTGGCTCAAAATGTTCGCCTACGCGGCGTTCGCGGTGAGCTTGATGCTTTGGCTGGCGATGCAGGAAAGCTGGGCGTATCTGGCGGCTTCGGCGGCGGCGCTGCTTGTGCTGTTCGCGCCGGGCGTTGTGATGATCCGCGCAGAGCCCTCCGCCACCGTTTGATGTCGAGCTTTGATCACACCGAACTGGATGATGTGATCCACGGCCGGTTGCGGCTGGGGGTGATGGCGTATCTCTCAACCGTCTCCCCTGCCCCGTTCCTCGAACTAAAGGCCAAGGTGAACGCCACCGACGGCAATCTCTCCACGCATCTCTCGAAGCTGGAGGATGCGGGCTATGTGAAAATCGAGAAGACATTTCTGGGCAAGAAGCCGCATACTTTGGTGCATCTGACGGCCAAGGGCCGCAGCGCCTGGATCGCGTATCTCAACAAGCTGCAAGCGCTGATCAGCGCGGCGGAATAACCTTAAGCCGCCGCGAGCGCCCATTTGGCGACGCCGGGATAAGGCGGCTCGCCAGTATCGGCGAAGCCGATCTTGGCCAGCGTGTGCTGGGCGGTGTGATCCTCAGCGTCGAGATGCGAGATCACGCGTTTGGCGCCGTTCTCGAACGCCCAGGCCGAAAGCGTGCGCACCGTTTCCGCGCCAAAGCCGCGCCCGCGAAATTCTGGCAAGAGGCCGAAGGCGATTTCGACTTCGCCCTCCTCATCCGGGCGACCGATCAAGGCGGCGATGCCGATGATGCGCGGGGGCTGGCGCTCGCCGCCATTGGCCAGCAGCGCCCAGCCGTACCAGCCCTGCCCTTCCGGATCGTGGCGCAGATGTTTGGCCGCCCACTCGAACGCGTACGCCTCAAACGGCGCGGGCGGCCACACCGGCTCGTGCGTTACGGCGATGGCGTTGAAGAATGCGGCGCGGCTGCCGGCCTGGAGCGCGGCGAGGCTTTGATCGAGCGCCAGCAGCGCCAGCCGCTCGGAATTCAGCACCAGCATGCGCAACTCCCCGTTCGCTTTGCCCACAGGATGGAAGAGGAATCGCGGCGCGGCGGAAAGTTAGGGTTTGGAAATACTCACAGGCGGGTTGCGCCGCCAACCGGGAGGTATTACTCTAATAACGAGAGGTATTACTTATGAGCACGCTCACCGTCAAAGGCCAAGTGACCATTCCCAAGCCTGTGCGCGATCGCCTTGGCGTGAAGCCGGGCGACGAGGTGACGTTTGAGCTCGCGGCGGACGGCCGCGTCGTTGTCAGCAAGGCGCGCGGCAAGCCGGCGCGCAGCCGTTTCGCGGCGTTGCGGGGGCACGCCGGCAAAGGGCTGAGCACCGATCAAATCATGGCGCTGACACGCGGCGAATGAGCACCGCGATCGACACCAACGTCCTGCTCGACGTGGCGACGGACGATCCGACCTGGGCTGACTGGTCGATCCGCCAATTGGACGCTGCCGCGATCCGCGGCCCGCTTATCATCAACGACGTCATCTATGCCGAGCTCTCGGCGCGCTATGCGCGCGTCGAGGACGTGGACGCCTTCGTCGAAATGGCCGGGCTCACGCACGAGGCGCTGCCGCGCGCGGCGCTGTTTCTGGCGGCGAAGGCGTTTCAGAAATACCGCGCGGCGGGTGGGACACGCACGGGCGTGTTGCCTGATTTCTTCATCGGCGCGCACGCGGCGATCGCAGGGCTGCCGTTGCTGACGCGAGATCCGCAGCGTTACCGGCGCTACTTTCCCAAGCTCAGATTGATCTCGCCCTAAGCCTGCATCAGCCACCCGTCCACGCCCTTGGCGGCTTCGCGGATGGCTTCGGACATGGTGGGGTGGGCGTGGCAGGTGCGGGCGATATCCTCGGCGCTGGCGCCGAATTCCATCGCCACGCACACTTCGCCGATCATCTCGCCCACGCCCGAACCCACCATGTGCACGCCGACGACGCGCTGGGTGGCGACCTCCTCCAGCACTTTCACCATGCCTTCGGTTTCGTGATTGGTGCGCGCGCGAGAGTTGGCGATCATCGGGAATTTGCCGACTTTGTAGTCCACGCCCGCCGCCTTCAGCTCCTCCTCCGTCTTGCCGACGACGGCGACTTCGGGATCGGTGTAGATGACGGACGGGAT
>CAZWQS010000168.1:0-6034 GCA_964635925.1 uncultured Terricaulis sp. | reverse complement strand
CGATCTGCACCGTCACATGGCCAATGCCGAAGCGGGCGGCGATGCCGTCCGCGAGCGCTTTCAGGAAAGCGTCGTCGCCGCCTTCGGGGCGCACCAGATGCGCGGTCAACGCCGGCTTGGTCGCGCCCATCGCCCAGATGTGCAGATCATGCACGGCGGTGACGCCCGGCTGCTCGGCCAGATACGCGCGCACCGCGCCCACATCGATGCCGGGCGGCGCCGCATCGAGCGTGAGATCCAGCGATTCCCGCAACAGGCCCCACGTGCCCCACAGGATCAGCAACACGACGGCGATCGAAATCGCCGGGTCGATCCAGTGCAAATTCGTCAGCCAGATTGCCGCGCCCGCGACGATCACCGCGGCGGAAACGCCGGCGTCGGCCACCATGTGCAGATACGCCCCGCGCACGTTCACGTCTTGCTTGCGCCCGGCGAGGAACAGCAGCGCGGTGCCGCCATTGATCGCCACGCCCGCCGCCGCCACGGCCATGACAATGAAGGGCTGGATTTCCACCGGCGCGAGGAAACGCGTGCTCGCTTCCCACAAGATGCCCCCGCACGCCACGATCAGCACGACCGCGTTGGCCAGCGCGGCGAGCACGGTGGCTTTGGCAAAGCCGTAGGTGCGCCGCTCGCTGGCGCTTTGCTTGGCCAGCCACGCGGCCCCGCCGGCGAGCGCCAGGCCCAGCACGTCCGAGAGGTTGTGCGCGGCGTCGGAAAGCAGCGCTGTGGAATTGGCGATGAAGCCGGCGCCGGCTTCGAGCACAACAAAGCCGAGATTCAGCGCGATAGCGATTGTATAACGTCTGTCGTGCAAAGCGGGAGGCGGGTGCGCGTGGTCGTGGTGATGTGCGCCATGCCCATGATGCCCGTGCATGCGTCCCATGTGGGCTAGAATCGCGTAATTCGCAAGCGAACCAATGCCGTGAGGGGAAGGGGCCAATGCAAACACGCCGCGCCATGATGACGCTTTCCGCCGCGGGCCTCGCCTCCGCGTGCGCCAGCTTGCGCACGCCCGATCCGCGCAATCGCTTGCCGCGCGTGCGTGTGGAGGAAAGCCGCATCATTCGCATCGATGTGGGCCTGCGCCCGTTTCGCCCGAGCGGCTTTCGCGTCGCGCGCGAAGCGTTCGGCGATAAAGCGCTGATCCACAATTACGGCCACGGCGGAGGCGGCATCACGCTCTCATGGGGCACGTCGAAACTGGCGCTTGATCTCGGCTATGACAGCAGCGTGCGCGACTACGCAGTGCTGGGCTGCGGCGCGGTGGGGCTGGCCACCGCGCGTTTGTTGCAGGAGCGCGGCGCCAAGGTTCGCCTCTATGCGCGCGATCTGCCGCCGAACACGACGTCCAACGTCGCCGGCGCGCAATGGTGGCCGGCCTCTGTGTATGATTGGCGCGTGGCGAGCCCTGAATTCGTCGATCAGCACACCGAAGCCGCGCGCTTCGCGTTTCGCCGCTATCAAAGCCTTGTCGGCGATGCGTACGGGGTGAGCTGGGAGAAGAATTACCATCTCTCCGCCACACCGATCACGCGCTATCCGGCGCGCGAAGACAGCCCGATGCGCCAATTCGCGATCAACCAGCGCGATCTTGCGCCGCGCGAGCACAATTTTCCGCGCCCGTTCGTGCGCGCGTTTGAAACCATGATGATCGAAACCCCGCTCTATCTGCGCCGCATGGAGGCGGATGTGCGCTTGAACGGCGGCGAGATCATCGTGCGCGATTTCGCCAGCGCGACGGACGTGCAGGCGCTGCCCGAGCGCGTGATTTTCAATTGCACGGGCCTCGGCGCGGGCGCGCTGTTCGGCGATGCGGAGATCACGCCCGTGCGCGGGCAACTCGCGATCCTGCTGCCGCAGCCGGAGATCGATTACAACACGATCGCGGATGAGGGCTACATGTTCGGCCGGCGCGATGGGATTGTGCTGGGCGGCACCTATGATCGCGGGGAATGGTCGCTGGAGCCCGATCCCGCCGCGATTGCGCGGATCATGGCCGGGCACCGCAGCATTTTCGATGCGATGACTTAGAGCGGCATGAACAGCACGCGCCCGCCTTCGGCGGCGGCGATGCGGCGCGCGGTGCGGCAATCGCTTTGCGCGGGTTGTTGGTCGATGCTCACGCCGTCCAGCCAGGCGCGGCAATAGCCGGCGCGCGGCAGCGCGTCCGCGGGAACGCCGGTGAAATCGTTGCGGCCTTCGTAGCGCGCCGTTTCCACCAGGCCGTCAGCGGTTTTTTCCATCACGCGCCCGCCCCAATTGCGCGCCAGCCAATCGGCGTGCTCGCATTCCATGTGCGCGGGCTGATGTGTTGCGGGGAGCGTGTCGTATTGAATCTGGCAGCGCCCGTCCGGGATCGCGCTCGAAACCTCCACCGGCAGCGGCGCGCGCGTCAGCGCGGTGGAGGGCGCATCCGCCGCGCTCATGCCAACCAACATCGCGATCGCGATGCTGGTCGCCAGTGCGGGGGCGGAAAGTTTGCTCATGTCCCTCGTAACTCGGTGCGGGACGTTCTGTTTCCCGCTGGGCGACATGTAGGGAGCCGGAACAAGTCGGGGTGTGACATAAGTCACGCCCCGGAAAGTGTTTTTGATCACAAGCGCTTGAGCGGCTACGCGGCGGCGGCCCGCTTCAGCGCGCCAAGTTGCAGCGCCGCGAACACGGCCACCGCGAAGGCTTGCGCCAGCACGAACGCGATCCCCCAGCCATTGGGGCTGACCACGAACAGCAGCGCCAGCGAGGCGGCCACCCACAGCACGTTCACGCTGATCACCGCCTTGAGCGCCGTACTCGACACGCGCGGCCCCCGCGCCAGCAGCGCAAGCGCGATGGTCCAGGGGATCAGGATCGCGCCGGCGATCTGCAAAAGCGGCGCGGGCAGGTTCAGCCAAGGCGCCAGCACGCCCGCGCCGGCGATCATGGCTAGGCCGGCGGCCCCGCTCATCGCCGCGTCCAGCGTCAGAATACGTTGGGTGTTCATCTCGTCCTCCATCTGTCGATAGGGGAGCATCGCGGCCCGCCATCGGCGAAGCGATTACGCGCAAGGTAATGGCCGGCGCGAAAGCGCGCGTTATGTTTCCGCCCATGTCGATCACACCGTCCTTTGGCGAGCAGCTCCGCGCCTGGCGCCAGCGCCGCCGCATGAGCCAGCTCGATCTCGCCGGCGAGGCCGGCGTCTCGACCCGGCATTTGAGCTTTGTCGAAACCGGCCGCGCAGCGCCCTCGCGCGAGATGGTGATGCAATTGGCCGAGCATCTGCAGGTGCCGCTGCGCGATCAGAACAGCTTGCTGGTAGCCGCGGGCTTCGCGCCGCGCTTCGGCGAACGCAAGCTTGAGCATCCGGATATGGCCGCCGCGCGCGCAGCGGTGAACGCGGTGCTGAAAGGCCATGCGCCGAACCCCGCGCTCGCGGTGGATCGCGCTTGGACATTGCTTGCGGCCAACGAGATCGCGCTCAAGCTGATGGGCGGGATTGCGGAACACTTGCTGACGCCGCCCGCCAACGTGCTGCGCGCCAGCCTGCATCCTGAGGGGCTCGCCCCGGCCATTCTCAATCTGCACGAATGGCGCGCGCATGTGTTTGCGCGTGTGGAGCGCCAGATCGAAGCGAGCGCGGACGCGAGCCTCATCGCGCTTCTGGATGAATTGCGCGCTTATCCCGCGCCCGGCGCGCGGCCAGCGCCGCTGCGCGAGGCGCCGGTGCTGACGCCGCTTAAGCTGAAAACGCCGTTGGGCGTGCTTTCACTTTTCAGCGTCACGACCTTGTTCGGCATGCCCCAGGACGTCACGCTCGATGAGCTGGCTATCGAGAGCTTCTTTCCGGCAGATGAAGGAAGCGCCGCGCTGCTGGCGCGGTTTTAGCCGCCGCCGCCGACGGAAGGGCCTTCGTTGGCGCGCGGGGCCACGCCGCTATCGCCGCGCGGGCAGCGCGGATCGCCAGGGCAGCGTGGCAGACGCCCGCTATTGTTGAAGAATTTGATGTCTTCTTCCTCAGCCGCGGCGGCGGGCGCGGGCGTTTCCACCGGTTGCGCGGCGGCGCTGGGATCAGCAGCCGACTCGGGGGCCGGCGCGGGCAGCGCAGGCTGCGCGGCAGGCGCGGCTTGCGGCGCAGGCTGGCTCTGTTCGGCGGCGACGCCGCAAGCGGTGATGGCGATTAAGGCGACAGCGGAAAGCACAGTGCGAAGCATCATGGCGTGTCTCCTAACGCCTCAAGCTCAACGGCGATCGTGGCGGAATTATACATCGCGCGCCAATCGCGTCCAAAAGTTTGTGGTCACTGATCGGGGCGCGGCGTCTGGCGCGGGACGATCTCGCCCTCACGTTCGCCGCAACGCGGATCGCCGGGGCAGCGCGGCAGGCGCTCTGTGCCCGCAATGGGGCTCGACGGCTCCAAGGGCTCGCGCGCCATGCGCGTCGTATCGGCTTCTTCTTCCATCGACACGTCATCGCCCGCGCAACGCGGATCGCCCGGGCATTGCGGGAGCGTGCGGTCTTCGCTCTCGGCCTGCTCAGCGGTTTCGGGCGCAACGATTTGCGCGGATGCGCTCGCGCCGGTCAGCGCAAGCAGCGTCAAAACCGAAATGAAGACGCGCGCGTTCATGAGGCGGCCTCCTTGCAAGGCGGATTGTACCAACGCGAGTCCGCGAGATAGGCGATCCCGTCTTGCGAAATATCCAACGCGCAAGACCAGGAGCGATCGCCGTCCCGCATCGTGACGACAGTATAAGTCACGGTGACGTTTTCTGTCAGCAGGGCGGCCAATTGATCGTAACCAAGGCTACTGCAATCCTCGAGGCCGCAATTGTCGCGATCCAGCTCGAAAATCGGATGGATAGTGACGACGCCGCCCGCCGGCAGCGACACCACCGGCGTCTCCGAAAGCACGCACGCCACCACCACATTGCCAGCGCGGCGGCAGGGATACTCAAGCACCTCGGGCGCGCCGTCCTCGGCGATGCTGAGCGGGCGGATGGAGGCCAGCTCCCGCGCCACGAAGCGCAATTGGCGCTGGCCGGTGTCGAGCATCAGGATCTGATCGCGCGCCACGTCGTCATACTCGCCGTATGCTAGGTTCGCGACGCTGATTTCGAGCGCGATCTGCGCCACGCCCTCATCATTGATGATGGTGATTTCCTCGAACGGCAGCGCGCTGACTTCGGCGGATTTGATGTACGCAAACACCGACCAGCCCGCGCTCGCCAACGACACGGCCAAGGCCAGAATGGCGATCAGGCCGGAAAAAATCCCGGATATCCGGATGTTCGGCTGATCCATGCCCGCCCCCTCGCGCAACGCGGCCAAGCTAAGCCCGGATGCGGGGGCTTGAGAAGGCGGGAGGCCGGCGTAACCGGAATTATAGGCCGCTTAGTGCGCCTTTCCCGCCTCGGTGAAGGCGCGCATCGTGTCGCGCTGCGCCACGATGAAAGCGCGGCCCATCTGCCCGTAAGCGCGCGTCACCTCCAGCATCGGGCGCACGAATTCGGTGGAGACGATGGTGTCCTCCGCAGGCGCGGCGGCGCCGTCTTGCGCGGCGGGCTCTGCTTTTTCCGTCTCGGCCAGGGCGAGCATGGCGTCCTGCTGGGCGCGCAGCAGCATGCGCATGCCGTCCGCGCCGGCGCGCCAGGCGTCGAGCGCGGCGCGTGTCGCGTGCATGTTGGCAGCAAACGCATTCGCGGGGTTCGCCAACGCCCACCAATTCAACGGGTTAAACGCGGGGAAGGGCATCAGCGCGATCCAGCTCATGCCGTCTGGACCGGGGCTGTTTGATTTCGGGGCGCGCGCCATGGCGTTCCTTTCGCTCGACAAACCCCCGCTTGGCGATGATGCGCGCATTGGTGCGCCCGTGTTTGAGCGCGCTCAAGTTACGGTTTGCGCAAAAGAAGCGGCGCGGAGGTTTCCCTCCGCGCCAGAACGTCAACCTGCACCAATCAGCGCGCTATTGGCACGCCAAGCATTCTTCGTAATCGGTCTTTTCAACCATCTGCATCGCTTCGGCGGGCGCATCGGCCTTGCCGTCGTCGCCCGCGAAGCC
>CAZWQS010000167.1:0-6040 GCA_964635925.1 uncultured Terricaulis sp. | reverse complement strand
GCCGGGCCCTTGCGCGTGCGCGCGTTGGTGTGCGTGCGCTGGCCGCGAACCGGAAGGCCGCGGCGATGGCGCAGGCCCCGATAGCAGCCAAGATCCATCAGGCGCTTGATGTTGGTCGCGGTCTCGCGGCGCAGATCGCCTTCGACCGTGTAATCGCGGTCGATGGTTTCGCGGATCTGGAGAACCTCCGCGTCCGTCAGCTCGCTCACGCGACGCTCGGGCGCGATGCTCACCTTCTCGCAGATCTCTTTCGAGAATTGTTGGCCGATGCCATGGATATATTGCAGCGCTATAACCACGCGCTTCTGGGTCGGGATGTTTACGCCGGCGATACGTGCCATGTTGGCGGTGCTCCAAAACGCAATAGGCGCGACGCCGCCGGGCCTTCTTGGCCCGTGGTGGCATCGCGCGTTGGGTGTTCGCGAAGGAGGCGGTTATAGCGAGGCAAAAAGCCGCGTCAACCGGCCGAAACGCGCTCCTCATGCGGCGTTTCGGCCGGACGGTGAGCGCCTTCTACAGCGTCAAATCGGGTGCGTGCGGCCATTATGCAAGGCTGGTGGCGGATCGCCCACTCGGAGAGCGCCGAAATCGGGCCTAGGAGGTCGCGCCCGAGATCGGTGAGGGCGTAATCGACACGCGGCGGCACGGTGGGGGTGACAGTGCGGCTGACGAGGCCGTCACGCTCCAGATTTCGCAGCGTCAAGGTCAGCATACGCTGGCTGATGCCGCCAACGATACGCTTGATTTCATTGAACCTTCTCGGACCCTCCCCGAGCCGGTAAATGATCAGGACGCTCCATTTATCGCCGATCCGCGACAGGATGCCTGACACCGCCCGGCAATCGTTGGAGTTGGGATCGGACACACCGCTGTGCCCTGGTGCTGGGAATGTGCGTTCTTGAGCCTTTTTCATAGGCCCTCATATAGCCCTGGTTACTGGATTACACCAGGGGAGAAATCGGAACCATGACCAAAGTCGCCGTTATCGTGGGAAGCCTGCGCAAAGGCTCAGTCAACCGCCAGCTCGCCGAAGCACTGGCCAAGCTCGCCCGCCCTCGCTTGGAGCTTGAGATCGTCGAGATTAGCGATCTGCCGCTTTACAATCAGGACGACGAAGTCGCCCTCCCCGCCCCCGTTTCGCGCTTTAAAGCGCAGATCGAGGCGGCGGATGCGGTGCTGTTCGTCACGCCGGAATTCAACCGTTCGTTCTCGGCTGCGTTGAAGAACGCGATCGAGTGGGGGTCGCGCCCGTGGGGCGCCAATTCGTGGAACGGCAAACCCGGCGCGATCATCGGGGCCACGCCCGGCGCGGTCGGCACGGCGGCGGCGCAATCGCAATTGCGCAGCGTGGCGTCTGTGCTCGGGATCGCCGTGCTGGCCCAGCCTGAAATCTATCTGAACTACCGCGAAGGCCAGATCATCGACGGCGAGATCGCCGATGAAGGCGTCGCCGGGCTGCTCAGCGGCTGGGTCGAAAGCTTCGCGGATTGGGTCGGCAAGCTGAAGGCGCCGCTGCGCGCGGCCGCCTAATTTAGGCGCGCCGCGGCGTCACCGCGAAAACTTCCCATGCGCCGGGCGCGCCCTTTAGGGCGTGCTCGCCGCGGGAGACGAAGTCGAACTGTGCGCCGATGGTGAGGTCGCGCACGGTGCGAGAAGCGGTGACCTCGTCCTCGCCCGCAAGCCCCGCAACGCGTACCGCGATGTCGATGGCGACGCCAGACACGCTTGCGCCGTTGCGGCGGCATTCGCCGGTGTGCACGCCGGCGCGCACGGGCACGCCGATCGCGCGCAATGCGTCTTGAATGTCGAACGCCGCTTGAATCGCCCGCCCGGGGCTCGCGAACGATGCGAGAAAGCCGTCGCCTGTGGTGTTGATCTCAACACCCTGGCGCCGGCGCAACGCCGTGCGCACAAGCGCGTCATGCTGTGTGATCAGCCCCGCCCAATCCGCATCGCCCATCGCCGTGCGCCGCGCCGTCGACCCGACAATGTCGGTGCACAAGATGGTGGCGAGCACCAGGTCTGATTCATCGGCGCGCGCGCCGGTGAGGAATTCTTCGATCTCGCCGGCGACCTCATCGGCGCCGCTGGTCCACGGCAAATGATCGCCGCCTTCCAGCTCACGCAACACGGCGCCGGGAATGCGCGAGGCGACGTAGCGCGCTTCCTCGATCTTGGCGTCGCGATCTTCCTTGCGATTCATCACTAGCGTCGGCGCGCTGATCGCGGGCAACACATCGCGCACGTCGATCTTGGTGTTGAGCCGCGCCAGGCGCACGGCGGCGCCGGGGCTGGCGGAGAGGCGGCAAAGCCGGCCGAACCAGGCGCCGAACGCCTTGTCGCCCGCGCGGCTCGGCGCGATCTCGTCCATGTCGGCGGGGCCACCCCAGCCTTGCTCGATCAAATCGATCCAAGCCTGCCGCTGCTCCGGCGTCGGCGCCCAGGGATAATCTTTTGACCATTCGCGTTTGGCGAATACGCCGAACAAGACCAAATGGCTGACACGTTCGGGATAAGCGGCGGCGAACATGCACGCCATGTTGCCGCCTTCCGAGCCGCCGAACAGCGCGGCGCGTTCAACGCCGACCGCGTCCATCACGGCGCGGATGTCGTCCATGCGGTCGTCCAGCGTGGGAAAGCCCACGTCGCGATCTGAAGCGCCTGTGCCGCGTTTATCGAACAGGATGACGCGCGCGAACGCCGAAAGGCGCGTCATGAATTGAACAAAGCTCGGCTCTTCCCAGGCGATCTCGACATGCGAAATCCAGCCTGGCGCGTACACGATCGTCAGCGGGCCTTCGCCGACGACTTGATAGGCGATGCTGATGTCGCCGCTTTTTGCGTATCGGATGCGCGGAGGCTCCACGATACGCGCCTCCGGCTAGGATGCGTCGAGCGCTGTCGCGATGGCTCGGCTGACGCTCTCAACATCCGCCATGCCATCGACGCCGCGTATTTTGCCCTGCGTTTCGTAGTACGGCACCAGCGGCGCTGTCTGCGCAAGGTAAGCGTCCAGACGAACCTTATAGGCTTCGGGATTATCGTCGGCGCGGCCTTCTTCGGCGAAGCGCTTGGCGACGCGGTCCATCAGCTTCTGCGGCTCGACCTCTAGGCGCACGACGCGATCAATCTGTTGACCGTGCTTGGCGAGCATGGAATCGAGCGCTTCAGCCTGGGCCACCGTGCGTGGAAACCCATCGAAGATGAAGCCGGGCGCGCCCTTGTGCGTGTTCAACGCCTCTTCAATCAACGCGATCACGATTTCGTCGGACACCAGCGAGCCTGCATCCATGATTGCGGCCACGCGCTGGCCCAGTTCGGAGCCGGACTTGCGCGCCGCGCGCAGCATGTCGCCGGTGGAGAGCTGCACAAAGCCGCGCTCAGCGGTGAGGCGCTTCGCTTGGGTGCCCTTCCCCGCCGCAGGCGGCCCAAACAGGATCAGGTTCATTTGCGCGGAACCCCCGCGCCGCCACGCAGCTTCGAGCGCTTGATCAGCCCCTCGTACTGGTGCGCCACCAAGTGCGATTGCACTTGCGCGACCGTATCAAGCGTCACCGACACCACGATCAGCACCGACGTGCCCCCGAGATAGAACGGCACGCCATAGGCCGAGATCAGGATTTCCGGCAGCAAGCAAACCAACGTGATGTAAGCGGCGCCGAGGACGGTGAGACGCGTCAGCACGTAGTCGAGATACTCGGCGGTTTTCTTGCCGGGGCGGATGCCGGGCAGGAAGCCGCCATATTTGCGCAGATTGTCGGCCGTCTCTTCCGGGTTAAACACGATCGAGGTGTAGAAGAACGTGAAGAAGATGATCAGCACCGCATAGAGCGCGATGTGGCCGGGGCGGCCATAGCCGATATAGGCCATGAACGTATCGAGCCATTCGGGCGTGTTCGCGCCAAGACCGGCGAAGCTCACCACCGTGGTGGGCAGCAGCAGCAGCGAAGAAGCGAAGATCGGCGGGATGACGCCCGCGGGATTGAGCTTCAGGGGCAGGAACGAGCGTTCGCCCATACTCATCATGCCGCCCTGCTGGCGCTTGGGATATTGCACCACAAGCCGGCGCTGCGAGCGCTCCATGAACACGATAAAGACGATGCACGCGATCATCAGCGCGCCGATCGCAAACACCGCGAACGCGTTGACATCGCCCGTGCGCATGAGCTGCAGGCTGGTGATCACCATGGAGGGCATCGCCGCGATGATGCCCGCGAAGATGATCAGCGACACGCCGTTGCCGACGCCGCGCGCAGTCACCTGCTCGCCCAGCCACATCAGGAACATGGTGCCGCCTGTCAGCGTGATGACGGTTGAGGCGATGAAGAAGATGCCCGGATTGGTGACGACGCCCGCGCTCGATTGCAGGCCGATGGCGATGCCGTAGGATTGGAAGATCGCCAGCACCAGCGTGAGATAGCGCGTGTATTGGTTGATCTGCTTGCGGCCGACTTCGCCTTCCTTCTTCAAGCGCTCAAGCGACGGCACCGACGTCGACATGAGCTGCATGATGATGGAGGCCGAGATGTACGGCATCACGTTCAGCGCAAACACCGCCATACGCTCCACGGCGCCGCCGGAGAACGTGTTGACCATGCCCAGAATGCCGCCGGCCTGCTGATCGAACGCCTGCTGGAACGCGAGCGGATCGATGCCGGGGATCGGGATGAACGTGCCGATGCGGTAAACCACAAGCGCGATCAGGGTGAACCAGATCCGCTTTTGGAGTTCTTTGGCTTTTGAGAAGGCCGCGAAATTGACGTTCGCGGCAAGCTGTTCTGCGGCTGAGGCCATGTGGGCGAAGTGCTCCCGCTAATCTCCTCCCCCATTGGGGGAGTGGCGAGCGCAGCGAGTAGGGAGAAGCGCGCCCCCAGACCCGCGGCTCGGCCGCTCGACAGCTCCCCCGCGCGCGGGGGAGCTAAGTTACGCCTTCGCCTCTTCCGCCGCCGGCGGGTTCAGCAAAGTCACCTTGCCACCGGCTTTTTCCACGGCGGCGATCGCCGCAGCGGTCGCGCCAGTCACGGTGATGTTCACTTTGGCCTTCAGTTCGCCGCGCGCAAGGAGGCGCACGCCATCCTTTTTCCGGCGCACCAGGCCGGCGGCCACCAGCGCGTCCTCGGTGATGTCGGCCTTGGCGTCGAGCTTCTTGTTATCAATGGCCTTTTGCAGACCATCGAGATTGATCCAGGCCAGCTTCTTCGGGTTCAGCGGATTGAAGCCGCGCTTAGGCATGCGCATGTGCAGCGGCATCTGGCCGCCTTCAAAGCCGTTGATCGCCACGCCGCGACGGGACTTTTGGCCCTTCACGCCGCGACCGCCGGTCTTGCCCTTGCCGGAGCCGACGCCGCGACCCACCCGCATCAGCTTCTTTGCGGAACCGGGATTATCGGCCAATTCGTTGAGTTTCATCGCACTACTTCCTTGGACTTTTTAGTCCACGACTTCGAGGAGATGGGCGACCTTGCGGATCATGCCCTGCACGGCGGGCGTGTCTTCCAGTTCGACCGTTTGATACGTCTTCTTCAGCCCGAGGCCGAGCAACGTCGCGCGCTGGCTTTCGTCGCGGCGGATCGGGCTGCCGATGCGGCGCAGCTTCACCGTGGCGCCGGCTGTTTTTTTCTTCGCGGCCATGAATTAGCCCTCCGCCGGAACTTCGCCGAGGCTCGCGCCGTCTTTGCGACGGTTGACGATATCGGCCACCTTGAGCCCGCGGCGGTTGGCCACCGCGCGCGGCGAGGTTTGTTGCTTCAGCGCGTCAAACGTGGCGCGCACCATGTTGTAGGGGTTCGACGACCCCTTCGACTTGGCGACGACATCCTGCACGCCCAGCACTTCGAGCACGGCGCGCATCGGGCCGCCGGCGATGATGCCCCGGCCTGCGGGCGCGGCGCGCAGCATGACTTTGCCTGCGCCCCAATGGCCGTCGCCGTCATGGTGCAGCGTGCGGCCTTCGCGCAGCGGGATGCGGATCATGGATTTCTTGGCTTCCTCAGTCGCCTTGCGGATGGCTTCCGGCACTTCGCGCGCCTTGCCGTGGCCG
>CAZWQS010000166.1:0-6067 GCA_964635925.1 uncultured Terricaulis sp. | reverse complement strand
GCGCGCGGGGTGCTTGGGCGGGAAATTGAGCGCGGTGAAATTGTTGAAATCGGTTTCGATGTCGGGGCCTTCCTCCACAGTGAAGCCCATCTCGCCGAAAATGTGCGCCAGTTCTTCCATCACCTGCGACACAGGATGGATCGCGCCCACGCGCGGGCGCACCGGCGGGAGCGTGACGTCCACCGCCTCGGCCTTCAATTGCGCTTCCAGCGCCGCCTCCGCGAAGCTGGCTTTCTTGGCGACGATCGCTTCGGTGACGCGATCCTTGAGGCCATTGAGCTTGGGGCCGAACGCTTTGCGCTCGTCCGGACTCATAGAGCCCAGGTTTTTCATCAGCGCGGAAATCGAGCCCTGTTTGCCCAACGCCTCGACGCGCAGCGCTTCCAGCGCGGCGTCGTCGGACGCAGCGTCGGCGCGCGCCAACAGCGCGCGTTCGAGTGTTTCGAGATCAGTGCTTGCGTCCATCGACGGATACCTCGCCTCACACATCCACTCATTCCCGGGGCGCGGCGCAAGCCGCGAGCCCGGGACCCATATCCGCAATCATCGAGATTATGGGCCCCGGACTTGGCCGTTCGGCCAATCCGGGGATGGGTGTGAACCTAGCTGACGTAAGCGATCCGAAAGACGGACTTACTTCAGCGCCGCTTGCGCCTGAGTGATCAGGCCCTTGAAAGCTTCGGGCTGGTTCATCGCGATATCGGCCATCACTTTGCGATCAAGCTCGATGCCGGCTGCGCGCAGCCCGCTGATAAATCGCGAGTACGTGAGACCCTCTTCGCGGACAGCCGCGTTGATGCGCTGAATCCAGAGCGCGCGGAACGTGCGCTTCTTATTCTTGCGATCGCGATAGGCGTAGAGGCCAGCCTTTTCCACCGCGGCGTTCGCCGTGCGGAATGTCTTGGACCGGCGGCCGTAATAGCCCTTCGCCTTCTTCAGAACTTTCTTGTGACGGGCGTGCGCCGTCACGCCGCCTTTAACGCGTGCCATTGCTCAAATCTCCGTCAATCCAAACCATAGGGGGCCCAAGCCTTGACGCGCTTGGCGTCCGGCTCGGCCAACACCGAGGTGCCGCGGTTTTGACGGATGTATTTGCCCTTGTGGCTGATCAGGCGGTGGCGCTTGCCGGCGGGGCCGACCTTCACCTTGCCCGAAGCCGTGAGCTTGAAGCGTTTTTTCACGCCGCTCTTGGTCTTCATCTTCGGCATTTTGTCCTCCAGTGGGATCAGACGTGCGAGCACGTCAAAGGGCCGCCACGGCATGCCTTGAAGGCCGGGCCGCCCAGAAGAGGCGGGCGTGTAGCATGGAGGCCGGCCAAAAGGCAACGGGCCCCGGATTGGGGGCGGTTTCGCCGGCATTCCGCCGATTGGCTGTGGTCCTATGACGGCCCCTCTCAAGGCCAGCCACGCGCTGCAGCACTGGCATCGGCGGCGTCTTTGGCCTGCGTGGGGCCGGCGACACGACCAGGCGGAGACCAGCACGTGGCCTAACGCTTCACGAGGAGGTTCCGCCCCGATTGCGGAGACTTTTGGGCGGGCCGCGCTGGCGCGGGCGGGGATTGCGGTTAATCTGGCGCCCATGCAGACGCCCAGGAGCCTCGAAGAGGCCAAAACCGCCTTCAAGGCCGAAAAAGCCAAGGTCACGACCTCGCTGAGCACGATCATGGGCTCGCGCTGGCTGTTGGCGATCGCGGCGACATTCGCCCTGGCGTTCGGGACCCACCTCGCCTACGCGCCGAGCCGGCTGCCGCCTGTGGGGGGCTTAAGCCTCAGCACGGCCGGGCTTCCCCCGCTCGATTTCGGCGTGGCGGGCGAACAGGCCGCCAAGGCGCGCGAGGCGGCGATCCGCGAAGGCGCGCCCAGCCAGATCCAGGCGGCGATCAACGAAAACCGCGAATACGTGCCGATGATGAACGCGGTGGGCTTCGGCCTGGCGCTGCTGATCCTGGCCCTGAACCTCACATTGATGACCAAGCGGCGGCGCGTGACGCGGGGGTGAAGCCCCGCTCCCGCCATGATAGACTACGCTCATGGCCGATGGCGCTTTGAACATCTCCCTGACGGGGCCGCTCGCCGACGACGTGCGCGCGGCGGCGAAGGCGCGTGGGCTGACGCCGGAAGACTACGTGCGCGAGCAACTCGCCGGGAGGTTGGCGGCGGATGAGTACGACGATCTGAGTTGGGAAGAGGATATGCGCCGGCTGGAGGAGCCGGGGGAAGATATCCCGCTGGATGAGGCGTTCGCCGAGTTTAGAGCGAAGGTCGCGGAATTGCGCGCTCAAAAACGCAAATGAGCCGTAAGGTTGAATTGCGCCCCGCCGCGTGGCGCGATCTCCTTCGTCTCGTGGAATTCGTTGCAGACCTGGACGAGCGCGCCGGCGCCAAGCGCGAGGATGGCCTGGAGTCCGCCTTGAGGCGCTTGGGCAAAAGACCCTTTGTCGGCCGCCCCGGCGCTAAGCCAAACACGCGGGAACACACCATCAAGTTCGGACGATCAAGCTATCTGATCCGCTACATCGTCACCGATGACGCTGTGATCATTGTGCGCATCTGGCATGGCAAGGAGAAACGGCCGCGCTGATGTATTACGGCACCGAATAGAACGGGTTGGGCAAGAGGAAGGCGCGCTCGGCGTGGCCGCCGTCGAGGTCGTTCTGCTGATCGCCAATATTGGCGATGATCGCATAGCCCTCTGCTTCAATCGCGGCGCGGGCGTTGGATTTGTATTCCGCCGTCGGCAAACGCGGGCCCGGCGCGCGCAGCGTGACCGAGCCCCATTCCGCATAGCCCGCTTCGCGCAGATTGCGCTCAGTGCCTTCGCGCTGCTCTTCGCGGCGGCCGGTGATGAAAAACACCGTGACGCCCGCGGCGCGCGCGGCCTGGTACAGCGCCAGCGTGGGCGCGAGCGCTTCGGCGCGGCCTGAATTTTCCCACGCATGCGCCCCGCACGGGCCGCGCGGCAGCGCATCGCACGGGCCATCGGTGAAATAGCCAAAATCGTTGGCGCGCATCTGCGCCCAATTCGAGAGCGAGGTCTCGTCGATATCGAGCACGATGGCCGGGCGCGATACTTGCGGTGCGCGCGCGGCGATCCAGGCGCTCGCTTCTTCCGTGACGGCCGTCAGCGCGCGCGTGTAAGCGCCGCTTTCGTAGAAGACGACCAGTTCGCGCTTGAGAACGCCGAGATTGGCGGGAACGGCGCTCTGCGGCGCGGCGGCGGTATGGGCGCACGCGGCGAGCGCAAGCGCGGCGGCGGCGAGGAAAACGCGTCTCAACATGCGCGCGAGGTTCACGCCATGCACGCCGCAAAGTCAAACAGAAGCAAGCTCGAGCGCCTGGACGTCCAGTTGAAAGCGATCTTGGCGCAAGAGCACGCGTAAGTGCGGCTCGTTGCGTCAGGTGATCGCGCTGCGCCCAAGGGCGCGCCATCTCTTTAGGGGATGGCAGGAGTTGAGGGACTCGAACCCACGACCCTCGGTTTTGGAGACCGATGCTCTACCAGCTGAGCTAAACTCCTTCACCGTCCCCGCGTTGCCGCGGGCATGGGAAGCTCGCCCGCGCCGCATGCTGCGGGCCAATCCAGGGGGGCGCTTATGCCCCAAGCGCCGAAGCGCCGCAAGGGCGCGTACGGCGCGCGCGTTCACCACGGCGGCCGCGCATGACCGCCTCAGGGCGAAAAAAACCCCTCCCTTTTGCGGGAGGGGTTTTCGCTTTGCTTGGCGGCGCCTTAGGCGGCGTCGTGCAGAACTTCCCAGACGTGGCCGTTCGGATCGGTGAAGGAGCCGGAATAGGTCGTCTCGTCCTGCTCGGCCGCGTCCACCGCCGCGCCGGCGCCCTTGGCGGCGTTCAGCACGGAATCCACCTCGCCCTTGGATTCGGTGATGTAGGACAGCATCGCGCTGACCGCGCCCTTGGGCGCGGCGCTTTCGACCATGTCGCTAAAATCTGTGCGCTTGGCCAGCACCAGGAAGACGCCGTCGAGGTCGAACGACGCCTGATCGGCGTCGCGATCATCCGGCGCGATGCCCAGCGCCTTGCTGTAGAACGCGACAGACGCGTCCAGATCGTCCACTGGCAATGTGACGCAAGAAATCGCTGCAGGCATGTCCACCTCCCATGACGCCGGGTTGCACCGGAAAAACGCATGGATGACGGGATTCTGCGGGGTGGAAAAGAGTCTCTCTAGCGTTGACTCACAATCACTTCGCCCCCGCCCAGGACACGGCGGTTGATCTCGCCTTCGACGCGGCGCACCCGCACGTCCCCCGCGCCCAGCACGGTGGCGTCCAGGCGCTGGGCCACGCCGTTGTGAACAACATCGCCCGCGCCGGCGATCACCACGGTCAGCGGGTCGGCGCGCCCGTCGCGGATGACGATATCCCCGGCCCCCTGCACGGCCAGACTCGTGGGCCCGTCCACGCGCTGGGCGGCCAGATCGCCCGCGCCCGCGATCGAGGCGGTCAGCCCCTCCAGCACCGCGCCCAATTGCACATCGCCCGAGCCGGCGATGGCGATGCGGGCGCTGCCGGCATGAAACAGGCGCAGCGCGCTCGAGCCGGCCACGGTGATGTCGGCCTCCCCGCGCACGCTCTCCACCTCCGCATCGCCGCAGCCGGCGATGGTGATTTGGGCGGTCTGCGCCGCACCGACGCGCAGCGCCACCGCGCCGGAAGCCGAAACCACCGCATCACGCGGCACGCGGATCTCAATGATGGGCAATTGCGCGGCGGCGAGCCGGCCATGGTGGGCCAGATTGACTGAAAACTCTTCGCTTTCGCCGTGGCAGGAGCGAATGGTGCGGCGCTGTTTTCCGTCCACAATCAATCGGTTGCGGGCGATGCGCAATTCGGGGTCCGGCAGCGGGCCGGCATTGATCACCGCCAGCGCCACATCGGCGCGCGCCTGTGGCGTGACGCGTACAATCGCGGCCAGGTCGCGAAGCTGAACCTCTGTGGCGGCCGGATAACGAGCCCAATCCGCATCGGCGGGCGCGTGGGGCGCCGCAGAGGGATGGCTCTGCACAGCGACGGGCGGGCGCGGCGCGGGCGCTGGTTGAGGCTGTGCGGCGGCGGTCCCCGCCAGCAAAGCGAACGGAACCAGGGCGCAAGCGATCAGACGCATCAAATTCGGCCTCCTTGGGGCCCCTCTATCACAGCAAGGATGCCCCCTGCGCGGGCTTTGGATGCAGCAGCCGACATTCGCCTCAGGGGCGAAAGCCCCAACCCGCAAACGCTTGAACGGTGTGTGTTTTTTTGCATCTCCCCGCACCCATTCGCAGACCCGCGCAGCCGCGCGCGTTGCGGCGCCGGGGGCCGCGGCCCATGTAGGCGGTCCCGGTTAACGGGTATGAACTAAGGGGACCCCTCCATGAAAACTTGGCTTATCGGCGTCGCCGCCCTCCTGGCGGTTGCCGCGCCGAGCGTCGCCGCGGCCCAGACGGGCTATGTCGGCGCCGTTTACAGCGACACCGACGTCGACGGCGCCGGCGACAGCGACGCCTATGGCGTCAACGGCGCCGTCTTCTTCGACGCCACCGAAACGATCGGCGTTGAAGTCGACGCCGCCGTGCTCGACAGCGACGACACCGACGCGGTCGGCTCGCTCGCCGCGCACGTCTTCACGCGCAACGATCGCTACCTGTTCGGCGGCTTCGCCGCTGTTGCGTCGACCGATGGCGACACCGCCTGGCAAGTCGGCGTCGAGCACGCGAAATATTTTGACCGCGCCACTGTCGGCGTCTCCGCCGCCTACGGCGAAGGCGATAGCGACGTGGAAGCTTACGGCGTGAACGTCACCGGCGATTACTTCGTCACCGACAACGCCCGCGTCGGCGCCCACGTTGGCTGGGCCAATGTCGACACGCCCGGCGGCGACGGCGACGGCTGGGCCTATGGCGTCAGCGGCGAGTATCAGCTCGCGTCTTATCCTGTCAGCTTCGGCCTCTCCTATACGCGCGTCGATTCTGACGACGCCGGCCTCGAAGCCGACGTGGTGAGCGTTTCCGCGCGCTACAATTTCGGCGGCTTCACGCTGTTCGATCGCGATCGCCGCGGCGCAAGCCAAGCCGA
>CAZWQS010000165.1:5670-6111 GCA_964635925.1 uncultured Terricaulis sp. | reverse complement strand
GCGCTTAGCGTGCGAAGGCATCAGCATGCGGACGAAATCTTTGGCTTCCTTGTAGGCGCTGTCGCCCTCGACGTGAATTTCATCCACGTCCTTGTCGTAAAGATCGCGAATAGCGCGCTTCACCAGCGAGCTCTCTTCATAGATCAAAGCCGGCGCCACGCTTTTCAGCGTTTCGTCGCGGATCGTCTCCCAGGCGCGGGAGAGATATTCGTAGTCGCGCTTGATTTCCGTTTTCGTGCGCTTGGCCCCGGCGGTGCGGATGATGAGGCCCTGGCCCTGCGGCACGTCCAAATCCTGGGCGATCTTCTTCAGCCGCTTGCGGTCAGTCGCTTGCGTGATCTTGCGCGAGATGCCGCCGCCGCGCGCCGTGTTCGGCATCAGCACGCAATAGCGCCCGGCGAGCGAGAGGTACGTCGTCAGCGCCGCGCCTTTGTTACCGCG
>CAZWQS010000165.1:0-5660 GCA_964635925.1 uncultured Terricaulis sp. | reverse complement strand
CTTCCTTCACCACCTGGATCAGCATGATCTGGCGGCGGCGGATCACTTCCTGGATCTTGTAGCGGCGCGTCAGCACCTTGCGGCGGCGCTCGTCAGCGGCTTCTTCGTCTTCCTCCTCATCGCCCGCGGCTTCGTCGGCGGCGGCGAGTTCGGCCTTGATCGCTTCCTGATCGGCCTGGGGGATGGCGTAATAATCGGGGTGGATTTCCGAGAACGCCAGGAAGCCGTGGCGGTTGCCGCCATACTCGACAAAGGCCGCCTGCAGCGACGGCTCAACGCGCGTCACCTTGGCCAGATAGATGTTGCCTCTGAGTTGCTTGCGGCTGGCTGTCTCGAAATCGAAATCTTCAACGCGGCTTCCGTCGACCACCGCGACCCGGGTTTCTTCCGGGTGGGCGGCGTCGATCAGCATTTTCTTGGCCATCGAACAGGGCTCCGTGAGCGTCGCGCGCGCGAGAAAACGCAGCGTCGGGACGCGAATTGAGATGAAGGAAAAGACCCTGCGCGTGCGCGCGCGCGGCGGCCGGGCGGCCGGCGGCGATAGCGAACGCGGTGCGGGTCATGTGTTACTCCGTTAGCGCTCCCACGCAGCGCGCGCGTTGAGGGGCCGGAAAAGGGCGCCGCCTTCCATCGAGGGGGCGGGGCGCCTGCGGGCCGCCTTCGCGCTTCCGCGTGAACGGGAGCCGCCGGGCGCTTTAAGGGGCGGGCCCTCGGCGCACGCGGCGTGAGCGGCACCTTGCATGATTTGTGTTACGAAAGCAAAGCGCCTCGTCCGTGTTTCCGGCGCGACTTTATTGCGGCTGCGCAACCGTCTCGGTGTCGGCCGGAATCGGCCGCCAAACGCCGTCGGCCCCGGGCGGCGCCAGGCGCCAGCCGGGCGCAAGGCTCAGCCGCCAGCCGGGGCCAGAGAGCCCGTCAGGCCCGGGGGCGCGCGCTCTGGCGGAACGAAAATCCTGTGAAATCAAAGTGCCGCCTGTCGCGCGCAGTTCGCCCCAGGCATCCCGCAACACGAGGGTCTCATACACGCCGCCCAGCCCCTCGAGCGGGGTGACCTGGTTGGGGTTGAACTCGAATTGCGGGCTGCTCAGCGCCAGCTCAAGGCGCGGGCCGGCATAGGCGGCGCGCAGCGCGGCGAGCCGGGCCTCGGCCGCCTCGGCGCGCGCCTGCTCTTCGCCCGCCACCTGGGCGCCGCCATAGCGGGCGGAGGCTTCGGCGAGGTTTGCCGGCGTCGCCGCGTCCGGGCGCAGCACGCCGGCAAGCGCGTCCGCGGGCGCGCCGCCGCCTAGTTCCGAACGCCAGCGGGGGCGCAGCTCATCCAGCAGCAGCCCATAGGCCGGGCCGCTGGCGTACGCGTAGGCGCGCGCGAGGGCCTCGTGGCGATCGAATTCATCGAGCGTGTTGAGTGCGTAAGCGTTCGCGTGGGCGCCGGCGCCTAGGCGCACGCCGGTATAGCTCGCCAGCCCCTCATTGCGGTCGAGCGCGGTTTCGTCGGCCCGCGCTTGCGGAAAGGCGGCGTGCCGCGCCGCGCGCAGCAACAGGGCGTCCTGTGCGGCCCGGCGCTGCCCCACGCGCGAGGAGCGCAGCGCTGTGGCCAGCGCGCGCAGCTCAAGGCGCATCAGCGTGCGCCCGCGCGCGGTGGCGAGGTGTGTATTGGGCCCCTCCAAAGCGGGAAGCCCGATTTCGGCCTGCACGCGATGCCACGCCTCATGCATCAGCAGCACGCGCCGCGCCGTCTCGTCTTGCGGCAGCGGGCCCGCGATCATGATCCAGCGCAGGCCGGCCCAATCCAAGCTTGTGTTGGCGACCCCCACATTCGCAGGCAGCACGCCGACCCATCCCTCGCCCTGCGCGGCCAGGGCGCCCTCGCGATCGGCCGCGCTGGCCCAGACGGCGCGCGTGTCCGGATCGGCGACCAGCAGCGGCCCGCACAGCGAAACGCCCCAAAGGGCGCCTGCATCTGCGAGGCACATCTGATTGAGTTCGGCGGCGGCGCGCGGGCCATCCTGCGCAAGCGCGGGGCCCGCCCAAAGCGTCAGCGCTGCAACAAGTGAAGCGAGCCTGCCCATGGATCATCGCTAACAGGGGATGAACGCGCGCGCAAAGCCGGCGCGACAGACGCAGCGCAACTTACAGTTACCGCAGCGTTCACCTTCCTTTTCAACGTGATAGCAAGCCGCCTCGGGTAGTTTCCGGCCGTTCATGGATATCACCCGCCGCTCCTTCGCGCTTCTGGGCGCGACCGCTTTGGGAAGCGCAGCCCTCACCGGGCGCGCCTACGCCGAAGCGCCCGCCGCCGTGCGCGGGGTGCTGGTGCAGGAAGCCGGCGCGGGCGTGCGCGTCTCGGTGGCGCTGGATAAAGCCGCCGCCGCGCGGACGATGTTTCTGGCTGAGCCTGATCGCTTCGTGATCGACGTGCAGAACGCCGTGCTGGCGCTGCCGCCGGGTGTGGGCGGCGATGGCGCGGGTGTTGTTCGGCGCGTGCGCTATGCGCAGCACGCGGCCTATTCGCGTCTGGTGCTCGATCTCGCCGCCCCGGCGCGTTTGATCGCGCATGACTTTGGCGCCCGCCGTGCCCCGGACATGCGCTTTGAGCTTGCCGCGACCGCGCCGTTCGCGGCCGCGCCCGCGCCGCAAAGCGCGCGTCAGCGCCGCACCGTGGTGATCGACGCCGGCCATGGCGGGCGCGATCCCGGCGCGGTGGGGCGCACTTTGGGCGTCTATGAAAAGCACGTGGTGTTGGACGCCGCGCTCAAGTTGCGCGAGGCGCTGAACCAGCGCGGCAATTACCGCGTGGTGATGACGCGCGACACCGATCGCTACGTTGAGCACGCTGAGCGCGTGCGCATCTCGCGCGAAGCTAACGCCGACCTCTTCATCTCCATCCATGCCGACGCCAACGCCAATGCGGAAGCGCACGGCGCCTCGGTCTATACGCTCGACGAGCGCGGCGCCCGGCGCGCGCAGAACATGATGGGCGATACGATCGACCTCGGCGTCTCGCGCGTCAGCGATACCGCCCGGGACGTGCTGGTTGATCTTTTCCAACGCGAAACGACCAATCGCAGCGCCCAATTCGCCGAGATCGTGATCCCGCGCCTGGGCGAGGTCGCGCCGCTCCTGCGCAACACGCACCGCAGCGCGAACCTTTACGTGCTGCTCGCGCCGGATGTGCCCGCGGTGCTGATCGAAACCGGGTTCTTGACCAATGCCGTCGATGAGCGCCGCCTCAATCAGCCGCGCGAGCGCGAAGCCATGGCCGAAGCCATGGCGCGGGCGGTGGACGGCTATTTCGCCGCTCCCCAGCTTTACGCCGCCGGCGCCTAAAACCGGCTCGATTCTTGAGCTAGTTCCACTAGGGTGCCGGCCGCGCGCGGCCATATTCGCGCCGTATTGCGGGGCGAGGCCGGCCCGGATTTGGGATCAGCGCGAAGCAGAAGCGGGGCGCCATGAGTACGTACCGGAGCGATCGGGGTTGGGACGACGATTATCGCGACGGCGGTGATGGCGGCGGCTTTTTTCGCGGGCCCTGGTGGCGGCGCGCGCTGATCGCGCTGGCGGTGTTGGCGGGCGTGGGCGTGCTGGCGGTCGGCGGGTTCCTGATCGCGGCGCTGCAAGGGCTGCCGAGCCTTGAAGAGCTTGCCGATTACGAACCGCCGGTGACCAGCCGCGTGCACGCCGGCGACGGCGCCCTGGTGGCCGAGTTCGCGCGCGAGCAGCGCGTGTTCGTGCCGATCGAGCGCATTCCAGACACCGTGAAAAACGCGTTCGTCGCCGTGGAGGATGCGCGCTTCTTTGAGCATTCCGGCCTCGACTATGCCGGCATTGCCCGCGCGATGGTGTCGAACGTCGGCAATGTGCTGCGCGGGCGCCGGCTTGAAGGCGCCTCCACCATCACTCAGCAGGTGGCCGGCAACATGCTGACGGGCCGCGCCGCCGAGTGCGAAGGCGGCATCGGCGGCTTGTTTTGCGCGCTCTATACGAAATTCCGCGAAGGGCTGATGGCCCAGCGCATCGAGCGCGCGCTCGATAAGGAGCGCATCCTTGAGCTTTATCTGAACGAGATTTATCTCGGCAACCGCGCCTATGGCGTCGCCGCCGCCGCGCTCAATTATTTCGATAAATCGCTGGCCGAACTCACTGTGGCGGAAGCGGCGTATCTCTCGATCCTGCCCAAGGGGCCGGCCAATTATCAGCTCCCGCGCCACCATGACCGCGCGGTCGAGCGGCGCAATTACGCGGTCTCGCGCATGCTGGAGCGCGGCTACATCACCGAGGCGCAGGCCACCGAAGCGCGCGCCGCGGAGCTGACAGTGACGAACCGCCTCGCCGGCGATGAATTCATCGCCGCCTCGCATTTCGTGGAAGAGGTGCGCCGCCAGGTGCAATCGCAATATGGCGAAGACGCCGTCTATGACGGGGGCCTTTCCATTCGCTCCACCATTGACACGCGCCTGCAACTCGCCGCCGCGCGCGCGCTGCGCAGCGGGCTTGAGGCGTACGATCGCCGCCACGCCTATCGCGGCCCGCTGGCGCGCGGCGACGCCGAAGGCGACGTGCAGGCGCAATTGCGCGAAGCCACCGTGCCGCCCCAGCTCTCCAATTGGCGCCGCGCGATGGTGACCGCCGCCAGCGGCGCCAACATCACGCTGACCGACGAAACCGGCGAAACCGGGCGCGTGCTCGCCGAGGACGTGACTTGGGCGCGCGCGAGCAATCTGCCGCGCGGCGCCATCGTGTACGCTCAACGCGGGCAGAACGGGCGCTATGCGATCCGTCAGGTGCCGGAAATCCAGGGCGCGCTGGTGGCGATGGATCCGCACACGGGCCGCGTGCTCGCCATGGTGGGCGGCTATTCGTTCAACGAAGCCAGCGGTTTGAACCGCGCCACGCAAGCGCAGCGCCAGCCCGGCTCCTCGTTCAAGCCGATCGTCTACGCCGCCGCGCTCGACAATGGCGCAACGCCCGCCACCTTGGTGGACGACGGCCCGCTTGCGATCGAAGCGGGCGACGGCACCAATTGGTCGCCGGAAAACTACAGCCGCGAATTCTACGGCCCCACCACGCTGCGGCGCGGGCTTGAATTGTCGCGCAACGCGATGACCGCACGCGTGGCGTATGAATTGGGCGCTGACCGCGTGTTGGAATATGGCCGCCGCCTCGGCGTCTATGGCGATCGCACGCAGGCCGTGTTCGCGCTTGCGCTGGGCTCGGGCGAAACCACGGTGATGCGTATGGCCACGGCCTACGCCATGTTCGTCAATGGCGGGCGCTGGATTCAGCCGGTGGTGATCGACCGCATTCAGGATCGTAACGGGCAGACTGTGTTCAGGCGCGATCAGCGCGAATGCGCCGAGTGCACCGCCGATTGGCATCGCCAGGCTGCGCCCGTTCTGCCCGATACGCGCCAGCAAGTGCTTGATCCCGTCACGGCCTATCAGATCGTGTCGATGGCCGAAGGCGTGGTGCAGCGCGGCACGGCCACCACCGTCGCCTCGCTGGGCTATCCGCTGGGCGGCAAGACGGGCACCACCAACGACTATCGTGACGCTTGGTTCATCGGCTTTTCGCCGGATCTCGTGGTCGGCGTGTGGGCGGGCTTCGATCAGCCGCGCGACATGGGCGAAGGCGAAACCGGCGGCCGCATCTCGGCGCCGATCTTC
>CAZWQS010000164.1:0-6164 GCA_964635925.1 uncultured Terricaulis sp. | reverse complement strand
AAGGCGTGCGCGCGGCGAGCCGCGCCTATATCCGGCGCGATCCGCAATGGCTCGACGATAGCGAGATGGCGCTGCTGATCGCGCTGCCGCAGGCGCCCGAAGCGCGCCGGCCCGATCGGCGCCCGCGCGCGGCGCGCGCCGCGCGCGATCGCGTGCTGACGATGTTCGTGCGCGCGGGCCTCATCAATCAGCGCCGCGCCGATGAAGCGCGCCAAAGCGCCATTCCCACGCGCGCGCCGTTTCCGCTCTCCGCCCCGCACGCCGCGCAGGCGCTGGTGGCGCGCCATCGCGGCGAAGGCGTGGTGCGCTCCACGCTCGACGTGGGTTTGCAGCGCGATCTCGAAGCGCTCGCCCGCCGCCGCGCCGCGCCTTTGGAGCGCGATGCGCAGATCGCGATTTTCGCCGTCGCCATCGAAAGCCGCGAGGTTCGCGCGCGCGTGGGCGGGGCCGGGCGCGAGCGCGCGGGCGGCTATATCGACATGACGCGCGCGATCCGCTCGCCCGGCTCGGCGCTGAAGCCGTTTCTCTACGCCATCGCCTTCGACGAAGGAATCGCCGCGCCCGAAACGCTGGTGCGCGATGCGCCGCGCCGGTTTGGCGGCTATCTGCCGGAAAATTTCGATCGCCGCTTCCATGGCGATGTCTCGCTGGAAGACGCGCTGCGCCATTCGCTCAATCTCCCCGCCGTCGCCACGTTGGAGCGCATCGGCGCGGGGCGTTTCCAGGCGGCGCTCACGCGCGCGGGCGCGGACGTGCGCTTGCCGCGTCGCGCTGTGGCCGAACCGGGCTTGGCGCTAGCGCTGGGCGGGGTCGGCATGACGCTGGAAGATTTGGTGCAGCTCTACGCGGCGCTGGGCGACGAAGGGCGCGCGCGCCCGCTGAGCGTCGATAGCGACGGCGCCCTTCCGTTCACGCGCCGCTTCGTGCGCGCGGAAACCGCCGAGCGCGTGCTGGACATCCTCGCCAGTTCGCCCCATCCCGCCGGGCGCGCGCCCGCCGCGCTCGCGCGCGATGCGCCGCTGGTCGCGTTCAAAACCGGCACATCGTACGGGTTCCGCGACGCATGGGCGGTCGGCGTGTCCAACGGTTATGCGATCGGCGTGTGGGTTGGTCGCCCCGACGGCGCCCCGCGCCCTGGCGCGACCGGCCGCAGCGAAGCGTTGCCCATCCTGTTTGAAGCGTTCGACCTAATCGGCGCCCCGCCCACGCCGCAACACCAGCAGCGCGAGCGCGAACCGCCCGCGCCGGCATTGGTGCGTCTCGACACAAGCGAGCGCGAAGGCTTGTCCATCTTGTTTCCGCCTGCCGGCGCGGAAGTGTTGGTCCTGGAGTATGGCGCTGAGGCGCGCGGGCTCTCGCTTTCGGCGCGCGGCGGGCGCGGCCCGCTGACGTGGTACGCCGAAGGCGCGCGCGTGGAGAGCGAGCCCACCAGCGGGCGCGCCATCTGGCGCCCGCGCGCGCCGGGCTTTTACACCGTCACCGTCGTGGATGCGGATGGCGCGCGCGTGTCCACGCGCGTGCGCATCCGCAATGCGGGGTAGGTGATGCAGGTTCTGATCGGCGGGGTGCTCTATTTCGCGCTGGTGTTTGTCGCGGCGTTCGCGTTCGGCGTGGTGCGCACGCTCTGGGTTGCGCCGGCTTTGGGCGAAATGCTGGCGGTGGCGCTGGAGGCGCCGTTGCTGCTTTGCGCCGTGTTTTTTGCCGCGCGCTTCACTTTGCGGCGCGTCGCCGTCCCGCGCACGGGCGCGCATCTTTTCGCCATGAGCCTGTTCGGCCTTGCGCTGCAGCAGGGCGCGGAGATGGCGCTGGTCTACGCCGAGGGCGAAACGCTCGCCCAGCAATGGGCGTATTACCAAACACCGGCGGGGCTCATTTTCCTGGGCGTTCTGCTCGCGTTTGTGTTCATGCCCTGGCTCTTGCGCGAAACGAAAAGCGCGGCCCGGTGAGGGGCCGCGCTTCGATCGAGACCGCCGCCCGCGAACGAGGCGGGCAAACTACGCGTCAGGCGACGATCAGCGTCATCGGCAAGATCACCGCGAACATCACCGGGGCGATCAGCGCGACCGCGGCGAGCGCGAAAAGCGTCTTCATCATGGCTGCCTCCCTGGTTGGTGTTGACGTCAGTTGTCCGATGCATGGAACGTAGGCGCGCCCGCGCCGGGGCGATGTGACGCGCGTTACGTGGAAAGCAAAAGGCGCGGATCCAGGGGGAGGGATCCGCGCCTTGCCAGGTCGTCGCCGCTCTAGGGGGATAGAAATCAGGCGACGATTTGTGCGGCTTGATACAGGCTCGCATAGGCGAAAGGCGCGAAAAGCACGATCGCCGCGAGGATGGCGATGAACTTTTTCATGGCCTTTGTTTCCCTCTGCTGGTGTTGATGAATTAGGCGAAAATCTGCGCGGCTTGCAGCATCAGCGCGACCGCGAGCGGCGCGAAGAGCACGACAGCGGCGGAGAACGTGGCGATCTTGGTCATGGCGTTTTCCTTTAGGCGTCTTGGTTGCGATGTCTGATCTGAAGATGCCGCGGCTTTGTTTCTCGGATGCGTCGTGGTGAAAATTTTTTCGTCGTTAGTCGATGAAATCGGTGCAATCGCCGCAAAGCAAAAGCGCGGACCGGGGGAGGGTCCGCGCTTGCTCGTTTGATCGCGCCAGATGGGTGGCAGGCGGGATCAGGCGACGATCTGCGAAGCTTGGATCAGAACGGCCGCGGCGACCGGAGCGAACAGGACGAAAGCGGCGGCGATGGAAAAGAACTTGGTCATTTGATTACCCCTTGCGTTTGGATCGTGGTGTTGCGTCGTTTGATGAAGAGATGCCGGCGCGCGCGCATTTGGATGCGGCGCGCAAAAAAAAAATCGCGCAAGGCATGCATGCGAATCTGCGGGGCGCCCAAAAAGGAAAAGGCGCGGACCTGGCGGGGTCCGCGCCTTCCTGACTTTGACCGCCGCGGGCGGGTTTGGGGGATCATGCGGCGGCCAAACCAATTCTGTTTGACCCCTTAACCCTATCCCCGCCCGCCCGCGCGGACTGTGACCTAGGTCACGATATTGCACTTGGCAAACCCAGACGCTAAGGGTGGGGTCAAGTGCGGTATCCCTGACTAAGGGTTACAAGCATGCAATGCGGCAAGCGTAGGGTTCTAATCTCAGACCCTGAGGCCGACCCCTACGAGGGCGCGATGGAGTTTCGGCTGACCTATGAGGGCAAGCTGCTCAGCAGCGGCAACAACAATCCTCGACCTGGCCACAAGCACGCCATCCGCATGCACTTCCACGAACAGCTTTTCCGGCTGTGGAAGTTCAATCGCTCGCTGTCGATCCTCGCGCGATGCACGACGCCATCACTCAAGGCTGCGCATCAATCATTTCTGCGACCGGAGGGAGAAGAGCCGCTTCCGCCAGGAAGGGATTTGTACCTCAAACTCTTGCAGCGGAACTATCCCATGTTCGGTACGAACTGGGCTCCGCTTGTGACCGAGGATAGCGGACTGACCTGTGCCGTTGACGTGCTGTTTCTGCGTCGCGGCGCGCGCGGTGGGATCATGCAATCCGGTGACATTGATGGGCGAATAAAGACGCTATTCGACGCGCTCGCGATTCCGCGCAGCGCATCCGGGCTGCCCCATGACCTCGGCGCGACTTGCCCCATCTATACCCTGCTTGATGATGACAGGTACATTTCGCACGTGTCCGTCACGACTGACGAACTGCTGGACCCAACCGGGGAAAAGGGCGCGGGCAACAATGACGCGCGCGTTGTTCTGACCGTCAACATCCGCCCAACGCATGGGTCGTGGTTTTCGATCAACATGGTTGGCGTCTGACTACTTCTTCGCCTTCTTAGGTGGCGCAATCTGCCCCATAGCCCGCTCAAACGCTTCGCCTGTTTCATCAACGCCCGCTTTGCGCGCAGCTTCCTCAAAGCGCTCGCGCTGAGGGCGCGTGTCTTTGGGCGCGGGCTTTGCCTTTTGCTTGGCTGGTTTCTTGGGAGGGCGCATTGCGTGAATTTACTCTGATTTGGCCTTAGCGCGCGCGAGTATTGCAGCCAATTGCTGGTTCGTTTTGGCCTTCATTTCCCAGATCATCTTGCGAATGAACACAATGCCGAACGCTATCACCACAAATGTAATGGTCAGAAGTATTGCGCTGTCGAAAAGAGAGTTTGCCAAGTCCGGGGAGTATGGCCGCATCTGCTCCGACATAAGCACGTTCATGCCGCCGAACAGGACGCTAAAGGTCGCCGCGAGCCAGTAGCGCGGGTAGAACCCCAAAACGAGCCAACCTATCAGGCCAAGCATCTAGACCACTCCAAGCCGCAAGCCGCCTTCCGTAAACCCCGCGCTAATCAACCATGCGATAAATTGGGATTGCAATGGCTACTTCTTCTTTGCCGATTTCGTTCCGCGCCGCTCTCGTTTGGGTTCGGATGAAATTCCAATTTGGTCTGGCGATTGGTTTTTCCGTGGGCTGTCTTTTTTCGGTTTGGGTTTTCCAGACGCTCGGCCCAGCACAGGCACAGGCTCGCTCGGACCGGGAATCCAAGCATTCTCAGCTTCACGTGCTTTCCAAACACGTATCGCTAAATCACGGGCCTGCTCATCAAGGCTGGGTGCTCCCGGCGCTTGCGTGAGTACGTAGAGGGCCGCCGCGCTAGTAAACGTGCCGCAAAGCGCAGCGCCTACTTTCAGATCATGAGATCCACGCGGAAGGCTCCCCGATGGGGCTTGCGCGCGAAGCTGTTTGTACACGGCTTGGGTGTCGGCCAAGTCGTCGGCCATTCCTAAAACGGTGAGTTTCGTTTTGCGGATGGAAGCACCGCCAAACACTTCTTCAAGCATAACCATCATATCAGGCAGATCGGAAGATTGACTCACCACTGCTTCGCCGCCGCACCGACACCGCGTGGTACGAACTGGCGGTCTGGTTGATGACCAGTGCATGAACGGTTTCTTGCACTCTCGGCAGGCGGCTACGAATTCCATGATTGGCGTCCCTTACGCAGCGTACCACCACATCCAAAAGAGCATTGCGAGCACTACAGGGAGGCCGGCGCCAAACTCGTGCCAGAAGCTGCGCTCTTGTCGCTCAAACATATCATATGCAAATGCGAGCCCGGTGGCGGGCAACAATACTCCGAGAACGATTGCTCCCGGGAGTTCCGGGCGCCCCTCGACGTAACTCATGAAGCGAATGAGCACGAAGGCGTTGGCCGCCAGTAGCGCCGTTGCCCGTGCTATTTTTGGCTTGTCATCCATTGAGGCAGGCTACTCTGAGTCCGTCGAATAAGTCGCGTCGGTTTGCTGCGCGCCGTGAAGCCACGCCATACGTTTGTTCAGGCGCGCAATGTCGCCCCGAACGGATATTAACCAGCGCGCTAGCGCAACCTCAGGCGTCGGCGGTCCCACCAGTTGTTTGATACGTGAGGCGCTTGCCGACCACCTGAGTAATCAGCTTTTCCGCGCGGGCTTTGTCGTCCATGCCGACCGCGACGCGGGTGTTATGGCGGTAGTCGAACTCAGCAAGGTAGCGGTGCAGGTGCTTCTCGCTGCAATGCTGGTAGACGCCTTTCATGCCGCGCTTGAACACGCTGAAATAGCTCTCGCAGCTATTGTTGTGGACCGCGCCGTTTTCCTCGAAGCGCACGTATTCGCCCATGGAGTGCTCGACCATGCCGTGCTCCGCGAACTCTTTGCCAATGCGGCGATAGAGGTGGCTGGCGTCGGTGTGCAGCTTTGAGCGCGGGTCGATGTTTTCGCGCACGACCTTGGCGACGTTTTCCATGTTCGCTTCCGCGACGTGGAAGGTACGGGCCGAACCGCCGCGCTCGATAAGGGCGATAATGGGGCGCTTGTTCGCGGGGCCGCCGCGCCGCTTCGCAAACGGCTTGCCGTCTTTGCGGAATTGCGCCGGGTTTTCGACCTTGCCGTGATAGGTCTCATCGACCTCAACCACTTTGCCTTCGCCGCCCATGGGCGGGAGCTTGCCGCTGGGCGCCATGGCAAGGCGGATGCGGTGCGACATGTGCCACGCGGTCTTAAGCTGAACGCCAAGCACACGCTAAAGGTGGTTTGTGTAAATGCTTTTCTTGGACGCGGCCTTGAGCGCGATCGCTTGAAGCAAATGGTGAATGGGCGGGTGGATATCCTCTAAAATCGTGCCTATC
>CAZWQS010000163.1:4648-6214 GCA_964635925.1 uncultured Terricaulis sp. | reverse complement strand
ACGCCAAGCGGCTGGCGCATGGAGTAAACGTCGATCCCCGGGCCGGCGCCTTCGGTGTATTCGCCCTTCATCGCGTGCGGAATGCCGCAGGCGAATTCGATCACTTCGAGGCCGCGCTGAATATCGCCCTTCGCATCGGCGATCACCTTGCCGTGCTCGGACGAAAGGATGTGCGCAAGCTCATCCATGTTCTTCTCGACGAGCGCCTTGAACGCGAACATCACGCGCGCACGGCGCTGGGGATTGGTGGCGGCCCAGCCGGGGAAGGCTTTGGCAGCGGCCTGGACGGCGGAATCCACATCCTTGGCGGCGGCGAAAGCGACCTTGGCCTGCACCTGGCCGGTGTTGGGGTTGTAGACGTCGCCTTGGCGGGCGCCCGCACCCTTCACGGCCGCGCCAGAGATGAAATGCTCGATCGCACGCATGGGCCCAGATCCTTTTTTGCGTTTGCTTTGGATGATGCTCTGGGCTTCCCATACGCCCATCGGCGCCATACTGGTAATGCAATTTTGCAGGATGGGGGCGCAGGCGCGCGGGCCGCATGCAATATGATTGGGACGATCTGCGCCTTTTCCTCGCCGCCACGCGCGCGGGCACGCTGGCGGGCGCGGGCGCGCGCCTGGGCGTGGACGCGGCCACCGTGGGGCGGCGCCTGGCGCGGCTCGAAACGGCGCTGCGCTCGACTTTGTTCGTGCGCTCCCCCTCCGGCATCCAATTGACGGCGGCGGGGTCGCGCCTGATGGCGGCGGCGATGGAGGCCGAGGCGGCGATGGAGGCGGTGAGCCGCGCCGCCGAACCGAACGTCGTGGGCGGCACGGTGCGCATTAGCGCGGCGGAAGGGTTCGGCGCGGTGATCCTGGCGCCCGCGCTGCCGGCGCTGCACGCCGCGCATCCGGGCTTGCGCATCGAATTGGCGGCGCAGAGCGGGTTCCTCTCCCCCAGCAAGCGGGAGGTCGATATCGCGGTGACGCTGGCGCAGCCGAAGAGCGCGCGCGTGGCGCATGAGCCGCTGACGGAGTATCAGCTCGGCCTCTATGCATCGGCGGCGTATCTAAAGCGGCGCGGCGCGCCCGAAAGCGCGGAGGCGCTGCAGGCGCACGACATGGTCGGCTATGTGGACGATCTGCTTTACGCCGAAGAGCTGCGCTATCTGGAAGAGATCAGCCCAAACCTGCGGCCTGTGCTGTCAAGCTCATCCATCCGCGCGCAGGTGGAGATTATCGCGCATGGCGGCGGGATCGGCGTGCTGCCCTGCTTCATGGCCGAGGGGCTGAAGCGCGTGCTGGGGCACGTGCGCATCATGCGCCGGCTTTGGCTGGGCACGCACAAGGACGTGGTGGAAAACGCCCGCACCAAAGCGGTGCACCGCTGGCTGCGCGACCTGGTGGCCGCGCAACGCACGGTGCTGAACCCGCCGAAACTCAAGGCGCGCTAACCCCTGCGCGCCATGCCCATGATGAGCGATACGACGAACAGCACCAGGAACAGGAAGAACAGGATTTGCGCGATGCCGGCGGACGCAGAAGCGATGCCGCCAAAACCGAACACCGCCGCGATGATCGCGAC
>CAZWQS010000163.1:0-4548 GCA_964635925.1 uncultured Terricaulis sp. | reverse complement strand
GCTCCCACACGTCGGAGACGAGCAACGGCGTGATTGAAGTGTCCGTGATCGCGGTTTCGGCGTCGTGCGTGTCGATCAGCTTCACCGCGCCGGCGCGATCGGCGACCAGCCACACCCAGCCGGACGCGAAGTGGCCAACGCCCGCGGCGACGAACGCTTCGCGGAACGCATCGACAGAACCGAATGCTTTTTCGATCGCGGTTTTGAGATCGCCCTGCGGGCCGCCTTGGTCTTGCGGCGAAAGGCTTTCCCAGAAGAACGCGTGGTTCCAGGATTGAGCGGCGTTGTTGAACAGCTTTTTGTTGTTCTCGCGCACCGCAAGCGCGACCGCGGCCTCGACCGTTTGCGGCGCATCCGCGCGCTCGGCCAGGATCGCATTCATGTTCTTGATGTAGGCGGCGTGGTGTTTGCCGTGATGGGTGTCGAGCGTGGTGCGAGACATCAGCGGCTCGAGCGCATCAGGGGCAAACGGCAACTCGGGCAACTTAAACATCACGCACTCCTCTATGCGAATTCGTACTTCTGCACCGCTTCGGCATGCGGCACGGGCCATAACTCGCCCGTCGCCCCCTCGATCAGCCAATCGCCGGGTTCAGCCTTTTGCGGTCCCTCCAATGTGTGCACCAGGGCCGGCCGATCAAGCGTAAAGGCGTGAAAAATCACGTCCGTGCGCTTGCGATAGCGGCCATCGCCCAGGGGCTCGTAGGTGCGTTCGAAAATATCGCCGCGCACCACCGCGCGCGAGGCGCCGTAATCGACAATAAAGTCGCACCCGCCGCGCGCCCGCAGGGCGCCCGCTCTGGTTTCAATGGTGCAATCGGCCTCGGCCCGGCGCGCGCGCACCGGCGGTTGATTGGCCCTGGGGCGGATTGGACGCCAATCCACATTTTCCGGAGGGGTATCGATCACCCAGCGCCGGCGTTCTCGATTGAAGAGGCCGGAGATCAGATTCATCGCGCCGGCCCGCGCGGCATGAGGCGCGTCACGACGCTCATCACAATCAGCGCCACCAGCAGCAAGAAAACGAGCTTGGCGGCAAACGCGAGCATGCCCGTGAGCGCTGTGAATCCCAGCACCGCCGCCGCCAGCGCGCAAAGACTCAAGATCAGCACCCAGCCAAGCACGGTTCTCTCCTCGATCTGTAAGGCAACGCCGCCGTTCGCACACATGTTCCAGGACATCGCGTCGCGGGAACCCCGCGCGCGGACCTGTGTTGAGCAAGGGTATCGGCGCTTACGCCGGTTCTGATTTGCCTCTTGAAGGAGACAGCCATGGCCCAATCGATGGAATCCGCGCGTCATCACCGCCGCAACGGCGCCATGCGCGGCCAAGTGCGCGCGCGCGCGAACGATGTGCTCGACGATGTCGCCGAGCTCAGCAAGGACGTTTCGCGTCTGGCCGACGCCGCCGGCAAGGCCGCGCGGGCGGAGGTCACCACCGCCAGCAAGAAAGCGCGCCTGTTCGGCGCCGACATCACCCACCGCGCGCGCGACAGCGCGAGCTACGTGTCCGCGCAAGTGCGCGAGCATCCGGGCGCCGCCATCGGCGTGACTCTGGGCGCGGGCGTTCTGCTCGGTCTGCTGCTTTCGCGCCGCTAAGGCGTCGTGCGTTTATTCGGCTGCAACGTTCGTCATTCCGGGACGCGCGTTAGCGCGGGCCCGGAACCCAGGGGGAAACGATGCAACGTTAGGCCCCTGGGTTCCGGGCTCAATGCTGCGCATTGCCCCGGAATGACGAGCGTTGGCGTATCCGTTTTTGCATGACGCTTTGAATTAGGCCGCGGGCGGCACCACCACCCAGACCCGGCTCGGGCGCAAGGGATCGCGCCCGAGTTTCGCGCCGAGCTGGCGCGCGAACGCGTCGATCAGCCTGATGCTCTGCGGCGACGCCTGACCGGGCCCCGCCCCGCTTATATCCACGGCAAAGCGCACCTCGCCGCCTTCATCCTGCTGGAGGTGCAGCGACAGCGCATCGGCCTCGCTCATTTCATCCAGCGCGGCTGAGATCGCTTCCCCGATTAGGAACGCCAGCGGCGCGGCGCGATCAGCGTCGGAGCGCACCGGCGTCAAGTAAAAGCGCACGTCGCTGGCCTGCAGGCCGCGCGATTGCATTAACGTGCGCGCGATATCGGCCGCCAATTCGTCCACGTGCAGCGCGCGCACGGCGCCGGAACTGTAGATGCCCTGGTGCACCAGCGCCAAAAGCTGCACGCGATCATGCGCGCGCGAAAGACCGCGCGCTTCGCTTTCATCCGGCGCGCCGCGCGCCTGGATGTTGAGCAGGCTGGCCACCATTTGCAGGTTGTTCTTCACTCGGTGATGCACCTCGCGCAGCAGCGCGCGCTCCTCCGCGAGCGCCTCCACCAGGCGCTGTTCGCGCCCGCGCAGGGTTTTCGCCATGGCCGCCAAGGTGCGCCGCAGCGAGCGGATTTCATCCGGCGCAGCCAGCAGCGCCGCGGAATCCGGCAAATCCTCGCCCCGCGCATAAGCGCGCGCCGCAGCCTCAAGATTGGACAACGGGCGCGTGACGTAAACTTCGATCGCGAACCAGCCCGCGCCGATGGCGAACAGCCAGATCAGCACTGGCGCTGCGACCGAAATCGCCAGCGCACTCCAGGTGCGCCAAAGCGGCTGCTCTGGGCGCCAGGACATCACGAAGAAAATATCCGGCGCATGCAGCGGCGCCACCACGGCCGATCCGCCGCGCACCTGCACGAAGCGCGGCTCCTGCCCGAAATGGTTGCGTACCTGATCAGCGCTCGGCAGAGGCGGCACCGCCTGGCTGGCGGAGGCGTCGGTCTGTGCGATGATGGCGCCGGAAAAATCCACGATCGCGGCGCGCGCGTCCAAAAGCGAGCGATTGTCGTTCAGACGATCCGTCAGCATCTGGGCGCTGATCGAAGCGCTGATGAAGCCGATGCGCCGCCCGCCCGCCCCGCGCAGCGGCTCAAGCGCGGCGAGAATGGGCTGATTGGTCAGCGCGCTGCGCGGATTGAAGCCGATTGTGAAGGCGTCGCGCGCGCGCGCGCGCTCACGCACGGCCGAACGCGCGCGAAAACCCGGCGGCGCCTGCACAGGGCCGGTGCAGATCACTGCGCCGTCCTCACTCGTCACTGTCAATCCCGAGAGATCGCGATAGCGCTCAAGCACCCCGCCTAGCCAGTTGGCGCAATCATTGGTCGCGATCTCCAACAGATCTGGCGTTGCCGCCACGACGCGGAGCATCTCGCGCACCTCATCGAAGGTGCGCCGCTCCGAATCCATGGCTTGCAGCGCGCGCCGGCCTAACGCTTCCTCATAGGCGCTCTGGCGCGCCTCCAGCGCGTTCAGGCCCACCTGCATGGCGATGGCGCCGGCCGGCAGCATGGCGAGGCCCAGCAAAAGCGCCATGCGCCCCCGCATCGAGCGCAGCGAAAGCGCCCGCGGCCAAACCCGCCACGACCGATCCTCCGGCCTCACACGCTTGCAACGTCGCGCGCCATCGGTGTTTCGTTGGGCAGGATCGGATCGCCATCCTCCAGGCCCAAGAGCTCAGTGAGCTTTTTGCGGGCGCGATTGACGCGGCTCTTGATCGTGCCGACGGCGCATTCGCAAATCTGCGCCGCTTCTTCATATGAGCACCCCGAGGCGCCGACGAGCGTCAGGACCTCGCGGTGATCGGGCGCAAGCTGCGCGAACGCGGCTTTGAAATCATCCAGATCGACAGAGCCGTCCTGCTCGGGCCGGCTAGCGAGGCGCGCGGCGTAGCGGCCCTCGACATCCTCGACCTCGCGCTTGGATTTGCGCAATTGCGAATAATAATGGTTCCGCAGGATGGTGAAGAGCCAGGCGCGCAGATTGGTGCCGGGCTCGAACCGCTCGACATTCGCGAGCGCCTTCACCAGCGTGTCTTGCACCAGATCATCGGCCTGGGCGGGATTGCGCGAGAGCGAACGCGCAAACGCGCGCAGGCTCGGCAGGAGCTCAATCAGCTCGGCTTTGAAATTGGCTGGGGCTTGCATCATTGGCCGCCTTTCGGCTCATCGATCTTTTCCAGAAGATCGAGCCATTCCTTGGGGATAGGCTCGGCCGCCACCTCGCCAAACGCCAAGCGCAGATTGCGCGCGATCAACGCCTTGCTGGCTGTCGAGGTCGATTTGCCGCCATCGCCTGCGCCGCGTGGAGGCGACTTCTTGGCCACTAAATTATCCATCTCATCCTTCCGCCGCATCACGCTTATCCCTTCCCGCCCGCCGGAGTTCCCGGCGCCATGATCCGGGATGCCAACGCGGCCTCCCATAAACTGTTCCGAGCCATCGGAACTTTTTTCGCCGGCCCACGTTGGTTGCCGGTGCTCGGGATGGGAGAATGGCATGCGCACTGACGTGACCGGCACCACAAATCCTAATGATTTCAAGGGGTCCTATATGAGTTTGGCCAGGCAAATCGCGCCTCACCTGCCGCTGCTGCGCCGCTATGCGCGCGCCCTGACCGGGGCGCAGGCCAGCGGCGACGCCTTCGTGGCCGCGACCCTGGAAGCCATCGTCGCCGGGCCCGACGCCTTCCCGCA
>CAZWQS010000162.1:0-6230 GCA_964635925.1 uncultured Terricaulis sp. | reverse complement strand
GGTGCGGATGCGCACGACATTCGCGACATCCAGCACGAAAATCTTGCCGTCGCCGATCTTGCCGGTCTTGGCCGCCTTCTGGATCGCCTCCAACACGGCGTCCACCTGATCGTCGCTGACGACAACCTCGATTTTCAGCTTCGGCAGAAAATCGACAACGTATTCGGCGCCGCGATAAAGTTCGGTATGGCCCTTCTGACGGCCAAAACCTTTGGCTTCGACAACGGTCATGCCTTGCAGGCCAATCTCTTGCAGGGCTTCCTTCACGTCATCGAGCTTGAAGGGCTTGATGATGGCTTCAATCTTTTTCATCGGGACCACTCCCACCATGAGGCGCTTTATGGACCGCCGTTCTGGACGGGCGGGGGCGAGTCGGGAAGCGGGCGGGCCGATGGGGCGTGTGCGCGGTTTGCCGGCGCCTCTTTGGCAGGCGCCGGCGCCCAAACAAGCGGCTTTCCCTCACGCCGGAGAGCCCTAAGCTGGCTGAAATGAAACGCTTGTTCTTGATCCGACACGGCGAGCCGGGCGCCGCCTGGGGCGAGGCGGACGATCCTGGCCTCTCCGCCAAGGGCCGCGCCCAGGCCGTCCAGGCCGCCGAGGCGCTTCCGGCTGGGCTAGCCATCATCAGTTCCCCCATGTCGCGCTGCCGCGAGACTGCGGCGCCCTACGAGGCTCGTTTGGGCGCCCCGGCGCGGATTGATCCGCGCGTGAGCGAGGTGGCGACGCCGGCTGGCGTCGCAGATCGGCGCGCGTGGCTTCAGGAGCATTTCCCGTGGCGCGCGGGCGCGCCTGGCCGCAATTGGGCGACGCTGGCGCCGGGCCTGCATCATTGGCGCAATGAGGTGCTGGCCGCCGCGCGCGGGATTGCTGGCGATAGCGCGGTGTTCACGCATTTTATCGCCATCAACGCGCTGGTCGGCGCCGCGTTGGGACGCGCGGACACCATTGTGTGCCGGCCGAACCATGCTTCGATCACCGAGATCGCCGTCAGCGGCGACGAGCTGCGATTGATCGCGCTCGGCGAGAGCATGGGCGGGGGCGACGTGCGGTGAGCTGTGAAATAATCAGCGTTGCGCAGATGCACGCGCTCGATGCGGCGGCGGCCGCGGCGGGCGCGCCAACGCGTATGCTGATGGAAAATGCCGGCCGCGCCGTCGCACAAGCGATCGCCGCGCGCTTTTCGCCTCGTCCAACCGCCGTGTTGTGCGGGCCTGGGAATAATGGCGGCGACGGCTGGGTCGCCGCGCGCTGTCTGCGCGACATGGGCTGGCCGGTGTGGGTCGAAACCTTGGTTGACCGCGCCGCGCTGAACGGCGACGCCGCCGATGCAGCGGCGGCGTGGGGCGGCGATGTGTACGCGCTTGGCGAAGACAATCCGATGGCGGATTTGTTTGTCGATGCGCTGTTTGGCGCGGGGCTCGCTCGCCCGCTCGAAGGCGATTGCCTGCGTTTGGCGCGTGCTTTGCCGCCTGAACGCGTGGTGGCGGTCGATGTTCCGAGCGGTTTGAAAGGCGATACGGCGAACGTGTTGGGCGAAGCCAGTTTTCGCGCTGGGCTAACCGTGACCTTCGTGCGCAAGAAGCCCGCGCACGTTTTGGAGCCGGGGCGTTCGCTCTGTGGCAATATCGTGCTCGCCGATATCGGCGTCAGCGATGATCTGGTCGCGGCGCAGGCGATCGCGCTTTGGGAAAGCGGCTGGCCGTTGTGGCGCGAAACGTATCCTTGGCCGCAAAGGAGCGCCCACAAGCATGCGCGCGGCCACGTGTTCGTTGCAAGCGGCGGGCGTGGGCGTACGGGCGCGGCGCGCCTTGCCGCGCGCGCAGCGTTGCGCGTTGGCGCCGGACTCGTGACCTTGCTCAGCCCGCCAGAAGCGATGCCAGAAAACGGCGCGCATCTAACCGCGATCATGTTGCGCGAAGCGCAAGATGAGCCTGCTTACGCGCAAGCGGCGCACGATGCGCGCGCACTGGTGCTTGGCCCGGCGTTCGGCTTAACGGGCCGCGATCGCGCGATGGTGAGCGCTGTGCTTTCAACGCGTGAGCGCGGCGCGTGCGTGCTCGATGCGGATGCGCTGACGCTGCTGGCGCCGCTCAATGCGCCGTGTGGCGCGCGCGATGTGCTGACCCCGCATGTTGGCGAGTTCAAGCGCTTGTTCCCCGGCGTGCTCGAAAGCGGCGCCTCGCGATTGGATGCCGCGCGCCAAGGCGCGGTGCGCGCGGGCTGTGTGCTGCTGCTGAAGGGGCCTGACACGATCGTGGCGGCGCCGGATGGGCGCGCGGTGGTCAACACGAGCGGGACGCCGTTTTTGGCGACGGCGGGCTCCGGCGATGTTTTGGCGGGGCTCATCGCGGGGCTGATCGCCCAGGGCGTGGCCAGCTTCGAGGCCGCGGCGCTCGCGGCTTGGTTGCATGGTCGGTGTGGTGAAATCCTAGGTCCAGGGCTGATCGCCGAGGATTTGCCGGAGGCGCTTCCCAGCGTTCTCAATAGCTTGGCCCTGGCCTGGTTGCGGGAGGGGGACAAGCGGCCTACGGGGGACTGATCGGGCCTCGCCCGGCCCTAGCTTATGGGTTAACACTCAAATTCGGGACAGGCGCACGCCAAAGGGGTCGCACAATGGTTTGGTGGTGGTGGATCATTCCGGGCTTTGTGGCCGTGATCGGCTTGGCGTTCGCGCTGAGCGGGCTGGGCTGGATGTTTCGCGGCCGGCCCTTCAAAGGCGGGCGCGGCGTGCTGGGCGGGGCGGCGTTCCTCGGCGTGGGCGCGCTGATCGGCCTGATCGGCCTCAACGTGCAGACCTATCACCGCCTAGGCGAAGCCCAGCGCCAAGTGGCCACCATTCAGTTCCAGGAAACCGGCCCGCGCACTTACAACGTGACGCTGACAGAATTTAACGACGACGGGTCCACCGGCTCGGTGCGCAATTTCACCACTGTGGGCGATGATTGGATGCTCCGCGCGCGCGTGCTGCGCTGGAAGCCGTGGGCGACTGTGCTTGGGCTGGACGCCCAATATCGCCTGGACCGTTTCGATAGCTCCTACCGCGACATCGCCGAAGCCCGCGCGACCCCGCCTTCGGTCGAGGACCTGCGCCCGCAACGGCGCACAGGGCTCGACTTCCTCCCGGTTGCGCAAACCGTCGGCAAATGGGTCCCGGTGGTGGATACGCCCGAGCACGGCCAGGCCGTCTATTGGCCGATGGCGGATGGGGCGATCTATCGGGTCAACATCACCGCACAGGGCCAGCTTCTGCCGGATGAGGTTAACGAGGCCGCCGCCGAGGCGGTCGCCACCTGGGGCACCAGCCGCAACCCCGAGGGCGCCCCGCAATAAATGGTGCGGACGGCGGGAGTCGAACCCGCACGCCTTGCGGCGCTGGAACCTAAATCCAGTGCGTCTGCCAGTTCCGCCACGTCCGCACGCGGGTCCCTTTAGGGGGCGGGGAGGGGCTCTGTCCATTGGGCGGCGTCCGCGTGGACACTGGCGGGGCCCCATGCCATAAGCCCGCCTTTCTTGAACACCGCCGCCGGCAAAGGATTTGCAGCGGCCTTGAACCTATGTCGAAAGCCCATCTCATGCAGCTCACCGAGCGCCGTTCCGAAGGTCTCCTGCGCGTCTACGACGTCGTCGTCCCGAAGGCCGAACTGGAGCAACAACTCAGCGCCAAGATCGCCGAAGTGCAGCCGCGCGTGAACATCAAGGGCTTCCGCCCCGGCAAGGTGCCGGCGAGCCATATCCGCAAAGTTTACGGCCCTTCGATGATGCAGGACATCATCAACGAGACGGTGCAGAAATCGACCAAGGAAGGGCTTGAGAAGGTCAACGCCCGCCCCGCGTCCGAGCCGACGCTCGACCTGAAGAGCGACATCAATCAAGTCGTCGCCGGCCAGTCCGATCTTTCGTTTGAGCTCTCGCTCGAAATCATGCCCGATTTCGAGCCAGCCGATCTCAAAGGCATCGCCATCACGCGCCCGACCTCGGCGGTGACCGATGAGCAGGTCGAAGAAGAACTCGCCGAAATCGCCAAACAGCAGCGCGGCTTTGAAGACAAGGACGGCGCGGCCGCGGACGGCGACGCCGTAATCATCGATTTCGTCGGCCGCATCGATGGTGAAGCCTTCACCGGCGGCTCGGCAGAAGACGCGCAAGTCGTGATTGGTTCGGGCCAATTTATTCCCGGCTTTGAAGAGCAGCTCGTCGGCGCCAAGGCGGGCGAAGAGCGCACCCTGAACGTGACGTTCCCGGCCGATTACGGCGAGCAGAGCCTCGCGGGCAAAGGCGCCGCGTTTGAAACCAAGGTCAAAAAGGTGCGTGCGCCGAAGGAAGGCGCGCCCGATGACGCTTGGGCCCAAGAGCTCGGCATGGAGAGTTTGAACGCGGTGAAGGACGCGCTGCGCCAGCGCATTCAAACCCAGCACCTCACGCAATCACGCGCCAAAGCCAAGCGCGCGCTGTTCGATAAACTCGATGCGATGCACGATTTCGAACTGCCCCCGCGCATGGTGGAGGCCGAGTTCAACCAGATTTGGCGCCAAATCGAAGCCGACAAGAACGCCGGCCGCCTCGATCCGGGCGACGAGGGCAAAAGCGAAGACGATCTCAAGGCAGAATACCGCGCAATCGCCGAACGGCGCGTGCGGTTAGGCCTGCTCCTCGCCGAGATCGGGCGTCGCCACAAGATCGAGGTGAGCGATCAGGAGGTCGCCCAGGCGATCAGCGCCCAGGCGCGCAATTTCCCCGGCCAGGAGCGGCAGATTTTCGAGATGTATCAGCGTAATCCTCAAATGGTCGCCGGCATCCGCGCGCCGATCTACGAGGAGAAGGTGGTCGATTACGTGCTCGAACTGATTTCAGTGACGAACGAGGACGTGAGCCGCGAGACCCTCTTCGCCGACGACGAGGCGCCGGCGGCGCCCGCGCCCGAAAAGAAGCCGCGTAAGAAGGCCAAGGCCGAGAAAGCGGAAGATTAACGGCCCGGCGCTTGCGACCGCCAAGGCAGAGCCGGGGGTTGCGGGACGGGCCGCGCCGTCAAATATGGAGCACGCGGCGGGGCCGAGTCGGCGCCGGCGCGGCGGCTTTCGCCCCGCTTAAGGACACCAAATGCAAGATCCGATGGAACGTATGCGGGGCATTATCATCCCGACGGTCGTGGAGCAGACGAGCCGCGGCTACGATAAGCACGACATTTTCTCGCGCCTGCTGAAAGAGCGCATTATTTTCGTCAGCGGCGGCATCGACGATACGGTCGCCGCCGTCGTCACCGCGCAGCTTCTGTTCTTGGAATCCGAGAACCCCAAGCGCGAAATCGCCATGTATATCAACAGCCCCGGCGGCTATGTGACGGCGGGCCTGGCGATCTACGACACCATGCAATACATCCGCAGCCCGGTTTCGACCGTCTGCACGGGCCTCGCCGCCTCAATGGGCTCGCTGCTGTTGGCGGCGGGCGAAAAGGGCCTGCGTATCGCGCTGCCCAACTCGCGCGTGATGGTGCACCAGCCCTCCGGCGGTTTCCGCGGCCCGGCCTCCGATATCGAGCGCCACGCCGAGGACATCCTCCACACCAAGCGCCGGCTGAACGAAATCTACGTGAAGCACACCGGCCAGCCGCTGGAACGCGTGGAGCGCACGCTTGACCGCGATCATTTCATGACCGCGGAAGAAGCCCAGGCCTTCGGCATCGTGGACCGCGTCTATGAAAAGCGCGAGCTGCCGGAAGGGTCGTAAGTCCGGCCAAGGCGACCCTTGGAGTTGTTCACAGTTTCTGGGGGCGAAGGCGGCCCCTTGATAGGGTGCGGTGGGCGCGCGACCCACGCCGCGCCCGGGCTGAGTCGCCTTGAATCGTCGCCGTGACAGCCCATTTTGGGCCTCGCCGCATGGTTTTGCCCTTCCTGAGGGCTGATTCAGCCGCTTCGGCGGCTTGCGGCCCCATCCTTGCTATGGTCGAATTGCCTGGCCGGGCGCGGTCGGGTGGTGAACGTTTTTGAAAGGGATCGCGGTCAACCATTCGTAAGCGAGGGGGTGTGGGGGTCATCAGGCCGCCGCTTTCATCCCTATATTACGGTTGGCGGGATCGCCCCGCAGAGGATTAGGCATGAGCAAAGGCGCCGCCGGCGGAGAGTCCAAGAACACTCTCTACTGCTCGTTCTGCGGCAAGAGCCAGCACGAGGTCCGCAAGCTTATTGCGGGTCCGACCGTTTTCATCTGCGATGAATGCGTTGAGCTCTGCATGG
>CAZWQS010000161.1:0-6339 GCA_964635925.1 uncultured Terricaulis sp. | reverse complement strand
AGTTCAAGCTCCATCGGATCGTCGAGCGTGTCGTCCAGATAGAAGGCGATCGATTCGAAATCGCGCTGGGCGCCCACTTCGGCCATCACGCGCAGCGCCCGCACCAATTCGCGGTGCTCGAAGCGATTGCGCGCCTCCGCGCTCACCTGCGCGGTCGCCGGCAGCGAAAGCGTGGCTTCACGCGCCCCGCGCGTGGCGGCGAGTTGGCCGTAATAGGTGAAATTGAACGCGGCGGCCTGAGTGTAGAGATTTTCCGCTTCCGCGGCTTGGCCCAGTGCGCGCGCGGCTTCCGCACGCCAATAAAGCGCGCGTGAGCGCGAAACGGGCGCAGACACGTTCTCGCTCAAATGCGCGAAATGCTCGGCCGCGCGCTGAGGTTGGTTGAGGAAACGCAGCGAAAGCCAGCCGGCCAGCCATTCGGCGTCTGCGAAGCTTTCGCCCGAGGTCAGCCCGTGATTGGTGACCAATTGGTATGCGAGGCGCGCATTGCCGGCGCGCAGCGCGCGCGGCACGTACAGGCGCCGTTCGCGGAAGATGTCGGCCCGCGCCGCCAGCGGCGCTTCGCGCGGGTCGATCTGCGCGGCCACGGGCATGGCGTCCTGCGGATTGCCGGTGCGGCGGCGATATTGCGTGCGGTCGTACAGGAAGCCGGGATTGTCCGCCCGCGAGGCGGGCACGGCGTCAACTGCTGCCTGCAGGCCGCGCCGTTGGCGCGTCTGCATGGCGATGCGGGCGTTGGCGACAAGCCGGTCAGGCGCGCTAAGGCGCGGCAAGAGTCGCTGGGCGGCGCTGCGCTGGTTGCGCCAGAGCAGGCCGTCCACGCGCGCGGCGTGATCTTCGCTCGTAAACACGGCGCCGAATTCTTCCAGCGCGCGTGCTTCGGCGGTGGAGGTCAGTGCGGATTCGCGCCATGCTGCGCGGGCGATTTCGTTGGCTTCGCCGCGCTGGCCGCTGTCCTTCAGCGCGATGGCGAGCGCGATGCGCCCGTCGCCCGTTTGCGGGCCGCCGTCGCCGCGCAGGAAGCGCACGCGTTCGCTGGCCGACAGCGTGCTGTCATAAATGGCTTGCTCGGCGCGGGCGCGCATGACGCCACGCCCCGGCCAGCCTTCGAGTTCGTTGAGCGCGCGGGCGATGTCGTTGAAATAGAGCGGCGCCTCGGTGGAGGCGGCCCAGCGCCATTGCAGCATGCGCCGCACCAACGGGTCGCTCGCGCCGTCGCGCAATTGGGCGAGTCCGCCCCAATCGCCGCTCGCGGCGGCGGCAAGCCCGTCGCGCACGCGCATGCGCTCAACGGAAGGCGGCAAGGGCGGCGGCGGGCCGAGCGGGGCTGTCTGCGCCGTCGCGACCGTGGGTTCGGCCGTGACGCCGGCCTGTTGGCCGGCGCTGGACGCCGCCAGCAGCGCGCTGGACGCCAGCGTCAGCACCGCCACGCGGATCAGCCTGGGTGCGCGAGCCATCGAACCCTCCGCCATTTCAAACCCTCAACAGCCCGCGCTTCTCGAAGCGGGGCGCACTTTAACCTGGACTGACACTGTGGCAGGAATCGCGCCAAGACCAGCCCGCCCAGGATAAGATGAGCTGCAATCCATGATTAACGGGTCGATCCCCGCGCTGATTACGCCGTTTCGTGACGGAAAGGTCGATGAAACGCGCTTCCAGAGCTTCGTGGACTGGCAGATCGAGCAGGGCTCCAACGGCTTGGTTCCGTGCGGCACGACCGGCGAAAGCTCCACGCTGTCGCTGGAAGAGCACATGCGTGTGGTGGCGCTGTGTGTCGAAGCGGCGGGCGGGCGCGCGCCGGTGATCGCCGGGGCGGGTTCAAACGATACAGCCGCCGCGATCGAGCTTTCGCAGGCCGCCAAGAAAGCGGGCGCGGACGCGGTGCTGCTGGTGGCGCCGTATTACAATAAGCCGAGCCAGGATGGGCTCTACGCCCACTACAAGGCGATTAATGACGCCGTCGATATCCCGATGGTGATCTACAACGTGCCCTCGCGCACCGTGGTGGACATCAGCCCCGAAACCATGGGTCGCATCGCCAAGCTCGCCAACGTCATCGGCGTGAAGGACGCCAGCGGCGATCTCACGCGCGTGGCGCGCCACCGCGAATTGTGCGGCGACAAATTTATCCAGCTCTCGGGCAATGACGACACGTCGGTCGATTTCTGCCAGCTCGGCGGCAAGGGCTGCATTTCCGTCACCGCCAACGTGGCGCCGAAGCTTTGCGCGCAAGTGCAGGCGGCGTTGCGCCAGGGCGATATGGAGGCCGCGCGCGATTTGGACGCGAAGCTTTCGGGGCTGCATCGGGCCGTGTTCATCGAGCCTTCGCCCTCGCCGGCGAAATACGCGGCCTCTCTGCTCGGCAAATCGAGCGAAGAGGTGCGCCTGCCGCTGATCCCTTGCAGCGATGCGGCCAAGGGCATTATCCGCGCGGCGATGGTCGCGGCGGATTTGTTGTAGCCCATGGCCAAGAAAGCCGATCCCAACAACAAGCTGGTGGCCGAGAACCGCCGCGCGCGCTTCGACTACGCGATCGAGGATACGATCGAGGCCGGCATTCAATTGCTGGGCACCGAGGTGAAATCGCTGCGCTCGGGCCGGGCCAATATCGCGGAAAGCTACGCCTCGCCCGAGGCGGGCGAGCTTTGGCTGATCAACGCGCACATTCCCGAATACGCCGCCGCCTCGCGCTTCAACCACGAACCGCGCCGCAAGCGGAAACTTCTGGTGAAATCGCGCGAGCTGAAAAAGCTGATCGGCGCGGTGGAGCGTGAAGGGCGCACGATCGCCCCGCTCAAGCTTTATTTCAACGAGCGCGGCATTGCGAAGCTTCTGATCGGCCTCGCCAAGGGCAAGAAGGCGCATGACAAGCGCGCCAGCGAGAAAGATCGCGACTGGAAGCGCCAGCAGGGCCGCCTGTTGCGGGATCGCGGCTGATGCGCGCCGCGCTCGCCCTCTGCGCATTGGCGCTGGCGGCGTGCGCCGGCGAGGATCCGGCAATTGTCGCGGAGGAAAACTGGGCCCGCTGCGCCGCGCGCGGGGAAACCCGCGAACGCCTGATTGCCTGCACCGCTGTGGCGGAGGCCGCGACGACCAGTGTGGAGCGGCGTGCGGCGGCGATGTTGCGCCGGGGCGAGACGCGCCTTGAACTTGGCCAATATATGCGCGCCATCGGCGATTTCGGGCGCGTGTTGCGGCTTGAGCCGCAGAATACGCAAGCGCTCTTCCAGCGCGGCATCGCCCATTATGACCGCGCCGCCTACGGCGCGGCCGCGCGTGATTTCGACGCCGTGCTCGCGCTCGATCCCGCGCATGCCGAGGCGCTGCATTGGCGCGCGAATGTCAGCGACGAACTGGAAGCGGATTTCGGCGACCAATTGGCGCGGCTCACCGCGATGATCGAGGACGCGCCTGAAGATGCGGGACTGCGCAACAATCGCTGCTGGCTGCGCGTGACGCACACGCGCGAACTGAGCGAGGCGCTGGCCGATTGCAATGAAGCCTTGCGGCTTGAGCCCAATAACGAAGCCGCGCTCGATAGCCGCGGCCTAGTCAATTACAAGCTCGGCAATTTTGACGCCGCTCTTGCCGATTATGACGCAGCGCTCGCCATCGACAAGGAGCGCGGCCACTATCAATTCGGCCGCGGCCTCGCGTTGCAGGCGCTGGGGCGCGCCGAGGAAGCGGACGCCGCCTTCGCCGCCGCCGAAGCGAACGAACCGGGCATTGGCGAACTTTACATCGGTTACGGCGCGCCGCGCGCTTAAGCCCAGGCCAGCGCCTTGGCGCGCGCCATCGCGCTCTCAAACATCTCCGCCGTCAGCCGCCGCGTTTGCGTGTTGTAGCGCGAGCAATGATACGAAGAGACGAGCATCCGCCCATTCGGCAGCTCCGCTTCCGCGCCGTGCGCGAACTTGGCGTGCGTGGGTTTGAGCCCGTGCGCGCGCAACGCGCTTTCGTGCGCGATTGAGCCGAGCGCGAAAATCGTTTTCAGCTTCGGCAGCGCCGCGATGCGCGCGCTTAGAAACGGACGGCATTGGGCGATCTCGGCGGGCGTCGGCTTATTCTCCGGCGGGGCGCAGCGCACGGCGTTGGTGATCATCGCGCCCTTCAGTGTGAAGCCGTCGTTCGGATCGGCGCGGTACTCCCCTTCCGCGAGGCCGAGTTTTTTCAGCGTGCCGTAAAGCAGATCGCCCGCGTAATCGCCGGTGAAGGGTCGCCCGGTGCGATTGGCGCCCATGCGGCCGGGCGCGAGGCCGACGATCAGCAGGCGCGCCTGCGCATCGCCGAACGAGGGTGCGGCGCCGTTGAACCAATCGGGCTCGGCGGCGGCGTTCTTTTCCCGGTACGCGACAAGGCGCGGGCATAAGGGGCAATCGCGCGGGGCCTCGGCGGCGGCTTTGCTTTTAGGTTTGTCGGCCATTCTGGGATTCCGTTTTGTGCGCCCGCCCGCCCCATGCCATGAAGCCGCCCATGAGCACAGCGCGCGCGTTCATCGCTTTGGGCGCCAATTTGCCCTTTGAGGGCAAGAGCCCCGCCGAAACGCTCACGCGCGCCGCAGAGGCGCTGGAGGCGGCGGGTTTGAAGCCGCGCGCCTTCTCCAGCCTGTGGGAAACCACGCCTTGGCCGCCGAGCGATCAGCCGGCCTATCTCAACGCCGTGGCGGAGCTGGACGGGGCGGGCCTTGCTCCGCAACCGCTTTATGAAGCGCTGCGGGCGATCGAAACCGCCTTCGGCCGGGCCCGGCGCACCCGCTGGGACGCCCGCACCCTCGATCTGGACATTCTGGCCATCGACGGCCTCGAAGGCGCCTTTGGCGAGCTCGAACTGCCGCACCCGCGCATGCATGAGCGCGCCTTCGTGCTGGCCCCTCTGGCCGAAATCGCCCCCGATTGGCGCCATCCCGGCCAAGGCCGCACCGCCGCGGAGCTGCTCGCGGCGCTGGGGCCGGCAGAGGGTTACCGGCGTCTTAAGGCGCCCTGGGCCGCGCGCGCGGGGCAGGGCGGGTGAAAACGGGATGCTCTTCGCATTGCGAAAAACCGCGAGGCGCACTAGGTTGGCGCTCCAATCCGTTCCCGACACACCAAGAGGAAGCACGCCTTGGCCCGCGTAACCGTTGAAGATTGCGTCGATAAAATCCCCAACCGGTTCTCGCTGGTGCTGCTTTCGGCCCATCGCGCCCGCAACATCTCGTCGGGCGCCGAGCCGCTGGTCGAGCGCGATCGCGATAAAGATCCGGTCGTCGCGCTGCGTGAAATCGCGGATTCGGCGGTGACGCCCGATGAGCTGCGCGACAGCTTCGTGATGCTGTTCCAGGACGTGCAGCCGGCCGCCCAGGCCGAGGACGCGCAAGATCGCGCAGCCCTCGCCGCCCCGGTAGAGACCAGCGAAGACGACGTGCTGCGCGCGCTCCAGCAAGAAGCCGAAGCTCAGCGCGACGAACGGTTCTAAGCCCATGGGCGGCGGTGACGGAGTCGCCGCCAAAACCCCGGCAGGCCCCCAACAGGCCGGCGCGGGCGAAACGCCTGCGCGTGCGCGCTATCTGCGCCAGTTCGAACTGGTCGAGCGGATGCGCGACTATGATCCTTCCGTCGATGAAAGCCTGATTAACCGCGCGTACGTCTACGCGACGGTCAAGCACGGCAGCCAAAAGCGCCATTCGGGCGATCCGTATTTCGCGCATCCGATTCAGGTCGCGGGCATTCTCACCGAATATAAGCTCGACGCCGCCACCATCGTGGCGGGCCTGCTGCACGACACCATCGAAGACACCGACGCCAGCCGCGAGGAAATCCAGGAAAAATTCGGCGCCCAGATCGCCGATCTGGTGGAAGGCGTCACCAAGCTGTCGCTGCTTGAGATGCAGTCGGAGGAAAGCAAGCAGGCGCAGAACCTGCAGAAGTTCATCCTGGCCATGTCCAAGGATGTGCGCGTGCTGATCGTGAAGCTGGCCGACCGGTTGCACAACATGCGCACGCTCTCTCACATTCCCAAGCCCGAAAAGCGCCGCCGCATTGCGATGGAGACGCTTGAAATCTACGGGCCGCTGGCGCGCCGCATCGGCATGGAGCGCATGGCGCGCGAATTGGAGAGCCTGGCCTTCCACGAGGCGTTTCCCGAAGCGGAAGCCGCCATCAATGCGCGCCTTGAGCAATTGCGCATCGAAAAAGGCGCCAACGTCGCCAACGTCTCGCAAACCATTGCCGAAGTGTTCGAGTTCGCCGGCATCGATGCGCGCGTCTATGGGCGCGAGAAGCAGGTCTATTCGATCTGGCGCAAGCTGCAGCGCAAGATCGTTGAGTTTTCCGATCTGGCGGATGTGTATGCGTTCCGCGTCGT
>CAZWQS010000160.1:4722-6413 GCA_964635925.1 uncultured Terricaulis sp. | reverse complement strand
CAGCACGAGCAGAATGTCGATGAACGGGATGACGTTCGGTTCGGAAACCGGGCCGTCTTTCGAGCCTCCTACTTTAGCTCCCATGACCTACCTCCGTCGATCTTCGGCGACGAAGCCGATCTTGGTGAAGCCGCGGTTCTGCAATTGGTTCATCACCCGAACCACCTGACGATACGCGATCTGGCCGTCAGCGCGGATATAGATGCGCTGATCCTTCACCTCGAAATCGTCATTGGCGATCGTGGGTTCGTTGTCTTGCACCGCCTCGTAAGCCTTCTGGCCGACGTCAGGGAGCGCGACTTCGTCGTTCATGACGTAGACGCGCAGGCCCTGCCCGCTATCGGTGATCGAAATCCAGGTCGGGCGCGGGGGGCGCTTCGACGGTTGGATCTTCGACGTCGGCATATCGACTTCGATATCGACGCTGGAGATTGGCGCTGCGATCATGAAGATGATCAACAGCACGAGCATGATGTCGATGAACGGGATCACGTTCGGATCCGCATTCACATCGAGCGACTTGCCCTTGCCTCCACTGGATACTTTACCCGCCATTGGGGGTCCTCCAATGTTCGGTTAAAGCTCAGCCGGCGCGACGATCCATATCGCGCGACACGAGCGCGATGAATTCGGCGGCGAAGTCTTCGAGCTTGCCCGATTGCTTGGAGATTTGCTTGGCGGCGAAGTTGTAGATCAGCACCGCCGGGATAGCGGCGGCGAGACCAGCGGCCGTGGCGAGCAGGGCGCCGGCGATACCGGGCGCAACGACGGCCAACGAGGTGGTTTGCGTCTTCGCGATGCCGACGAAGGCCACCATGATGCCCCAAACCGTGCCGAACAGGCCGATAAACGGCGCGTTCGCGCCGATCGAGGCAAGGAACGTCATCGACGAACCGAGGTCGTCAAGGTGCTCGTTCTGGCGCGATTGCATGGCCGAGGCCACGCGCTGCATGGTGTGGTCGCGCGCATCGCGCATCGTGTAGAGGCCGAGGTCCTGCGTGCGGCGAACTTCCGCCATGCCGGCGTCGAACATCGACTTGATGCCCGAAGACGGCATCTTGCGCACGATGGCTTCGGCTTCTTCAACCGAATTGGCCTTGCGGAACGCAGCGAGGAAATCCTTCGTCTGCTTGCCCGTCTTGCGCATGACGTAGATCTTCTCGAACAGCAGCGCGACAGCGTAAATCGCGCAGAGGCCGAGGATGATCATGACGCCCATCTCAACCGCGTTGAGGTGGACGAAGAGCTCGATCATCGAGACGTCTTGCTGGCCGGAAGCCTCAGCGGCGGCTTCCGCGCCGCGCTGCTTGGCCGCCGCAAGCTCTTCAGCCGACGGCGCCGGCGCCGCAGCCGGAGCGGTCGTGGCCGCCGGATCTGCCGGAGGAGTGGCGGTTTGCTGCGCGAACGTCAGCAGCGAATTCATCAACGTCATGGTCTGCCCTTCTGCCTGCCCTGTTTTTACAAGCCCCGTCCTTCACGCGAACATCGCGCGCGGGCGGAGCCGCGAAATGGTTTTGCCTGATGGCGGACGAACGCGAGGCGGTTTTTCAAACCTTGGCCTGCATTCCTCCCACCATGCCGATCCGGGCCGCCGCACTATGCGGTCTTCTTTCCCAGGGCGGCTTTCGACGCCAGCACCTAAATTTTCGGAAAAGGTGCTCTTGTCAACGTCTCCCACGCAGTGGGCGATC
>CAZWQS010000160.1:0-4712 GCA_964635925.1 uncultured Terricaulis sp. | reverse complement strand
GATCTTTCGAGCGCCCACCCCCCAAGCTTGGGGCTGATGCACCAAACCTGTCCCTGGCCGCAATCAAAACTTTCGTGAACGTCATGCGATCTGGGCTAAGAACCTTGACTCTGGCGTTCGCCGCCGTTTCAGCCCCAAATTCGGGCGCCGCCGCCTGAAAGCCGTTTGAGGGAACTCGCCTATGGCCATGCATGCCGAGGAACTTGAAAGCCTGCTCAGGGAAGCCTTCCCGGACGCGGAGATTGCAATCGAGGATTTAGCAGGCGACGGCGACCATTACCGCGCCAGGGTCCGCTCGGTCGCGTTCGAGGGCAAAAGCCGGGTGGCGCAGCATCAGATGGTCTACGCCGCCCTCAAGGGGCGCATGGGCGGGGTTTTGCACGCGCTGGCGCTCGACACCGGCGTCAAATGAGGGCTGCGGCCCATTGATGGCGCGCGCGAGCGCGCTTACGTGCAGCGCTTGAGGAGCAAGCATGTCGAACGCCCAAGACCGCATTCGCGACACTGTCGCCGCCCATGACGTGGTGCTGTTCATGAAGGGCGTGGCCGCCCAGCCGCAATGCGGCTTCTCCAGCATGGTCGTGCGAATCCTCGACCACATGGGCGTCGACTATCACGACGTGAACGTGCTGGCCGACGAGGATATCCGCCAGGGCGTGAAGGATTACGCCAACTGGCCGACGATCCCCCAGCTTTACGTCAAAGGCGAATTCATCGGCGGCTGCGATATCGTGCGCGAGATGTTTCAGAGCGGCGAGCTGAAGGCGCTGCTTGCGGAAAAAGGCGTCGCGCTCGCTTAAGACTGCCCGGCGGGCCGCTCCAGCACCTGCAAAGCAAGCTTCACGATGGCGCCGTCGCGCAGCACCTCCAGCGTCACGCGCCGGCCGATGCGCTCGCGCGTCAGCAATTTGTGCACGCCGTCGACTGAGGGCGTCGCCTCTCCCTCCAGCGTCAGCACCACATCGCCCACGCGCAAACCCGCCTGATCGGCTGGCCCACCGGCGCTGACGGCCGCCACCAGCACCCCGCTTTCGCCCTGAAGCTCAAGCCGGCGCACCAGCGCGCGCGACAATTCCTGCGTCTGCCCGGCAATGCCGAACCAGCCGCGCGCCACGCGCCCCTCGCGCATCAGTTCGGGGATGATGCGCTTGGCTGTGTTGATCGGCACGGCGAAGCACAAGCCTTGCGCGCCCCCGATTATGGCGGTGTTCACGCCCACCACCGCCCCCTCTGAATCCACCAGCGCTCCGCCCGAATTGCCGGGATTGAGCGCGGCGTCCGTCTGGATCACGTCCTCGATCAGGCGCCCGCTCTCCCCGCGCAGCGTACGGCGCAGCGCCGAGACGACGCCCACCGTCACGGTCGCCTGCAGGCCGAGCGGATTGCCGATGGCGATCGCGAGTTCGCCCACGTGCAGCGCATCGGAATTCCCCAGCGTCGCCGCACTGTGGCTTCCGCCCGTGAGGCGCAGCAAGGCCAAATCCGTATCCGGATCGGCGCCCACGATTTGCGCGCCCGCGACGGAGCCGTCATGCAGCACCGCCTCCACGCGCCCGGCGCCGCGCACGACGTGATGGTTGGTCAGCGCGTAGCCGTCAGGCGAAATGATCACGCCCGAGCCCGCGCCGTCATAAAGATCGCGCCCGCTTCTGGCGCGGCGCACGCCGATCACGGCCGGCCCTGTCGCGCCGACCACGCGCATGATTGTTTCGGAAAAGCCGTCGCGCGGGCCCCGCGCGCGCGGCGCTTCAATTAGCGTGTGTTTGCGCCCGAACATGAGGCGGAACTTAGGAAGGGGCCGCTTGCGCCGCTAGGGTCGCTTCCTCCCCCGCAGCACATGACCTACATGGGGGCTCATGTCCTCCTCTAATGATTCCCGCTTCCATCCGCTGACTTGGCTGCGCAATTCGTTCCTGGCCGGCGTCGCCGTTGTTCTGCCGTTCGTGGTGACGGTGTGGCTGATCTGGATGGTGGTGACGTTCATCGACACGCGGGTGGAGCCGCTGCTGCCGCCGGAACTCGATCTGTTCAGGCATTTCCCAGGCGGAGGCGTGCTGATCGCGGTGGCGGCGCTGACGCTGGTGGGGGCGCTCGCGGGGAACCTTGTCGGCCGCTGGATCGTGGGCGCCGCCGATCGCGGCATCGCCAATCTGCCGTTGGTGCGCTCCATCTATGGCGGGGCCAAGCAGGTGTTCAAACAAGTCGCCGCGCCCGAACGCACCTCCTTCAAGGAAGCGGTGCTGGTGGAGTTTCCGCGCCCGGGCATTTGGGCGCTAGGCTTCATCACCAACGAGGACACCTCGGAGGTCGCCGCCGATATCGGCGAGGATCTGATCGCCGTTTATGTGCCCCAGGCGCCGATCCCGACCTCGGGATTTTTGCTCTATCTGCCGCGCACCGAGCTGCGCCCGGTGAAGCTCGCGCCGGAAGACGCACTGAAACGCGTCATCTCGCTCGGCATCATCCGCGACAACGAGGCTGACGCCACGCTGCGCACTAAGTAATTTTGATCGCGCCTGGATCAAAATCCGCAGGCGGATAAGCCGGCGCCATGTCTTCCAGCGTCTGGCGCACCACCGCGGCGATGATCGCGTTGCGCCGCCATTTCTTGTCGGCGGGGATCACCCGCCACGGCGCATGCACGGTGGAGCATTGCGCCAGCGCCGTATCGTACGCCGCATGGAATTGGTCCCAGAGCTTGCGATCTTCCAGATCGGAGGGATTGAACTTCCAGTGCTTGGCGGGATCGTCCAGCCGCTCCTGCAGGCGCTCGCGCTGCTCTTCCTTGGAGATATGCAGCATGAATTTGAGCACCGTCGTGCCGTTCTCAACCAGGTGTTTCTCGAACGCGTTGATCTGCGCATAGCGCTGCGCCACCATTTCGGCGGGCGCCAGATCGCGCACCTTCACCACCAGCACATCCTCATAGTGCGAGCGATTGAACACCCCGATCATGCCGCGCTTGGGCGCGGCCATGTGCACGCGCCAGAGATAATCGTGCGCCAGCTCCTGCTCACTCGGTTTGCCGAACGCGGTGACGCACACGCCCAACGGGCCGCATTTATCGAACACGCCGCGCACCGTGCCGTCCTTGCCAGAGGTGTCGATGCCTTGCAGCACGACAAGCAGCGCGCGCCGGCGCTCGCCCCAAAGCCGATCCTGCAGATCGTTGATCGCCTTGGCGTCGGCCTTCAACGAGGCTTCGCCCGCTTCCTTGTCGGCGAACAGATGCGCGCCCACGCTATCGCGCCCTTTGAGCGGCGCCTTAGCGCCCGGCGGAATGAGAATCGTTCGGTCAAGCTCGGCCAAGCTCGGCATGCAGTCCCTCCACCTTCAGGCGAACACCACGGTTTTGCCTTCGGTTATGATGATGCGCCGCTCCAAATACCAGCGCACCGCGCGCGCCAACACTTGGCACTCCAGATCGCGCCCCATTTCCACGAAATCCTTGGGCGTGTGGTGGTGGCTCACCCGGCTCACCGCTTGTTCGATAATGGGACCTTCGTCCAGATCGGGCGTCACGTAATGGGCGGTCGCGCCAATGATCTTCACGCCGCGCGCATGCGCCTGCGTGTAAGGCTGGGCGCCTTTGAAGCTCGGCAGGAACGAGTGGTGTATGTTGATACAGCGCCCCGCCAGCGCCGCGCACGTCTGCGGGGTCAGCACCTGCATGTAGCGGGCGAGCACAAGCAGCTCAGCGCCCTCTTCCTCCATCACCCCCAGAATGTGCGCTTCCGCCTCCGCCTTGCTCAGCGGCGCGACCGAGAAATTGTGATACGGCTTATCGCGCCAGCGCGCGATCGGCTCCATGTCAGGGTGGTTGGACACGATCGCGGCGATGTCTCCGCCCAACCAGCCGGTCTGCTCGCGATGGAGCAAATCATAAAGGCAATGTCCGATACGCGAGACGGCGACGACCATGCGCGGGCGCGCGGCCATGTCATAGAGGCGCCAACGCATCGCGAACCGCGCCGCCACGGGCGCGAACTCAGCCTCCAACGCCGCCAGATCAGCCCCGCCCGCGCGCGCTGCGTTAAACGCCGTGCGCATAAAGAACGCATCGCGCGGCAGATCATGGAATTGCGCGGATTCCTCAATCGAAAACCCGCGCTCAGCCAGAAAGCCGCTCACGTGCGCCACGATGCCGACGGCGTCGGGGCATTGAAGGGTGAGAATGTAGCGGCCTTGAGTCATCGTTGGTCTTGATAAGCAAAGGGCCTCCCTTGCGGGAGGCCCAAAACGCTTGAAACTGCGCCGTTCTTACGAAGCGTAATATTCGACGACGAGGTTCGGCTCCATCTGCACCGCGTAGGGCACGTCCGCCAGCGTCGGCACGCGCACGAAGCGCGCCGCCATCGCCTTGGGATCGACCTCGACGTATTCGGGCGTATCGCGCTCTTGGCTTTGCAGCGCCTCGAGCACGGTCGCCATCGATTTGGCCTTTTCGCGCACTTCGATCAGATCGCCGGCCTTCACTTGATAGGACGGGATGGTCACGCGGCGGCCGTTCACCTTGACGTGGCCGTGGTTCACGAACTGGCGGGCCGAGAACACGGTCGGCGTGAACTTGGCGCGATAGACCACCGCATCGAGGCGGCTTTCGAGCAGGCCGATGAGGTTTTCAGCCGTGTTGCCCTTGCGGCGGGCGGCTTCCTCATAGGTCTTGCGGAACTGCTTTTCGGTGATGTTGCCGTAGTAGAGGCGCAGCTTCT
>CAZWQS010000159.1:724-6500 GCA_964635925.1 uncultured Terricaulis sp. | reverse complement strand
TGTCGTGCATCTGTTCGAACGCGATTGCTCGCTGCAGCGCCGCCACCAAAAGGTGATCGAAGAAGCGCCCGCGCCGGGCATGGACGAAGCGACGCGCAAGGCTGTCACCGATGCGGCGGTGCTGGCGGCGAAAGCCGTGAACTATGTCGGCGCCGGCACGGTGGAGTTCATCGCGGACGCGAGCGAGGGGCTCAGGGGCGATCGCATCTGGTTCATGGAAATGAACACGCGGCTGCAGGTCGAGCACCCGGTGACGGAAGAGATCACCGGGCAGGATTTGGTGGAATGGCAACTGCGTGTGGCGAGCGGCGAGAAGCTGCCGCTCCGCCAAGAAGAGCTGCGCATCAACGGCCACGCCATCGAGGCGCGGCTTTATGCGGAGAACACAGCCGCCGGCTTCCTCCCCAGCACCGGTCCGCTGAAAATCCTGAAGCTCCCGACGCTGCGCGGCGATCATGCGCGCGTAGATTCCGCGGTGGAGCAGGGCGACGAGGTGACGCCGTTCTACGATCCGATGATCGCCAAGATCATCATGCACGCGCCCACGCGCCACGAAGCCATTGCGCAGATGTTGCGCGAATGGCGCGATGTTGAAACTTGGCCAGTGAAAACCAATGCGGGCTTCATCTATCGCTGCCTGCGTGACTCCCGGTTCGAGTCCGGCGATGTCGATACAGCGTTGATCGCCGTACGTGGCGAGGCGCTGATGGCGACGCCGGCGCCGAGCGAGGCTGTTTGCGCATTGGCCGCCGCAGGCTTCATGCGCTCAGCGGCGTCGCCTAGCCTCGGTGCGCCTTCGACGCGCGGTTCGCCCTGGTCGGCGCTGCATGGCTTCCGCCTCAACGCCGCGCCGTCGGCCCGAATCGCGATGCGCGTCGGCGGCGAAGCGATCAATGTCGAAGGCGCGCGCCTGGCCGATTCCTGGCCCCATCACATGGGCGACGCGATGATCGTGTTCGATCATGGCGACGTCTACGAGTTCACCCTCGACACCGGCGAGCGCAGCGCGGACGAGGCAAGCGCAGGCGATGGCGCGATCCTTTCGCCGATGCCGGGCAAAGTCGTCTCTGTCGCCGCGAAGGCCGGTGCGAAGCTGAAGAAGGGCGCCCCTATCCTCGTGCTTGAAGCGATGAAGATGGAGCACACGCTCACAGCGCCGTTCGACGGCAAACTGGCCGAACTCAACGCCAAACCGGGCGAGCAGGTGAGCGAAGGCGTGCTGTTGGCGAAGCTGGAGAAGGATTAAGTCTGGACCGCCGGCGCCTCGCCGGCACAATCGTTGGGCTAGACGCCACAAACAGCGAATCTGGCGCAACCATGCCGGCGAGGCGCCGGCGGTCCAGACTTTAACTCAGCGCAAACTCCGCCTCTTCCTTTTCAGGATGGCGCTTTGTTTCGCCGAACGTTTCGTTCACATCCACGATTGTCATCGCCGGCACGTTGGCGTTGTGCGGCACGCTGGCGCCAGGGCCGATGCGCGCGCCCGCGCCGATGAAGGCGTAAGAGCCGATGCGCACCGGGCGCACCAGCGAACGCGAGCCCGCGCCTTCCTGCTTCTTGCGCACATGCGCGGCCAGCTCCACCTCGCGCGCGAACACGACGCGATTGCCGATGTCCACCAGATTGCGGTCCAGCACGTCCATGCGCACGGGCCACTCAACGCCGTAGCCAATGCGCGAGCCCCACATGCGCAGCCACATCGAATAAAATCCCGGGATCACCCGCAGCAGCGATTCCAGATAGGGCAGGGCGTCGTAAAACGCCTGAATGTGGTGCGCGGCGAGCCAGGGGCAGAATTTGCGCCCGTCGATGCAGGCGATGCCCGGCTTGATCGGCGCCCACCGCTCAAGGATGCGCAGCACCATGGGCGGGAAGAGATAGAGCACGAACAGCAGCAGAAACGCGCTCCAGCCGTTCGGCCATTGCGCGAACACGCCAAGCGCGCCGATCGCCGCCAGCGTCATCAGCAGCGGGAAATACGAAAACAGCCGGTCGAGCCCCGTCATCGCCGGCCTCAGGCCGCGTCGCTGCGCAGCGTTCCCGCGAAGAGCGCGTAGAGGCCGTCCACACCGCGCGCGGCGCGGAGTTTTTCACGCATGTCGGCGCGGCGCATGAAGCGCGAGACGCGCGCGAGCGCCTTCAAATGATCGCCGCCGCGATCGACCGGCGAGATCAGCATAAACACGAGATCGGCCGGGCGCGCGTCGAGCGCGTCGAAATCCTGCGGCGTTTCAAGCCGCGCGAATGCGCCGATCGGGCGCGTCACGCCTTTCACGGCGGCGTGGGGAATGGCCACGCCTTCGCCCATGCCGGTGCCGGAGAGGCGCTCGCGCATCAGCACGGCCTCAAATGCGGCGCGCGCATCCACGCCGGCGCTCTTGGCCAGCATCTCCGCCATCAATTGCAGCGCCTGGCGGCGGGAAGCAGCCGCCAGTTTCGGCGCAATGGCCGCCGGCTCGATCAGATCGCTTAGTTCGTTCACGTCCTCACCCCGTAAGCGCTCCGCTTGCACGGGCGGCGCCAACGAGAGCCTTGCGGCTCAATTTCCCTGCCGGGCGGGCGCCCGTTCAGGATCGATCCAGCCGATGTTCCCGTCCGGCCGGCGATACACCACGTTGAAGCCCCCGTGCGCGGCGTTGCGGAACAACAAGGCCGGTTGGTCGGTCAGGTCGAGTTGAAGCACTGCCGTCGACACCGTCATGGTGCGAACCGAAACTGTGTTTTCAGCGATGACCAGGGGGGCGGAATCGGCTGCCGGCGCGTCCTCGCCGGCGTCAGTGTCCTCTTGCAATGGCGCGAGGACATACGCCGGCGCTTCCTCGGCGGGAAGGGGGGATTTGTTGTCGGCGTGATGATTCCGCAGCCGGCGCTTGTAGCGGCGCACGCGCTTTTCAAGCTTCTCCATCGCCTCGCCGAAGGCGCTGTGGGCGTCGCCACCATGCCCTTGAGATTGCAGGGAAATTCCAGAAGGAAGGTGAACCAGGCAATCCACCTCGAATTGCGATCCGCCGCCATTCTTGGCGACCGTCACCACCGCGTCCGTCGCCCGGTCGAAATATTTGCCGACCCCGGAGGCGAGTTCGCCTTCAATTCGCGTTCTGAGCGCTTCGCCGACATCCATCTGCCGTCCGGCGACTTGTATGCGCATGAGGAGCCTCCGTGTTGGTGGTCAGATCGGCTCTCGGAAGCGGGCCTCGCCCCCTGAGGCGGTCCCGATCAGCCCTTCAAAGGTAGGCCCGGGAACCTGGGGGGTCAACGCGGTGCGTCCTTATGGGCGTCGTGAGTCCGGCGCTTCGCCAGCGCAGCGGGCGGGGCGCCTTTGAATGCGGCGTATTCTCTCCCATGTTGCACGCGCGGGCGCTGTTCGCGCCGCGGGGGAGTAACCACGAATGAGCGCGCAAGGAGACGCCGCTTCGGCGCCGGACGCCGCGTCGCCTGGCGCGCGCTGGGGCGATATCGCCGCGATCGCGGTGTGCGCGCTGGCATGGGGCACGACATTTTACGCCATCACGCTGCAGCTTGGCGTCGTCGATCCGGTGGTCTCGATCGTCTATCGATTCACGCTGGCGGCGAGCCTCCTGTTTGTGTGGGCGAAGCTGCGCGGCGAGCGCTGGGCGATGTCGGCGCGCCAGCATGCGTTCGCGCTCGGCGTGGGCGTGTTTACCTTCTCGGTGAATTATTCGCTGGTCTATTGGGCCGAGATGCGCGTGTCGTCTGCTGTGGTCGCGGTGCTGTTCGCGGCGATGGCGTTTGTGAATCTCGTGGTGTTTCGCTTTGCCTTTGGCCAGCGCGCGCCTTTGCTGGCTTGGGGCGCTGCGGCGTTGGGCGTCGCGGGGGTTGCTATTCTGTCGTGGCAGGAAATCGCCAGCGCCGAATTGGGCGGTCGCGCCAGCGTGGGCATCGCTATGGTGCTGATCGCCTTGGTGGGCGCCGCGCTGGGCAACGTGTTCGCGCGCCGCGTGGAGCTGACCGGCGCGACTTTGGCGAGTTCGACGGCATGGGCGATGGCGTATGGCGCGAGTTTTTTGGCGCTCTATGCGCTCGTGAGCGGCAAAACCTGGGCGTTTGAACTCACGCCATCCTATATGCTCTCCTTGCTGCATTTAGCTGTCGCGGGCTCGGTGGTGGCGTTCATGCTGTATTACGGGGTCGCGCGCCGGCGCGGCTACACGACCGCCTCCTATATTTCCGCGATCACCCCGCCCATCGCCATGCTGGTGTCCAGCGTGTTCGAGGCGAAGACGTGGGGCGCGATGGCGCTTGTGGGCGTGGCGCTGGTGCTGGCGGGGCAAGTGTTGCTGCTGCGCGTGAAGGGCAAGTCCTAAGGCATCGCCCGGATCGCGGCTTCCGCGCCCGGCAGCAGCACGTCATCGGCTTCGTTCTGGCTGATGCGCGCATTGAGCCACACGATTTGCAGGAACGCGTTGACGTTGTGGCGGCGCGCCAGCCCCGCTTGGCTCGCGAACATGTTTTCGCCCGCGCTGGGGAATTGCGCGAAATAGCGCGTCCATTCTTCTTCGCCGATGAGCCCGCGCTGCGCCATGAAGATGATCGGCCGCGCCAGGCGCTCGCTTTCACCGTAGATGTAGAAATGTTCTTCGGGCGCGACTTGAGCGGCGATAGCCGTCGCGATCCGCTCCAGTTCCGGCTTGCCGAGCGAGGGATTGAGCGAAAGCTGCAACATGAGATCGGCGCCGTGCGCGACGCCATGGCGCCAGCCTTCGCGTTCGTCGAAGCCGCGATAATCGCGCACGCTGGAGAGATAAGCGATGGCGCTATTCAGCAATTGCGCGCGCCGCGCGGGCGTCAGGAACGCTTGCACGCGATCGGCGCGCGCAACCTCGGAGAGGATGAGCGCCGCGAACGGCTGGGTGAAACCACGCCGATCGTTGGCCGTGAGTTGGGCTTCCAGCGTATCCGCCAGCGCCAGCATGGTTTCATCGCTCAGCGCGCGCGCGCGCAGCCAATGCTGCAAGCCTTCAAACGCGATGCCGTCGCGTAGCGTGGGATCGGGCGCGCCTACGCACGCCGTCAGCGCCCGCGCGAGGCTGTTGCGCGCCGCATCATCGGACAGCGCCCATTCGGCGGCTTTGAGCGCATCGAGATCGGCGCGCGTATAGCCGGCCGGCGGGCAGCGCGGCGTTTGCGCTTGGGCGGGGGCGGAAAACGCCGCGAGCGCGGCGAAGGCGAGGGCGATCTGTTTCATGGGCCGACGGTGGCCGTTTGTCGTGCGTTATGGAACTTACGACGCGACGAACTGACGCCGCGCCGCGACGTGCTCAATGGGGTGTGGTCTTCAGACCCGCTAATTGGCGCGGGCGAAAAGCGGACGTTCGTTAAAACCCGCTCGCTAGTTTCCGCTTGCGCTCGACGCTCGACGGAATCCGCAAACTTTCGCGATATTTCGCGACGGTGCGGCGGGCGATGTCGATGCCTTTTTCGCGCAGAATTTCGACGATGCGGTCGTCCGAAAGAATATCGCTTTCCTGCTCGCCGTCGATCAAGCCCTTGATCTGGTGGCGCACGGCTTCGGCGGAGTGCGCCTCGCCGCCATCGGCGGAATTGATCGAGGCGGTGAAGAAATATTTGAGCTCAAACACGCCGCGCGCGCAGGAGAGATATTTGTTCGAGGTGACGCGGCTCACCGTGCTCTCGTGCATCTCGATCGCGGCGGCGACAGTCTTGAGGTTTAGCGGGCGCAGATGCGCCACGCCATGCGCGAAGAAGCCATCCTGTTGGCGCACGATTTCGCGCGCGACTTTCGGGATCGTCTTGG
>CAZWQS010000159.1:0-714 GCA_964635925.1 uncultured Terricaulis sp. | reverse complement strand
TCTTGGCGCGTTGATCGAGGCTTTTCACCAGCCAGCTCGCGTTCGCCGCGCATTCGGAGAGGAATACTTTGTCCTCCTCGCGCTTGGCCGTCTTCGACACCGTTGCGTAATAACGCTGATTCATCAGCACGCGCGGCATGGTGTCGGCGTTCAGCTCCACCGCCCAGGTCCCGTCCGGCGCCTGGCGCACGTACACGTCTGGCGCAACTGATTGCACCGCGCCCCCGCCGAAGCCCGCGCCGGGCTTGGGCGTCAGCGCGCGCACTTCGGCGATCATGTCGGCGAGATCTTCGCGGTCGACGCCGCAGATCGTCATCAGCCGATCCATGTGGCCGCGGGCGAGCAGGTCGAGATTGGCGATCAGCTTTTCCATCGCCGGATCGAAGCGATCACGCTCTTTGAGTTGCAGCGTGAGGCATTCTGGAATGTCGCGCGCCATCACGCCGGTGGGCTCAAAGCCCTGCATGACGCGCAGCACGCGCAGCACGTCGGCTTCGCTCGCACCGATGCGATCGGCCAGTTCGCGCGTGTCGGCACGCATATAGCCCCAATCATCCGCCGCATCGATCAAGACGCCGCCGATCATGCGCTCGATGGTGGTGAGGCCCGCTTCCGTGAGCTGGGCGTCCAGATGTTCGGCGAGCGTCAGGTCGCTCGCGAGCGTGTCCTCGATCCCCGGCAGATCATCGAAGCTCTTGCCCGAGCCTGCTTTCG
>CAZWQS010000158.1:0-6585 GCA_964635925.1 uncultured Terricaulis sp. | reverse complement strand
GCGGCACCGGCCTTGGGCTCACCATCACGCGCCGGCTGGCGCAATTGATGGGCGGCGAAGTCAGCGTCGAGAGCACTTTGGGCCAAGGCGCCACCTTCACGCTCGCTATTCCCGCCAATTATTCGGACGCCAGCGCCATGAGCGGCGCGGCGGCGGAGGTGGACGCGATCCAAGGCGCCGAGGGCGCCCCGCTTGTGCTGGTGATCGAAGATGAACCCGATGCGCGCGAACTCGCCGCGCGCGCGTTGACGCGCGCGGGCTTCCAGGTGCTGGGCGTGGGCGGGGGCGAAGCGGGCCTGGCGCTTGCGCGCTCCAAGGCGCCGGCGCTGGTGCTGCTGGATATTTTCCTGCCCGATCGCTCCGGCTGGCGCGTGCTGCAAAGCCTGAAGCACGATCCGAAGACGGCGGACATTCCCGTCGTCGTGCTTTCGGTGAACGAAGACCGCGCGCACGCGATGGCGCTGGGCGCAGCCGAGCACATGGTCAAGCCCGCCGACCGCGACAAGCTCGCCGCAACGGTGATGCGCTATGCGCGCAAGCGGCCGGCGGAAACTAACGCGCCGGTTGCGAGCGTGACATCCATCGGCGCCAAAAAGCAGACGGGCTAGCGCGCCGCGTGCGCGGCCAGCACGCGCGCAACCACCTCCGTCACGCGCTTGCCCGTCGGGATGTGCAGAAACTCGTTCGGCCCGTGCGCATTGGAATGCGGGCCAAGCACGCCGGTGATCACGAATTGCGCTTCGGGGAATTTCTCGCCCAGCATGCCCATGAACGGGATCGAACCGCCCTCGCCCATGAAGGCCGCGGTTTGGCCGAACGAGGCGTGGCTCGCATCGTCGAGCGCCGCCGCAAGCCACCGCGCGGTGGTCGGCGCATTCCAGCCGGAGCCTTCCTTTTCGCCTTCATACGTGATGCGTGCGCCGTAGGGCGGATCGCTTTCGAGCACCTGCTTCATCTTCGCGCTCGCCTTTTTTGCATCCGTCGTCGGCGGCACGCGCATGGAGAGCTTGGCTTCCGTGAAGGGGCGCAGCACATTGCCGGCGTTCACCGGTTCGGGCGCGCCGGCAAGGCCGGTGACGGAAAGCGCGGGGCGCCAGGTACGGTTCAGGATGAGTTCGGCCAGATCCGTTCCGTTCGGCTTCATGCCGGGCACGAAGGGAAATTTTGCGTAGACCTGATCGCCCAACGCTTGCGCGGCGACTTTGGCTTGCTGCACGCGCTCGGCCGGAATCGGCGTCTTCAGCTCATCCACGATCACTTCGCCGGTGTTGATGTCCTCGAGGCGCGCGAGCACTTGGCGCATGATGCGGAAGCTGGAGGGCACCACGCCTGACGCGTCGCCCGAGTGCACGCCCTCTTCCAGCACGTCCACGCGCAGCGTGCCGCCCACCATGCCGCGCAGCGAGGTGGTGACCCACAGGCGATCATAATCGCCGCAGCCGCTATCAAGGCAAACAACGAGCGAGACCTTGCCGATGCGCTCCGCCAGCGCATCCATATAGAAGGGCAAATCGGGCGAGCCGCTTTCTTCGCTGGCTTCGATCACCACCACCGCGCGCGCGTGCGGGACGTTCTGCGCCTTCAACGCCATCAGCGCGCCCAGCGCGCCGAACATCGCGTAGCCGTCATCGGCGCCGCCGCGGCCGTACAGCTTGTCGCCTTCCAGCACCGGAACCCACGGGCCTTTGCCTTCTGCCCAGCCGGTCATTTCCGGCTGCTTGTCGAGGTGGCCGTAGAGCAGAACGGTGTCGCCATCCTTCGCGCCGCCCGGCACATCGATGAAGATGAGCGGCGTGCGGTTCGGCAAGCGTTCCACCGTCAGCGTCGCGCCCGGCAGGCGATCGAGGCGCGCATTGGCCCACGCGACGAACAGATCGACGGCCGTTTCCATGTGGCCGGTTTCTTGCCAGTTCGGCTCGAACGAGGGCGATTTGTTGGGGATCGCGATGTAATCAACGAGCGTTGGCACGATCTCGTCGTTCCAGATCGCATCGGTGAATTTGCGCAGCGCGGGTTGGGATAGTTCGGCCATGAGAAGCGGCTCCTTTGCCGCTTACATAGCGCCGCCCCGCCGCGCGATCTAGGCCGCGTTCATGGTCAAAAGGTCGTAGGCTGCCACCACCTCGCCCTCGCGATTGGTGACCTTCACGTCCCAGCGCACCTCGCCCTGATCGGGCTTGCGCAGCGTTTTGTCTTTCACCGTGAGCGCGACCTGGATGGCTTCGCCCGGCTTCACCGGCTTCACGAAGCGCAGATTGTCGAGCCCATAGTTCGCAAGCACCGGGCCTGGATCGGGGTCGACGAACAGCCCAGCCGCGAACGCGAGAATGAGATAGCCATGCGCCACGCGCCCGCCGAACAGCGGATTGGCGGCGGCGGCGGCTTCATCCATGTGCGCGTAGAAGGTGTCGCCGGTGAAGTGCGCGAAATGCTCGATGTCATCGAGCGTGATTTCGCGCGCTTTCGTCGTGAGCTGATAGCCGATCGGCAGATCGTGGAATTTGCGGCGGAAGGGATGCTGCGCCGCCGCTTCCACCGGCGCGCCGGCTTGGTAGCGATGCGTGATCGCCGCCAGCACGCGCGGGCTGCCCTGCAGGGCGGTGCGCTGCATATAATGCTTCACGCCGCGGATGCCGCCCATTTCCTCCCCACCGCCGGCGCGGCCGGGGCCGCCATGAATCATGTGCGGCATGGGCGAGCCATGGCCGGTGCTTTCCTTGGCGCTGTCGCGATCGATGAAGGCGATGCGGCCGTGGAAGGCGCCGGCGCCGAGCGTGACAGATTCGGCGAAATCCGTGTCGTATGTGAACACGCTCATCACCAGAGATCCCTTGCCTCGATTGGCCAGCGCGATGGCGTCTGCACCATCCTTGTAGGGCATCAGCGTCGATACCGGGCCGAACGCTTCAACGTCATGCACCGCTTTCGCATCCCATGGCCGCTCGCAGCGGAAGAGAATGGGTGACAGGAAAGCGCCCTTCTCGTTGAACGGCGAAGCGTTCGGATCGCCGAAGATGATCGCGCTATCCTTCGCCAATTCCGCGATCTTGGCGCGCACGTCGTTGCGTTGGCTCTGCCCCACCAGCGCGCCCATGCGCGTGGCCTCATCGCGCGGGTCGCCCGGCGCGATCTTGGCCAAGCGCGCCGCAAGCGCTTTCTGCACGGCGTCCAGCAGCGCGGCGGGGACCATGGCGCGGCGGATGGCGGTGCATTTCTGCCCCGCCTTCACCGTCATTTCCTTGGCGACCTCTTTGATGAAAAGATCGAACTCCGGGCTTTCGGGCGTCGCATCCGGGCCGAGCACGGACGCGTTTAGCGAATCCTGCTCCGCCACGAAGCGCACGCCTTCGCGCACGATCGCAGGATGCGCCTTGAGCTTCGCCGCCGTTTCCGCCGAGCCGGTAAACGAAACCACATCCTGGCATGTGAGGTGCTCAAACAAATCGCCGGTCGATCCGACGATGAGTTGCAACGCCCCCGGCGGCAGCACGTTGGCTTCCAGCATGATGCGCACGGCCGCTTCGGTCAGATAGCTCGTCGCGCTCGCCGGCTTCACGATGGCGGGCGCGCCGGCGAGGAACGTGGGCGCGAGCTTTTCCAGCATGCCCCACACCGGAAAATTGAACGCATTGATATGCACCGCCGCGCCTTGCAGCGAGGTGAACACGTGCAAGCCCTGGAACGTGCCGTTGCGCGACAGCGCTTCGACATCGCCATCGATCAGCAATTTTCCGTTCGGCAATTCGCGCCGGCCCTTGCCCTGATAGACCACGAACGTGCCGATGCCGCCATCGATGTCGATCCAGCTATCGGCCTTGGTGGCGCCGGAATTGTACGAAAGCTCGTAGAGCGCATCCTTCTTCGCGTTGAGCGCATCAGCCAGCGCCTTCAGCATCAGCGCGCGCTGGTGGAAGGTCAGCGCCCGCAGCGCGGGCCCGCCCTTCTCGCGCGCAAAGCGCAGCATCGCGCCGAAATCGAGCCCCCGCGAGGACGTGAGCGCGACGACCTCGCCATCGATGGCCGAACGCAGCTCCGCCATGGCGCCAGCGCCGGCGATCCATTTGCCTTCGGCGTAGTTTTGCAGGGTGATCGGTTTCATGACTCAATTCCCCGTAAACTTGGCCGGCCGCTTTTCCGTGAACGCGGCGACGCCTTCTTTGTAGTCGTGCGTGCGCCCCAAGGCGCGCTGCGCATCGCGCTCGGCATCAAGTTGTTCTGAAAAGCCGCGCGTCGCGCCTTCGCGGATCAGTTTCTTAGTCGCCGCCAAACCCTTGGTGGGCGCGGCGGCGAATTTCGCGGCGAGCGCATTCGACTCCTCCGCGAGCTTATCGTCGTCCACGCATTTCCAGACCATGCCCCACGCCTCGGCGCGCTCGGCGTTCAGCGGCTCGCCGGTCAGCGTAAGGCCCAACGCCCGCGCCTGGCCGGCGAGGCGCGGCAACGTCCACGTGCCGCCGCTATCGGGAATGAGGCCGATATTGGCGAAGCTCTGAATGAATTTCGCGCTTCTCGCCGCGATGACGATATCGCACGCCAGCGCGATGTTCGCGCCCGCGCCGGCGGCAACGCCGTTCACGGCGCAGATCACCGGCATCTCCAACGACGCCAAGCGGCGCACCAGCGGATTATAGCGTTTTTCAAGGCTTTCGCCGAGATCGACACCCTCCCCGCCCGGCGCCACGGCGCGATCGGAGAGATCCTGCCCCGCGCAGAAGCCGCGCCCCGCGCCCGTCAGCACCAGCACGCGCGCGTCACTCTTGCTGATGCTTTCCAGCGCGCGCGAGACTTCGTCGTGCATCTGCACGGTGAAACTGTTCAAACGGTCGGGGCGATTGAGCGTGAGGCGGGCGACGCCCTCCTTGATCTCAAGGAGAATGGTCTCAAACTCCATCGGGCGCCTCCATATTTTTAGGTGGCGTATTATAGAACGTTTGGTCGGTCAATTCACGAGGCTTGTCATGAACGAAGCGGATGCGCTGGCGCGGCGCGTGGCGGATACCATGTTGGCGCGCGAAGGCACGGGGCCGGCGTGGGGGCTGGTGATCGAGGATGCGCGCGAAGGCTACGCCGTCGTGCGCATGAATGTGCGCGCGGACATGCTCAACGGCCACGCCATGGCGCATGGCGGCATGATCTTCGCGCTCGCCGACACCGCGTTCGCCTATGCGTGCAATTCACGCAACGAAGCCAGTGTCGCGCAGAACGCCTCGATCTCGTTCCTCAATCCCGCCCGCGCGGGCGATGTGCTGATCGCGGAGGCGCGGGAAGCGGCGCGCACCGGCCGGAGCGGAATCTATCACGTCTCGGTGCGCGCCGGAGACGGACGCGTGATCGCTGAATTTACAGGGCTTTCCCGCACGATCGGCGGGCCGACAATTAGTTGACCGATCGGTCGGGTAATGCTAGGTTTGAGCATCGGGAGAAGCGCCCATGTACACAACCGATCTCAGCGGCAAGAAAAACGCCGAAAGCGTCGCCGAAGATCCCGCGCTGATCGCGGCGTTTGAAGCGCGCGTGGCGAATGACGAATTCATCGAGCCGAAGGATTGGATGCCGGAGGCGTATCGCAAGACGCTGGTGCGGCAGATGTCTCAGCACGCGCATAGCGAGATCGTCGGCATGCTGCCGGAGGGCAATTGGATCACGCGCGCGCCGAACCTGCGCCGCAAAGCGATCTTGCTGGCGAAAGTGCAGGATGAGGCCGGGCACGGACTCTACCTCTATTCGGCGGCGGAAACGCTGGGCACGTCGCGCGATGAGATGACTGAAGCCTTACTCTCCGGCAAAGCCAAGTATTCCACGATTTTCAACTACCCTACGCTGACCTGGGCCGACATCGGCGCCATCGGTTGGCTGGTGGACGGCGCGGCGATCATGAACCAGGTGCCGCTGCAACGTACCTCCTATGGGCCGTATGCGCGCGCGATGGTGCGCATCTGCAAGGAAGAAAGCTTCCATCAGCGCCAGGGCTACGAGATCATGATGCATCTCGCCGCCGGCACGGACGCGCAAAAGCGCATGGCGCAGGATGCGTTGAACCGCTGGTGGTGGCCGTCGCTGATGATGTTCGGCCCGCCGGACGATAAGAGCCCCAACACCGAACAAAGCATGCGCTGGCGCATCAAGCGCGACACCAATGACGAGCTGCGCCAGAAATTCGTCGACATCACCGTGCCGCAAGCGGAAGCGATCGGACTCACAGTGCCGGATGACAAGCTGAAATGGAACGAGGCGCGCGGCGCTTACGATTTCGGCGAGGTGGATTGGGAAGAATTTTACGCCGTGGTGAAGGGCGAGGGCCCGGTTGCGAAGGAACGCATGGCCGCGCGCGTGAAGGCTTGGGAGGAAGGCGCCTGGGTACGCGAGGCGGCGCGCGTGCATGCTGAGAAACGCGCGGCGGCGAAGCTGGCGGCGGAGTAAAAGAGCGAATAGCGAATAGTGAGTAGAACAGCGCCATCGTCCCTATTCCCTACTCCCTATTCGCCAAGGAGCGAACGACGTGAGCGACGCATCAAAAGAATGGCCGCTGTGGGAAGTGTTCGTGCGCGGCAAGGGCGGGCTTTCGCACCGCCATGTCGGCAGCGT
>CAZWQS010000157.1:0-6644 GCA_964635925.1 uncultured Terricaulis sp. | reverse complement strand
GATCAACCGACCGAGCATTATGCCGACGACGCCGCCTTAGAACGTGCCGAGCTTGGAGAGCAAGGGCTTGGCGTTGCGCACGCGGTGCAAATCCTTGCGCACGTCGCTCTCGCGATAGGCTTCGTCATACGCTTCCAGCCGGTCGCGCTGGCGCCCGGCGCTGATCGCCTCGAACGCGGCTTCCGCCGCCATCATGCCGGTGAGGATCGCGTTGTGGCTGCCTTTGATGCGCGGCACATTCACGAAACCGGCCGAACAGCCGATCAAAGCCCCGCCGGGGAAAGAAAGCTGCGGCACCGATTGATAGCCGCCCTCGGTGATCGCGCGCGCGCCATAGGCGATGCGCTTGCCGCCTTCGATGTGGCTGGCGATTTCGGGGTGCGTCTTGTGCTGTTGGAAAAGGTCGAACGGCGAGAGGTACGGGTTCTTGTAGTTCAAGTGCACCACATAGCCGACCGAGACGTAGCGATCGCCCCAATGATAGAGGAACGAGCCGCCGCCAGTTTTGTCGTCCAGTGGCCAGCCGACCGTGTGCAGCACAGCGCCGGGCTTGTGCTTCTCCTTCGGGATTTCCCAAAGCTCCTTGATGCCGATGCCGAACTTTTGCGGATCGCTTTTCGCGCACAGATCAAAGCGTTTTTGCAGCACTTTCGCCAACGACCCGCGCACGCCTTCAGCGACGAACACGTACTTGCCGTGCAGCTCCATGCCGGGCTGATAATCGGGTTTTTTCTCGCCATCCTTGCCGATGCCGAACACGCCAGCGACCACGCCCTTCAGCGCGCCGCCTTCATCATAGACCGGCGCGGACGCGGCCATGCCGGGATAGATTTCAACGCCGAGTTCTTCCGCCTGCGCGCCAAGCCATTTCGCGAGGTTCGACAGCGAGCCGATATAATTGCCGTGATTGTTCATCAGCGGCGGCATCAGGAAGGTCGGCAGCGCAGCCGCGCCGTGCGGGCCCAGGATTTTGAACTGATCGCTCGTCACCGGCGTTTCGAGCGGGGCGCCCTTCTCGCGCCAATCGGGGATGAGCTGATCCAATCCGCACGGATCGACCACCGCGCCCGAGAGCACATGCGCGCCGACCTCGGCGCCCTTCTCCAGCACGGCGACCGAAAGCTCCGATCCCGCCTCCGCGGCCAATTGTTTCAGCCGGATCGCCGCCGCGAGCCCCGCAGGCCCCGCGCCCACGATGACGACGTCGTATTCCATAAACTCGCGTGCTTCATCGTCGGCCATACGATGGTGTCTCCCTGTTCATGTCGCTTATCAAAGCAGAGGCGCGGGCGCGCAAGGCGGGCGGCGCGCTTTGTGGATCGCGGCGATTCCCTGCTAGGTAGGGCGCATGCAGCCTGATCTCGACCGCAGCGCCGCTCGCGCGCTCCTTGCCTTCTGGCGCAGCGCCGGAATCGACATGGACGAGGCGGAAGCGGTTTACGCGGCGGCGCCGGTTGCCGCGGCGCCACCCGCCCCAGCGCAACGACCAGCCGCCCCGCCGCCGCGGGAGGCGCGCTACGAGCCTGCCGCCCCACGCCCCGTCCGCCGCGCGGCCCCCGCCGCCGCGGACGAAGACGCCCGCCGTCTGGCCGCCGCAGCCATGGATGTGGCCGCGCTCCGGGCGGCGGTTGAAGGATTTGAAGGCTGCGCCTTGAAGGCGACGGCGCGGAATACCGTGTTCTCGGACGGCATGGACGATGCGCCCGTGCTTTTGATCGGCGAAGCGCCCGGCAAGGACGAGGATCAGCAGGGCAAGCCCTTCGTGGGCCGTTCGGGCCAATTGCTGGACCGGATGCTCGCCCAGATCGGCCTCAGCCGGAAGTCCAACCTTCTGATTTCCAACACGATTTACTGGCGTCCGCCCGGCAACCGCGATCCCACGCCGGGGGAGATTCTGGCCTGCCTGCCCTTCGCCGAGCGCCTAGTCGAGCTTGTTCAACCCAAGCTACTGATTTTAGCTGGAAAATCTGCCGCCCATACGATGCTGAACCGCACCGACGGCGTACTCAAGCTGCGCGGGCGGCGCATGCGCTATGAGCGTGAAGGCCTCTCCATCAACGCGATGGTGATGCTTCACCCGGCATACCTCTTGCGCCAGCCCCAACAGAAAAGGTTGGCCTGGGCGGATTTGCTCAGCGCCGAATCCTGGCTCGATGACTTGGGCGTGGCTCTGCCCCCGCACCCCTAACCCGTTACAAGGCTCCGATGACGACGCTCCGCACCGCCCTCGCCGCCCTCGCCTTTTGCGCGCTCGCCGCGCCGGCCGCCGCGCAGCCGCGCATCGTGGCGCTGTCGGAGCAAGACGCGAACGCCTATCGCGACGCCTTCAACGCCATCGAAGCCGGCAATTGGCGCGGCGCGACCAGCGCGCTTTCGCGCGTGGAAGACGACGTGCTCGAGCCCGTGGTGCGCGGGCGCATGCTGTCCTCGCGCGGGTTCGGGGCGGAATGGAACGCCTATGTTTCCTGGCTTAACCGCTATGGCGATTACGGGATCGCGCCGGCGGTTTACGAACGCGCGATGGATTCGCGCTCGCGCCGGGCGCGCCGGCGCGGGGTTTCGGCGCCGGCCCCGCAAGCGGGGCGCGGGCGCGTTCTGCCCGGCACGCCCCCCCCGATTGAAGGCGACAACCGCCCCGCCCGCGCGGCGGTGGAGCAGATCGCCGAAGCCATCGGCGTGCGCAACGATGAGCGCGCCCGCACCATTGCGGCCAGCCACATCGCCGGCCCGCGTGCAGGCCAAATTCAATTCCAGCTCGGCCTCATCGCCTATCGCGCGCACGATTATGCGGAAGCCGTGCGCCAGTTCGAAGCCTCCGCGCAATGGCGCTATCATGGCGGCTGGGCGCGCGCGGCGGCGCATTATTGGGCCGCGCGTTCGCGTTTGGCGGCGGGCGAGCCGAACGGCGTGTCGTTGCATCTGGAAGCGGCGGCCGCGCGCCCTTGGACCTTCTACGGCCAGTTGGCCGAGACCCAATTGGGCCGCGAGAGCGCTTTATCGTTCACGTTGCCTGAGATCGATCGCGCGACGCTGGAAAGCTTTGTCGAGCGCCACCCCGGCGCGCGCCGCGCGGCCGCGTTGGCGCAATTGGGGCGCTTGTCGGAAGTGGAAGGCGAATTGCGCCGCCTGCACGCCGATCTCAGCAGCGACGACGACCGCGTCTTTCTTGCGCTCGCGGAATCGCTGCACGCGCCCGCCGCGCAATTGCGCGCCGCCGAATATGGCGGGCGCGATGTGGCTGCGGGCTTCTGCCCGACCACGACCTTCGAACCCGACGACGGCTTCTCGCTCGACCGCGCGCTCGTCTATGCGATCGTGCGCCAGGAGAGTTATTTCAATCCGAAAGCGGTGTCCGTTTCCAATGCGCGCGGGCTGATGCAGCTTCTGCCCTCCACCGCGCGCGACATGGATCGCTCCACCAATTATCGCCGCCAGCCCGCGGCCTTGTTCGATCCCGGCCTCAATATGCGCCTTGGCCAAAGCTACGTGCATTGGCTGATGCGCGAATTTCACAATGACGGCGATCTCGGGCGCATCTTCGCGGCCTACAATGGCGGCCCTGGCTGGCTCTCGCGCTGGCTCGCCACGCAGCCGGCCGACATCGATCCGCTGATGATGCTGGAAACCATGCCGCGCGCCGAAAGCCGCGACTATGCCGAGCGTTCGATCTCACACTTGAGCCTGTGCCGGCGCCGCTATGGCCAGCCGACGCCGGAACTGGATCGCCTCGCCGCGGGCGGGCCGGCGATCTATACCCCGCTCGACACGCGCGCCTACGCGGGCGCGCAGGAATAGCTAGCCGGCCGGCGGCGTCGCTTGAGGCGTTTGCGCGCTTTGCGTCGCCTCCTGCGTCATGCGCGCGCGCATGTTCTGCATGAAGCGATCCATCAGGTCTGTGCGCGCCACCGCACGCGCCACATCGCGAATAGCTGCGCCTTCCGCGTTCACGCCGGCGGCGACCACCTCGAAGGCGTCCGCCGATTCCGTGCCCGCCATGTCGGCGGCGAAATCGCGGTAGAGCGTGCGCACGCCCTGCTCGTCGCCGGCCAGAGTCATGGCCACGCCCGCGCGCAGCACGGCGTGGCGGGCCGCTTCGTCCAATCCGCTTGAGCGGTCGCGCAGCGCCAGCAGCGCGCGGATTTCCACCGCCGCACGCTCCCAATCGCGCGCGCGCCACGCCGCTTCCGCGCGCACGCGCTGTGCATTTTCGCTGCGGTCACGCTCAACCAGCTCCAGCGCGCCATCCAGGCGGCCAAGCTCCAGCAGCGCGCGCGCTTCAAGGATGCGCCGATCCGCCAGCAAAGTCGCCGGCATGTTGGCTTGGCGCGTGCCCGCCAGCGTCACGAGCGCCTGATCGGGCTTGTGATCCATCAGATAAATCGCGGCCAGGTCGCCCGCGACTTGCGCGCGCGAAAGGCCTTGCAGGCGTTCGTCCACCTGGTGCTGCAGCAATTGCGCCCCCTGCTCCAGAAGATCAACATGCACCAGGCGCCCCGCCAGCAAGCGCACGATGCGGTCGCCGCTGGGGCCGACGGGCGTGATGTCGGAGAATTCGTAGAACAGGCCAAGCGCCTGGATCGGCTCTAGCTGATCGGCTTCGCCATCCAGAAACAGCCGCTCAAACAGGTTCGACATATCCGCGCGCAATTGCCGTGCGGCGGGATTGGTCGGGAAGCGATCGGCGGCCACGCGCATTGTGGCCATGGCTTCGCGCCAGCGGCCAAGCTCGGAATACACATCGCCCAGCATGCCGACGACGGCGAGCTCGGTGCTATCGCCGCGCCAGCGATAGCGCAGCGCTTCCAGCGGCTCCACCGCTTGCGCGGCCGGCAATTCCCCGCCCAGCCGGCGCAGGCGGATCGCCTCGACGCTGGCTTGCACCGCGATCTCTTCGTCACGCACGTGCGTCAGCTCATCCAGCATCGTCAGCGCGCGTTCATGGTCATTGCGGGCGGCGGCGATGCGCGCTTGCAGGAGACGCGCGGCGTAGCGGCCATTTTCGTCGGCGGCTTGGCCCATCGCGGCGCTGGCGGCGGCTTCGGCGGCGGCGACATCGTTCAGCTCAAGCGCCGCGCGCGCCAGCGCCAATTGCATGCGCGCGCGCCACGCCGGCGGCAGCCCCTCAAGCGCGCCTTGTCCGCGATCGAGTTCACGCCGCGCGTCGGTCCATTCCTGGCGTTGCGCGGCGGCGTAGCCGCGCAGCAGTGCGGCGGTGGGATCATCGCGCAGCGCCGAGGCGTTGAGATCGGCCATCGCAGCATGGGGGCGGCCCATCATCACGTTGGCGGCGGCGCGCATCAGGCGATATTCGGGATCGATCTCGACCAATTCGCCTTGATTGATCGCGGCCATGCGCAGCGCCGCCATCGCTTCATGCGCGAATTCGTTTTGCAGCAGATAGCGCGCCAGCGCCAGGCGCGCGGTGAAGGGCGCGCCTTCGTCCGTGCCTTCCATCGCGGCCGAGCGGGTCAGCGCGTCGATATGCTGGCGCACCTGCACCAGCGATTCCCCGCCTTGCGCGCGAGGCGCATGCTCTGCTTCGCCGCCGCCCATGGATTCAGCCAGCAGCGCCGCTTCCAGATCGGCGGCATGTTCGCTCTGCCTCGGCGCGGCGGCCGCGATCAGCCCCTGGCCGCGCGTAACGATGAGGTTGCCGCCTTGAAACGCGGCGGTCACATCGTCGGCGCGCAATTCGATGACGCCGCCATGCGCGGACGGCAACAGCGCCGCTTCAATCGTGGCGCGGCGCGTATCGACGCCCTTGGCCGGCCCGCCCAGCAGCGCCACGCCGATGCGGTCGCCGATCTCGGGATCGTTGATCCAACGCACCACGCCTTCGCGGCCAAACTGTGCGATCAGACGCGCGCGCCCGTCCGACGCGACCTCGCGGATCAGCGGCGCCGCGCCCGCGCCATCGGCGCGCGCGCCCAGCGTGAACACCCAATCATTGTCGCGCGCCGCGGCTGAAACCAGCACCTCCGACGAGGCGGGAATGCGCAAGCCGATCACGCCTTCGCCGCGCACGACCTCAATGTCGCGATGGCGCCGCCCCACGCGCGCCACGCCAGCGAGATCAATGCGCCCGGCGGCGTCAAACAACAACCAGATCGCTTCGCCGCGGCGGAACGCAGCCGCACGCGCGGGCGAAGGCCACGACACATTGATGCGCGTGACCGACGCCTCCTCCACCACGCGCACGCGCGCCACGCCGTTCACTTGCGCTTGCGGCGCGGGCGCGGTGACGCCGTTTTCAGTGACCGTCGCGGTTGAGCCGGGCGCGCTCGGCAGAATGTCCACCACGACGCGCTCGCCGTCGCTGAAATGGCGGTGGCGCACGCCCGGGTCGAGCGTCAGCGCCAAGCGCAGCGGCGCGCCCGCGGCGCTGACGCGGCGCACATCGCGCACGAAACGCGGCAAGCTGGAGCGCAGCTCGGCCAGATCAATATCGGCCGAGCGCGAGAAGCGCAGCGTGAGGCGATTGCCTTCCAACGCAGGCGTCACCGACGTGGCGCCGGTGAAGCGGAACGCGAGGCGCGTGAAATCATCCTGCTGGCCGACAGACACCGTCGCGGTCGGCGCAGGCGCCAGCCCGTCGGCGCTGAACCTCGCGTCGAAGGCGAAGGCGCGGTGTTGCAGTTCGCGCT
>CAZWQS010000156.1:0-6647 GCA_964635925.1 uncultured Terricaulis sp. | reverse complement strand
AGGTGGCGGAGCCGGCGGCGCTGACGGAGTGCGCGGCGGCTCAGGGCGCGGCGGCGGAGGCGGAGGCGGCGATGTCGGGCGCGACGAGCCGCCGCGGCTGCCGAAAATGGCGCGGAACAGCGAATCCCAAAAACTCATGCGCGATCCCCTGCTTGCGGCCGTCCCCTGCCCAGGTCCGGTTAACCATAGTCAGCCACGAGGGGCAAAGGGAGTTCGCCACTCTTCCGTCTTGGCGCGCGGGCTGGCAAAACGACGCCGCGCCGCCTTAGCTCAGCCGGTAGAGCACCTGATTTGTAATCAGGGGGTCGGGGGTTCGAGTCCCTCAGGCGGCACGCATCAAGCGGCGCCGCGCCGCATGGCCAAGCATGGCGCGCGGAACAAGGATGCGTCGCTTACCCCACGGAGTTCCGCATGCGCCGTTTGCTTCTCGCTGCTTCGCTATTCGCCCTCGCCGCATGCGGCCCCGCCTCCGAGACGCCCGCGCCGAGCACGCCAACAACGCCGGCGCCAAGCGCGGAAATTGACATCGCGGCGATGCAGGCGCGCATTAGCGAACTCGACGCGCCCTACAACGCTGCGGATTTCGACGCGGGACGGCGCGTGTTCGCGCAATGCCGCTCATGCCACACTGTCAATCAGGGCGGCGGCAACCGCGTCGGCCCCAATCTCTACGGCGTATTCGGGCGCGAGATCGGGACGGCCGAGGGCTTTGCCTATTCGCAACCGGTGCAAGATGCGGATTTCGTGTGGGACGGCGCCCACCTCGACCATTGGCTGGAAAACCCGCGCACGTTCCTGCCCGGCAACCGCATGGCGTTCGCGGGCGTGCGCGATGAAACGCAGCGCCGCGATCTGATCGCCTATCTGATGGTCGCTTCAAGCGACTAATCATTCGGCGGGGCGCGTTGCTGCTTCCTGGTGCTCGAAACCTTCGATCTCTTTGGCGGTGGCGTCGGGCGATTTGGTGTAGCGCGCAAGCAAGTCATAGAACGCCGGCACCACGAATAGCGTCAGCATCGTCGCCATCGACAAGCCGAAGAAGATCACGATGCCGATGGTCGCACGGCTTTCCCCGCCCGCGCCGTGGCCCAGCATCAGCGGCACCACGCCCACCACGGTGGCGATCGAGGTCATCAGCACGGGGCGCAAACGCAGATCGCCCGCTTCGAGGATCGCCTCGCGAACGGTTTTGCCCTCGTCGCGCATCTGATTTGCGAACTCGACGATCAAAATCCCGTTCTTCGCCGAAAGCGCGATCAGAATAATGAGGCCGATTTGGCTATAAATGTTCAGCGTCTGATTAAACAGGAAAAGCCCAAACAGCCCCCCCGTCACCGCCAGCGGCACCGCCAGCATGATGACGACCGGATGCACAAAGCTTTCAAACTGCGCCGCCAGCACTAGGAACACGATCAAGAGCGCGAAGCCGAACGCGAACACGATCTCGCTTGAAGCCTGCTGGTATTGCCGCGCAGAGCCTGCATAATCGATCGTGATCGGCTGCTCGCCAATCTCCTCGCGCGCCATACGCTCCATCTCCCGGATGAAATCGCCGATCGCGTAATCGCCCGCCGTAACAGCCGAAATCGTAACCGCCGCCTGGCGATTCATGCGCCGGCGCTCGGAAGCGTCGCCCACCGTGCGCGTCGTCACCAGCGTCGAAAGCGGCACAAGCTCTCCGGTGCGGTCCGAACGTACGTATTTGTTCGACAGATCGGCGATGTTGGAGCGCTCGTCGCGTTCGGCCTGGATATAAACGTAATATTCCTCGCCGCGATCGGAAATCGTGTTGATGCGCCGCTGCCCCATGCTGGCTTCGAGCGTTCGCCCAATCGCCTGCACCGATACGCCAAGCGCCGCCGCCCGTTCCCTATCGATATCGACCAGAACGCGCGGCGAAGTCGGCTCGTAATTGATGCGCGGGCGCTGAAAATTCGGATTTTCGCGCATGCGATCGACGATCCGGTTCGCCACCAGCGCCAGTTCGCCATACGTCGAGCCCAGCAGCACCATCGAGGCGCCATACGCGCCCCCGCTTGCGCCAGGGAACGCGCCCTGCATCCGCGCGCTGATCGCGGCGCCCGGAATCTGCCTCAGGCGCTGGTTGATCTCGGTTTCAATCTCGGTGCCGGTGCGGTGGCGATCTTCCCAATTACTAAGAAACACGCGCCCGATGCCGGATGAGAAGCGATTGGTGCCCTGATCGCCGAAACCGGGCACAACCACCATCACCTGCCGCGCTTCGCCGCTTTCGACATAGGGGAGGAGCACCTCCTCCACCTGCCCCATGACGCGGCTCATATACTCAAAGCCCGAGCCTTCAGGGGCCTGGGCGAAAATCATCAAGATGCCGCGATCTTCCGCCGGCGTGAGTTCGGACGAAAGCTGCGTGAACAAGAAACCACCGACAACCACAACGCCGGCAAAGACCGCGAACACGATCTGCTTGGCGTTGAGCGCAGCCTCCAGCGATGCGCGATAGGACGCACGCACCGCGTCCATGACTTTATCGACGAACGCCGTGAGCTTCGTGCTCGACCGCACCGGCTTGACCAGCTTCGAGCACATCATAGGCGAAAGCGACAGGGCGCAGAATGCGGAGATCACGATGACGCCAGCAATCACCACCGCGAGTTCAACGAACAGCGCCCCGACATAGCCGCTGACAAAAAGCAGCGGCGTAAACACGGCCACAAGCACGGCCGATGTTGCGACGATCGCGAAGAACACCTGCCGCGTGCCACGTTCGGCAGCCACCAAGGGCGGCTCGCCCAGCGTATCGACGCGCCGCTGCACGTTTTCCAACACAATGATGGAATCGTCCACCACGAGCCCGATTGCGAGCACGAGGGCCAACAGCGTCAGCAAATTTATGGAGAAGCCGAAAATCGACATCACCAGAAACGCGCCGATCAAGCAGACTGGAATAACCGCGGCAGGAATAAACGCCGCGCGCCATGACCCCAGGAACAGGAAAATAACCAGCACCACCAGCAGCGTGCATTCGAGCAACACTTGCCCCACACGCTCGATCGCACGGTCGATAAACAAGGTGGCGTCGTAGCTCAAAGCGATCGTTGTGCCCTCGGGAAGCGAGGGGCGGATACGCTCTATTTCCTCTTTCACGGTTCGCCCAACGCTGAGCGCATTCGAATTGGACTGGCGCACGATGCCCAGACCGACCTGATCGACGCCGTTGCCGCGGAACACGCGGCGCGTATCTTCGGGCGCCATCTCCACGCGCGCGACATCGCCTAGGCGCACGATCACGGCGTCCGCGTCGCTGCTGGAGCGCAAAGGCAGCCGCTCGAACTGCTCTGGCGTTTCAAAGGCGCGCGCCACGCGCACCTGATAATCGCGCTCCTGGCTTTGCACATAGCCGGCGGGCAATTCCACGTTCTGAGCCCGCAGGGCGTTCTCGACATCCTGCACAGTGAGCCCGCGCGCCGCGAGCGCGTTGGTATCGAGCCAGATGCGCAGCGACGGGCGAAAGCCCCCGCCCACCTGCACATTGGCCACGCCATTCAACACCGCGAGGCGATCAACAATATAGCGCTCCGCGTAATCAGTAAGCTGCGTGCGGTCGAGCGTGGTCGAGGACAGCGCGAACCAGAGAATGGCGTCCGCATCGGCATCGGCCTTGCGGATTACGGGTTCGTCGAGATCGGCCGGCAACTGGCCGCGCGCACGGCTGACGGCGTTGCGCACGTCGTTGGTGGCGTCTTCCAGATCACGCTCGATCGAGAATTCGATGGTGACGGACGAACGCCCATCACGGCTGGTCGCGTGAATGAGATCAATGCCGTCGATGCCGGACAGTTGATCTTCGACAATGCGCGTAACCTGATTTTCGACAACCTCAGCCGAGGCGCCAGGATAAGACGCGTCAATCGAGACGATGGGGCGATCCACGTTGGGCAACTCGCGTAGCGGCAGCGAGGTGAACGCGATCAAACCGAACGCGATGATCAATAGAGAGAATACGGTCGCAAGAACCGGACGACGCACCGAGAGGTCGGAAAGGGTCATGGCCGCTTACCCGCGCGGCCGCAATTCGCCAGCCGCAGGGCGCCGTGACTCGCCGGCGTCCGACGGCGAATTCATGCGCACCGCGCCGCCGGGGCGAACGCTCTGCACGCCCTCGGTAATCACCATGTCTCCAGGTTCGAGCCCCGACAGCACCTCCGCCATGCCCCCCGCGCGCTGTCCGATCGTGACGATCACGCGCTCAGCCCTCTGCCCGTTCTCGGCGCTCTTAACGCGATACACATACGAGCCGTTCGCCTCTTCAAGGATGGCGATTTCCGGCACAGCGAGCGCTTCACGCGGGTTGGAGCGAATCTCCACCGTCATCAACATGCCGGGGCGCAAAATCTCGTCCCTGTTCGGCAACAAGGCGCGCACGCGCACGGTGCGCGTGGCTGAATCCACACGTGTATCCACATGATCAATGGCGCCGGCGAAAGTGCGGTCGGGGAAAGCGGCGGTACGCGCCACAATAGCCACGCCCGCGCTTAGGCGCGAAATCTGCGTTTCGGGCACGTCAAAATCGAGCTTGATTTGGGAGATGTCGTCCAACGTGCCGATCTGCCCGCCCGGCTGCATGTATTGGCCTGGACTTGCCGTGCGCAGGCCGACGATTCCAGCGAAAGGGGCGCGAATAGTGCGATCCGCCGCGCGCGAACCACCCGCGTTCAGCCGCGCCTGTGCGGCGTCAGCGGAAGCGCGCACGGCGTCAAGGCGAGCCTGCGAAGCAAAGCCGCGATCGTACAATTCCTGAAAGCGGCGCAGTTCCTCCTGCGCAGCGTCATTGGCGGCGCGCGCTTCAGCCACCGAGGCCAATTGCTCCACGCTCGCCATCTCAACCAGGACTTGCCCCGCACGGACCCGGTCGCCGCTGTCGAACCGGATAACGCGAATGGTATCAGCGACCTTCGGCGTAATGATAATGCTCTCGCGCGCTTGCGCAGTGCCGAGGGCGCGAACCCCATCGGAAAAACTGTGCGCGCCAGCGGCGAGCGCGGTGACGCCCACAGCGCCGTCGCGCCCCGCTTTCGCTTGGCCCTGTGCGCCCGCAATCACCGAGCCCACGCCGGCGAATACGGTTTTACCAGCGATCACCAGCGCCATCGCCGCGAGGGCGACGCTGACCACCGCCGCGAAGCCATATTTTTTGAACAGCCCACTCATGAAAGGCTCTGTATACAATATGTTTTGCGGATGTGTGTCTAAATGTGGCGATACACAGCCTTTGCTAACCGCGCGGGCGCCCCCAAAGCCCCAGCACAAGGGAGACGTCCTCGCTCCCGTCAAGGCGCGTGCGAAGCCCGACCTGGATCCCGCGTCCATCGTCGCCAAAGCGCACCAGACTCAGTTGGAGCTTGAGGCTTTCGTCTCCCTCTTTGGGGTCGTCGTAGAAAATTTCACCCATAGCGAGCCAATTGTCGCGCGGGCGGACGCCGACGCTGAGGCTCAGGCGGCCGGCCGGGCAGCCCTCATCCAGTACGCGCGCGGCGACCTCAAGGTTTACAAATCCTGAGCCGCCGAACGAACGCCCGCCAAGCCAGCGCGCCTCGACCCCGCCCTCGCCGCAATCGGCCGGCGGGTCCGAGCGCCAATAGGCCCCTGCTTGGAGCGCCATCACGTGATTGTCATCGCGGAAGACCGCCCGTTTCAGCCCCACAACGGCCTCGCCGCGCCACCCGCTTTCGAGATCGCTCGCGGTTTCGCTCCATGGCGCAATCAGCAGCGAGGTCTGCGCGCCGACCGGCGCTTCCCAATAGCCGGAGGATTCAAAAACGGCGTGCCCGTCACGCTTGCCGGCGGCGCTGGTGAGGATTTCCTGGCCTTCCTTGGGCGCCGGCCATGCGCCCGCTTCCGCCCGTCCGGCCGAAGCGGCCGCGGCCAAAGCCAGACTTACCCCAAAAAGCAGACGCCCCATCGCCGCACTCGCGTTAAACGCGAATGCACCGTTACATGCACGAAACGATTGGCCAAGCGGTAATGCGCTGCGCGCCTAAGAATTATAGCCTGGGTTGGCGCGGTCGAGTCGGCGCTTGAGCCCGGGCCAAGCGAGGCCAGACACCATCGCGAGCCCCTTGCTCTGGCCAATGGTCTCTTCCTGCGCCGCATCGGGGGCGACCAAGACTTTATCCGCCCCGCCCGAAAGCGCGGCGACCTGCTGGGCGCAGGCGCGCTCCAGGAAGAAAATGCCGACGAAGGCGTCGCCTGCGTTCGCGCCAACCGAGAGCGTGCCGTGGTTGCGCAGCAGCATGAGCTTCTTGTCGCCAAGATCGGCCACCAGCCGTTCACGCTCATCCAGGTTCAGCGCAACGCCCTCATAGCCGTGATAGGCGAGCTGCGGGCGCACCAGCAGCGCATTCTGTGTCAGCGGCAAAAGCCCGTCTTTTTGCGCCGAAACGCCCACGCCGGCATCGGTGTGCAGATGGATGACGCATAGCGCATCCTCGCGCGCCGCGTGAATGGCGGAGTGGATCGTGAAGCCCGCCGGATTGATGTAATAGGGCGTCGGCGCGACGATCTCGCCTTCAAGATTGACCTTCACCAGCGAGGACGCGGTGATCTCCTCGAAGAACATCCCATAAGGATTGATCAGGAAGTGGTGGTCGGGCCCCGGCACGCGCATC
>CAZWQS010000155.1:0-6665 GCA_964635925.1 uncultured Terricaulis sp. | reverse complement strand
ATCGCCGCGCTCGGCGTCGATGCGATCTGGATTTCGCCCTTCTATCGCTCGCCCATGAAGGATTACGGCTACGACGTCGCCGACTATGCCGATGTCGATCCGATGTTCGGTGCGCTGGCGGATTTTGATCTGCTGATGCACCGCGCGCATGCGCTTGGCCTAAAGGTCATCCTCGACCTCGTGTTTTCGCACTCTTCTGATCACCACGCCTGGTTTCAGGAAAGCCGCTTCAGTCGCGATAACGCCAAGGCCGATTGGTACGTGTGGGCCGACGCGAAGCCGGACGGCTCCCCGCCCAACAATTGGCAAGCCATGTTCGGCGGGCCGTCTTGGACCTGGGACTCACGCCGGCGCCAATATTATCTGCACAATTTCCTTCCCGAGCAGCCAGACCTCAACATCCGCAACGTGCATGTGCAGGATGCGCTGCTCGATACCGTGCGCTTCTGGCTTGCGCGCGGCGTAGATGGGTTTCGCCTCGATGTCGTGAACTTTCTCACGCATGACGCCGAACTGCGCGACAATCCTCCGCTCCCGCGCGACGGCCCGCCCGCGCGCCCGCACCAAATGCAGCGCCACCTTTATGACCGCACGCGCCCTGAAACGTTCGCGTTTATCGCCCGCCTGCGTGCGCTGCTGAACGAACACGGCGCGGTGGCGATCGGCGAAATAGAGGACGAAGAGCCGCAAAAAATTCAGCGCGAATACACCAGCGGGCCTGATCGCCTGCACTCGGCGTATTCTTTCTTCCTTCTGCGTGCGCAGGAGGCCACGCCGGCGCTTTTCTTGGAAGCGATGGCTGGTTGGGACGGCGCGGCCGGGTGGCCCTCCTGGAGCCTTTCCAACCACGACGTGATCCGCTGCGCCACGCGCTTTGCGCACAACGATCCCGAACGTGTGAAGCAACTTCTCGCCATCCTGCTCTGTCTGCGCGGCACGACTTTTCTGTATCAAGGCGATGAGCTTGGCCTGCCGCACGCCGACGTCTCCTACGATCGCCTGCGCGACCCCGAAGCGATCGCGTTCTGGCCCAACGGCATCGGCCGCGACGGCGCGCGCACGCCCATGCCGTGGACAATCACCAAGCCTATGGTGGGGTTCACGGTGGGCGACGACGCATGGCTCCCGGTCGATCCGCGCCATCGCGCGATGGCGGTCGATGTGCAGGAGGCGGATCCGCACTCAGTGCTGGCCTTCACCGGCGCCATGATCGCGCTGCGCAAGGCGAGCGCGGCGTTGCGGATAGGCGATTACACCCCGCTCAACGCGCCCGCACCGCTGCTAGCGTTTGAGCGCAGCGCCGAAGGCGAGCGTCTGCTCTGTCTCTTCAACCTCGGCCCCGGTCCGGTTCGCTGGACCCTGCCCGGCCCCGCCAAGGCCACGCGCTTAGTTCTGGGTGACGCACGCCTCATGGGCCAAGGCGCGGATTTCGCCGGCTTTTCCGCGCTACTGGCCGAAATTTAAGTCGTGAGACGCTATACAGTAACATAAAGCTGGCTTAGCTTCCCGGCCGGTTCGCATGCACGCCGCGTCCCCACACCGCGCCCGAGAACCGGGCTTGATAGGCCATCTGGCCCTTCTGCTCGCGATGGCCGCCATCGCGATGCAGTGCTTTGTGCTTCAGCCGCACGTGCACGCGGTCAGCCCAGTCCACGAAGCCGGCCTCTCCGCCCACCAGCAGCACGACGCCGACGGCGTCGCCGCCTGCTCGATCTGCCGGCTTGGCGCGGCCGCGCGTATGTTCACCGCGCCGCCGGATGTCGCAACGCCCGCCGCGCCCGTCTTCGTGCGCGCGCTTGCGCAGGTTGTGACGATCCAATCGGCGCGCATCGCGCAAACTCCGCCCTGGCGCTCGCGCGCGCCCCCGCTCTCTCAACGCTGACCTCATCCGCGCGCCCCGCGTGCGCGACATCGCCAGCCAACCCGCCCGCGCGGGAAGAGAGACCTATCCATGACCAAGTATTTCGTGACCGCCTCGGTCGCCGCGCTTTTGATGGGCGCGCCCGCTTACGCGCAGCAAACCGTCGAAGAAGAAGAAATCGTCGTCACCGCGCCGTTGGAAGGCGCAGTGATCGAAAGCCTGCAAGGCGCCAATATCGTCCGCCGCGATGAAATCATCTCCACGCTCAACAACGGCTTGGGCGACACGTTGGACGCCCAGCCCGGCATCGCCTCCACCTCGTTCGGCGCGGGCGCCAGCCGGCCTATCATCCGCGGCCTCGGCGAGGACCGCGTGCGCGTGCTGCAAAACGGCATCGGCGCGATCGACGCCTCCACCGCCAGCCCCGACCACGCCGTCACCGCCGACGGGCTCGACGCCGAACGCATCGAGGTGCTGCGCGGCGCGGCGGCGCTTGCGTATGGCGGCAATGCGATTGGCGGGGTGGTCAACGTGATTGATCAATCCATCCCCACGCGCGCGATCGAGGGCGTCGAGGGCGAGGTGCTGGGCGCCTATTCCGGCGTGGACGAAGGAACCCAAGGCGCGCTGCGCCTGGGTGCGGGCGTCGGCCCGTTTGCTTTCCGCTTCAGCGCCGCCAGCCGTGAAACCGAGCCTTACGACATACCGGGCTTCGCCGACGCGCATGGCGCCGAACACGACCACGAAGAAGAAGGGCACGAAGAGCCCGCCTTCGGCACAGCGCCCAATACCTGGACAGAATTCAATGCCTACAGCCTCGGCGGCGCGTTCGTGGGCGATTGGGGCTTTATCGGCGTCGCCGGCAAACGCACCGAAGGCGAATACGGCCTCCTGGGTCACAGCCATGAGCATGAACACGAGGAGGAGGAGGAAGAGGAAGAAGAGCACGAAGAAGGCCCCAACCTCTCGCGCCTCGCCTACGAACAAACCCGCTACGAATTGCGCGGCGATCTGCGCTTCCAGCTCGGCCCGTTCGACCGGCTCGATTTCGCCGCCCAGCATTCGGACTACGAGCACACCGAATACGAAGCCGACGGCGCGCCCGGCACGCGCTTCTTCAGCGACGGCTGGGAAGGCCGCGTGGAGACGCACCACGGTGCGGGGCCGCTGCAAGGCGCGCTTGGCGTGCAATTCTCCGACGTGAATTTCTCCGCCGAAGGCGAGGAAGCGTTCATCGCGCCCAGCAACACCCAGGACATCGGCGTGTTCGTCGTCGAGCGCTACGATCTCGGCGGCTGGGGCCTCGAAGGCGGCGCGCGGCTGGAGCGGCGCGAACTGGAAAACGCCGCGTTCGGCGGGCGCGAGTTCGACACGTTCAGCGCATCGGCCGGCATTTTCGTGCGTCCGCTCGAAAACTGGTTCGTCGCCGCCACCATCGCCAACACCGAACGCGCGCCCACCACGATGGAGCTTTTCTCCAACGGCCCCCACCTCGCGACGGCGAATTACGAATTGGGCGATCCCAATCTCGACACTGAAACCGCGCTTTCGCTCGAAATTTCGGCTCGGTACAACACCGAACGCTTCTCGTTCGAGGCCAACCTGTTCGGCATCGATTACGCCGATTACATCGCGCTGCTCGATCGCGGCGACGTGTTCTGGATCGATGAGGAAGACGAAACCAGCGGCTTCGCGCCGAGCGCGGACGATCCCGCCATTCCCGAGCACGCCGAAGTGCTGCCCGTATTTCATTTCGTGCAGCGCGACGCGAGCTTCGTTGGCGGCGAGTTCGCCGCACGCGCGCATCTGTTTGATCTGGGCGCCTTCGCGATCGCGGGGCGCGCCAGCTATGACATGGTGCGCGCCAGCTTCTCCGAAGGCGGGCGCCCCCCGCGCATCCCCGGCGATACGCTCACCATCGGTTTTGAAGCCGAAAGCCCGCATTGGGCCGCCAGCATCGAGCACGCGGAAACAGGCGCCCAGCGCCGCACCGCCGCGTTTGAAACCGCGACGGACGGCTACAGCCTGCTCAATGCCGGCCTCGCCTTCCGCCCGTTCGCGGACGAGCGACTGATCCTGCGCGTCGATGGGCGCAACCTGACCGACGAGGAAGCGCGCGCACACACCTCCTTCCTGAAAGATGAGCTGCCGCTGCCGGGACGGAATGTGCGCTTCTCGGTGCTGACACGTTTTTAATTCGCCCGAGCCGCGAATTTACGCGCGTCATTTGTGACGAATCTATCACGGCGCGTCGCGTCCAGGGTTCGCCTGGTCGCGGCGCGCTGGCCGATCACGATTGTGTTAAGCATAGTTTCCCTCTGGCAGTTGAGAGGGACACCAATGGCCGAGACATCCTTCAAGCGTAAATTGCGCAACGCCCTTGTGGGCGCCTTGCTTTCCAGCGTGGCCTTGGGCGGCATCAGCACCGCCTTCGCGCAGACCTCCGACGATGAAATCGTCGTCACCGGTACGCGCGCGGCCAACCGCTCGGCCCTCTCCACGTCAGCGCCTGTCGATGTGCTCAGCGCCGAAGCGTTGACCCAGGCCGGCAACACCGAACTGAACCAGGCGCTCTCAGTCGCGCTGCCCTCTTACACGTTCCCGCGTCCTGGCCTCGCCGACGGCACCGATACGATCCGCCCCGCCTCGCTGCGCGGCCTGGCGCCCGATCAAACGCTGGTGCTGGTCAATTCCAAGCGCCGCCACACCGCCTCGCTGGTGAACCTCAACGGCACGATCGGGCGCGGCTCCTCGGCCGTCGATATGAACACCATTCCCGGCGTCGCCGTGGGCAGCGTGCAGGTGCTGCGCGACGGCGCCTCGGCGCAATACGGCTCCGACGCCATCGCCGGCGTGATCAACGTGCTGTTGCGCGAAGCGCCCTCGGGCGGGGGCGTCAACGTCACCTACGGCCAGCGCATCACCAGCGTGGAGACGCCCGTGGGCGCTCCGCCCGTGGACGCCACCTGGGATGTGGCCAACCAAGCCTCGCGCGATGTGGAGGACGGCGAAACGCTGACGGTCGCGGGGTGGTTCGGCCTGCCGCTTGGCCCCGACGGATTCCTCACCATCTCGCTGGAATATGTCGATCAGGAAAAAACCGTGCGCACCGCGCCCGATTGGCGCCAGCAATATCCGCAAGTGGCGCCCGGCGTGTACGATCCGCGCGAAACCACCATCAATCGATTGAACGCCTGGTACGGCGAGCCTGAGCTTGAGCAATACACGCTGTTCGCCAATGCGGGTTACGATCTTGGCAGCGTCGATCTCTACGGCTGGGCCGGCTATCAATTCCGCGACTCGCTCACCGCCGGCTTCTTCCGCCGCGCGCTGGATGACCGCAACGTCATCGAAATCCATCCCGACGGCTTCCTGCCGCTGATCAATCCGGAGGTGACCGATTACTCGCTCGCCGGCGGCGCGCGCTGGGATCTCGCCGGCTGGGATATGGACGCTTCGCTGGTCTACGGCTTCAACGAGATGGAATTCACCATCCGCAACACCGTGAACCGCAGCCAGGGGCCGGCCAGCAAAACCGTGTTCGACGCCGGCGGCTTCGACTACGATCAATTGGTGTTCAACGTCTCGGGCGTGCGTGGGTTTGATGCGGGCCTCGCTTCCCCGCTCAACATCGCCATCGGCATCGAGGCGCGGCGCGAAACCTATTCGATCTTCGCGGGCGAGCCGGATTCGTATGTGAACGGCGGCGTTCTGCTGCCAAACGGCCAGCCCGCCGCTTCGGGCGCGCAGGTATTCCCCGGCTTCCGCCCCTCCAACGAGGTGGACGAAGACCGCACCTCCTTCGGCGCCTTCTTCGACGCCGAAGCGAACATCACCGACAGCCTGCTGATGTCGGCGGCGGTGCGTTACGAGGATTATTCCGATTTCGGCGAAACGCTTTCGGGCAAGCTTTCGGCGCGTTATGATTTCAACGATTGGATCGCCGTGCGCGGCTCCGTGCAAAACGGATTCCGCGCGCCCTCGTTGCAGCAGCAATATTTCACCGCGACGTCGACCAATTTCATTAACGGCGTGCCGTTCGACATCACCACCTTCCCGGCTGCCGATCCGGTTGCGGTGGCGCTGGGCGCGCGGCCGCTGGAAGCTGAAAACGCGGTGAATTATGCGCTCGGCCTCGTCATCCGCGCCGGCGCCTTCAGCCTGACGATCGACGGCTACAAGATCGACGTGGACAACCGCATCGTGCTGTCGGAAAACCTGACCAGCCAGGCGGTGCGCGATTATCTGACCAACCAGGGCTTCATCGGCATCGGCGGCGGACGCTTCTTCATCAATGGCGTCGACACCGAAACCCGCGGCGTTGATATCGTGGCGAATTACGCGCTGAACACCGACACAATCGGCGATTTCACCTTCACGCTCGGCGCCAATTTCAATTCCACCGAGGTGACGCGCACGCCCACCACCTCGCCGCTCGCCGCACTCAACCCAGCGCCGGTTTTGTTCGATCGGATCAACGTGCTGACCTTCGAGGAAGGCACGCCGAAGGATAAATACTCGCTCAATATCAACTGGAATATGGGCCGCTTCGGCGCGACGGCGCGCGCCACACGCTACGGCGAGGTGCTCTCGCCCGGCACGAGCGCGGCCAACGACATTGTGCTCGAACCGCGCACCTTGATCGATCTCGAAGGCCGTATCGACATCACCGACAATATCGCCTTCGCGCTCGGCGCCGATAACGTCACCGACGAATATCCCACGGCCACGCCGGCCACGCTCAACGGCACGGGCAACACGCCGTTCTCGAACTACTCGCCCTTCGGCCGCTCCGGCCGCTTTG
>CAZWQS010000154.1:0-6671 GCA_964635925.1 uncultured Terricaulis sp. | reverse complement strand
CGCCGGAGAATTCCTCCTCCTCGCGCGACTGGCTGAACGTCTGTCCATCCAGCGCGGTGTTGAGCTGGGCGATGCAATAGACCTGCTGGGCGTTGCCCGCGAGCGTTGAGGCTGTCGCCGTACCGACGCCGGTGAAATCGGTGCTGCACATGCCGGCGGGGCCGCCGCCGGTATTGATCACCGATTGGAAATCCCCTGCCGTGATCGCGCCCGCGCCCGCGAGCACCGCATCGATCGTCGGCGCCGCCGCCCACATCAGCGCCGGCCCGCCAGGGAACGGCCCGTTGAAATTGGTGGCGAAGCGCGCATCCAAATCCTTCTCTTCGCGCGTGAAACGCAGGCCGAAGGACAGGTTGGTCGCGTCGCTGAGGCGGGCGATGTTGTGCGTGAACAGCGCGATCGATTGGCCGTTCTGCTCGTAGCGGTCGTTGACGAACGCGCCGTCGAGCGCGGTGTCCATCGCATCGTCCGCGCCCTGCACCGGATCGAACGCCGCCCAAAGCGCGCCGCTGTTCAAGCGCCAGAAATCGTTGAACTGCGACCCCAGCGTGATGCCTTCGCGCCGCTCAAGCATCTCATCGGAATAAAATAACCCCACAAGCCAATCGACGGGGCCGCTTTCGCCGGTGAGGCGGAACTCTTGCGTGAAAATTTCAAAGCCGAAGCCCGTGCTCCCGCCGGTGGGGCGCCACCACAGATCAGCCGCCGAATAATCGGCGTCCTGGCCGGTGTCGTTGCTCCAATCGCGATAGGCGGTGATGGAGGTGAGCGTGCCGAAATTAAGGTCCCAGGTCAGCTCGCCCGAGACGCCCCATTCCTGCACTTCCTGGCCATAACGGCGGTTGGCGAAGGCTTGGCGCTGGCTGAGCTTGCCGGCGCCGAGATTGGCGAGGTTCGCCGCGATCACCGTCGCCGGCGCGCCGGTATTGCCCGCGCCATAGCCGCCCGACCACGCCGTCACGCCCGCGGGGCCAGGCGATGTGAGATTGCCGGTGTAAACCGGGAAAAGATCGGGCGTGTAAACCGTATCGTTGAGCGCCTGGGGATCATAAATTTGCGCCGCGCAGCATTCTTCGTCGCGCTCAGTGAAATCGCCGATCACGCGCAATTCGGCGGTCGGCGAGAGCGCAAACAGCATCTGGCCGCGCACGGTCCACAGATCGCGCGTGTTCGTATCGGTGGTGTTTCCGTCGAAATCGGTGACATCCATGAAGCCGTCGCGCGTTGAGCGCGCGGCGAACAGACGCCCGCCGACGCGGTCGCTCAAGAGCGGCCCGCTGACGAAGCCGGACACGCGCGTTTCATTGAACGCGCCATAGGTGAGGTCGCCGCCAAACTCGAACCTGTCGAGCGTCGGCGCGACGGTGACGATATTGATGAGGCCCGCGGAGGTATTGCGGCCAAACAGCGTGCCTTGCGGCCCGCGCAGCACCTCGATCTGCTGCACCTCGCCAATATCGGAGAGCGCCACGCCGTTGCGCGCGCGATAGACGCCGTCGATGAACACGCCCACCGAGCTCTCAAGGCCGGGGTTCGACCCTTGCGTGCCGATGCCGCGCAGGCGTGCGGTGGCGGAGGTTTCGTTTTCAGAGACGTTGAATTGCAGCGACGGCACGATGGCGGTGAGGTCTTGGATGTCGCGCACGCCCGCGTTCTCGACCATCTCGGCCGTCACCGGGGTGACCGCGACCGGCACGTCTTGCAGCGCGGTTGCGCGGCGCGTGGCGGTGACGACGATCTCGGCGTCCTGCGCCATCGCCTCGCCCGCGGCGCTAACGCCCGCGCCCACGCCCAGCAAAACGCCGAACGCCGCGCGCAAATGCCGAATCCCCATCCACTCGCCTTTGATCATGGTGCTGTCGTCCCTCCCCGCTGGACCGCCCCCCGGCGCCCCTGCCATGCTGCGCGATTGACCGGCGCGCGCCAGTTACATCGAGGAAAAACCTGCCCTGCCGCAACGTGAAATGCGCGTAACCGATCGCGGCTCGACCCGCCAGCGTCTGCCCCAAGAAAAAACGGCCGCGGGGTGAGCCGCGGCCGTCCAAGGCAGGTCTCGTGAGGGTCGTTCAGAAGGCCACGCGCACCTCGGCCCCGACGACGAGGCCCTTATTGAGCGGCGAGAACGTGGGCACGGCAGGCCCCGCGCCGTCGCCGCCGAAGGGCGCGATATCGGGCAATTGGGTGTCGCCGCCGAAGCTGGCCTCATCCAACAGGTTGAGGCCGTAAACCGCGAACGACCAATTCCCGCCATCAGGACGCAGCGTGAGGTTGAGATCGACCATATCGACCTCATTCAAGCGGCCGCGATTGTTGTCGGTGTAGAAGTTCTCATCGCGGTGGTTGTAGCTGACGCGCGAAGAGAGCACGCCGAACGAGCCCAGCGGCAAATCCCACAGCAACGAAGCGCCATAGGTCCATTCCGGCACGCGCGGCAAGCTGAGCGCCGCATCCGCGGCGTTGACCACGCCGTCAGCGTTCAGATCGGCGGTGACGCTATCGTAGGACGCGTCCGTATAGCCGGCCTGCAATTGGATCATCAGCGTTTCGAGAATGTTGAACCGCGACTCGAACTCGATGCCTTGCAACGTCGCGTCGCCCGCGTTCACGATCACCTGCTGCACGCCCGAGGGGCCGGGCAGATTAGTTTCGCGCTGCATGCCCTCAATCTCGTTGTGGAAGATGGCGAGATTGATGCGTCCGCGGCCATCCAAGAAGTCCTGTTTCCAGCCCACTTCAAACGAGGTCTGCTCTTCGGAGTCGAATGCCGTCGGCGGCTGCGGATCGAGCGCAGTACCAAGCGTGGTCACGCGGAAGTTCACGCCGCCCGAGCGGAAGCCCTTGGCCGCAAAAGCGTAGAGATTGGTGCTTTCGTTCGGCTGCCATTGCACGCCGATGCGGGGCGAGACGTCATTCCATTCAAGATCGAACGGCGTATCCGACGGCACCAGGAAGTTGCCGTCGATGCTGCCGCCGGTCACGCCCTCGCCCGGCACCACGATCGCGCCATCCAGCGGCGTCAACGCACTGCGGATACGCGACACCACGGCGGACTTCTCCTCCTCCGTATAGCGAACGCCGAGATTGAAGGTGAATTGTTCCGACACATGCCAATCGGCGTTGACGAACGCGCCCCAGGTCGAGAATTCCCCGTCGCCGCCGCCGACAAGCGCTTGCGGCTGGCCAATCACGACGCGCTCTTCGATGTAGAGCAGGTTCTGCTCAAACATGTAGTGGCCGGCCGTGAGGTCCACAGGGCCGAATGTGCCGGCATAGCGCAGTTCGTTGCTCCACTGATCCTGCCGGTTGACGGCGCGGGCGTGGAAGGCGGTGAAGGTGGTGGCGTCGATATCGCCGCCGCTTCGGCCTTCGTAATCGCGATAGGAGAGGATGTTGGTGATGGTGCCGTCGCCGAAGCCAACGTCCCAATTCATCTCCAGGATGCCCTGCTCCCAATCGCTGGTGGCGAAACCGGGATAGTTGATCGCGAAATCGAATGAATCGCGTGAGAATAAGCCGTGGTTTTGCGCCGCCGGGCCGTCGCCCTCGGTGTTGCCGGATTCAACGCGCAGGATGAATTCCAGATTGGGCGTCGGCGTCAACACCAGCGCGCCGCGATAGATGTTGGTGCGGCTCGCGCCGAATTGCGATCCATCGAAGCTGTTCTCGAACCAGCCTTCATCGTCGTTGTAATAAACAGCCAGCTTGGCCGCGAGCAGGCCTGGCGCCAGCGGCCCCGCGATCGAGAAATCGGCCGTGTAATTGAGCCCTGTCTCCACGCCCGCGCGCGCGTTGATTTCGAGATCATCGCCCGGCGTCTTGGTGCGCAGCACGATCGCCCCGCCCGTCACGTTGCGGCCGAACAAAACGCCCTGCGGGCCCCGCAGCACTTCCACGCCCGCGAGATCGAAATTGTCCGTCAGGATGCCGGCGTTGATGCCCATATACATGCCGTCCACGAACACGCCGACCGTGGGGTCGACGGAGGGGATCGAGCTGTTGATGCCCAAGCCGCGGATGGCGAAGTTCGCGACGCCGGGGCTGGTGCCGATGTCCTCAAGCTGGACGTTGGGGATCGAGTAGCTGAGGCTTTGCAGGCTCGAAAAATTGAGCGCCTCAAGTTGATCGGCGCCGAAGGCGGTCACCGCAACCGGCACGTCCTGCACATTGCGCTCGCCGTGCTTCAGGCCCGTAACGACGATTTCATCGGACGCAGCGCCAACGCTTTGCGCCGCCGCCTGCGGCGCGAACGCCATGGCGCCCAACCCCAACGCCAAACCGATCGCCGTCGACAGCTTCAGCGCGCCGCGCGCGCTCTCACTTTCCTTTGCCATGTTCAAATTCCCTCCCGCGCGTTTCCTCAAATCCCATAAGGGCTGGCGATCTTGTTCGTCGCCATACACCTGTGTATGTTGTTATCTCCTGCGCCGCCCAGCTTGAAAAGAACAAAGTTGCGCGCGCGCACGCGTGATCAGGCCGAGTGTGACGCGTCTGCATCAATTGCGCGTGTAGCGAAGACTACATATGACGGAGCCATGGCCGCTGCACCGCAACGCAAACGATCCGACGCCACCCCCACGCTCGACGCGGCCACGTGGATTGAAACCGCCATGGACGCGCTGGCCGAAGGCGGCATCGAAGCGGTGCGCGTCGATCCGCTCGCCAAACGCCTGGGTGTGACGCGCGGCAGCTTTTATTGGCACTTCAAGGATCGCGACGCGCTGCATCAGGCGATGCTGAAACAATGGCGCGAGCGCGCGAGCTACAACATCATCACGCGCATCGAAGGCACGGCCGACACCGCGCGCGATCGTTTAAAGCGCTTGCTTGGGCTGCCCTATTCAGGCCCGCGCGCGGCGCGCGCCGCGGCGATCGAGGTGGCCATCCGTTTGTGGGCGCGGCGCGACCGCAACGCCGCCAAAGCCGTGCGCCACATCGACCGCGTACGGCTCGATTATTTCGCGCGTTTGTTTGTTGAGCGCGGGCTCGCCCCGCGCGCGGCGCGCCAGCGCGCGTACGTGTTCTACGCCGCGCTGATGGCGGAAGCGCTGATCGTCACCGACAGCAAAGACCAAGCCCTGGTCGATCTCGACAAATTCCTGCTCGACTAAGCCGAGCCAGCGCGCGCTCACGCTCGCACGGCGCTAAATCACTTACAAAAGCACCACAAATCAGCGGATCTTTTCGACCTGGCCGTATTCCAGATCGACCGGCGTTTCGCGGCCGAAGATCATCACGGCCACTTTGAGGCGCCCGCGCTCTTCATCCACTTCCGACACCATGCCTTCAAAGCTTTGGAATGGCCCGTCGGAGACCTTCACCTTTTCGCCGATCTCGAAATTGATCACCGGTCGCGGTCGCGCGACGCCCTGCTCGGCCACGCGGCCCAGGATGCGCTCGACTTCCTTGTCGCTCACCGCCTGCGGCTTGTTCTGATGGCCAAGGAAGCCGGTGACTTTCGGCGTGTTCTTGACGAGGTGATAGGCCTCGTCCGTCATTTCCATTTTCACCAGCACGTAACCGGGAAAGTGGCGGTGCTGGCGCAGCTTCTTTTGCCCGCGCACCACTTCGGTGACTTCCTCGGTCGGCACCTGGATGTCTTCGAATTGCGCTTCGAGGCCCTGGCGGCCCGCTTGATCGCGGATCGCTTCAGCGACCTTCTGCTCGAAATTTGAATAGGCGTGCACGATGTACCAGCGGGCGCGGCCCGAACCCTTAGACACCGGCGCTTCGGTTTGCGTTTCCATGCTCATCGCCTCAGCCGATGCTCAAAATCCAGCGGATCACATTGCCGGCGACGGTATCGACCAGGAAGAAAAACACCGCCGCCATCAGCGCCATGATAATGACCATGATGGTGGAGACGCGCACTTCGCTGACAGTGGCCCAACTCACCTTGCGGGCTTCGGCGCGTACTTCGCCGAAGAACTTGAAAGGTCCGCCGCCGCGCCGTGGTTCTTCTTGATCAGCCGTTTCCATCGACATCGTTTCTGTTTTGACTTTCCGCTGCGTCTCAATTCGGTCTGGCCGCGCGCTTTAACAAGTGCGGGGCGTCGGCCCCGATGCCGCCAGCCGCTGTCGAGAATTCAGCCGCTCGTGGACGCCCCCGCGAGGAAGAGCGTCCGGAAACATGCCAAAATCCCTGGAGCTGGCCGGACGTGGACCACGACGCGGCGCCCACGTCAACCTCCCTTGGCGCATGCGTGCGAACAAATAAAGAACAAATCGACACGTCACGTCGCGCCCACTTCGTCGTCGTCAATCGCCTCGGCCGCTTCGGGGTTAAGCGCGCGGCCTTCGCGGCGCGGTTTGGTGAAGGGCGTGGGCGTGGGCGTTTGCACGTTGCCGCGGATCAGCACGCGCCCGGCCTCCAGCCCGCCGGCGATCTCCAATTCAAGGCGCGCGGCGTCGCGCTCGCGCACCTCCTCGATCGTTTCAGCCACCTCGAAATCGTCGAAGCCCAGTTCGCGCATGACGGCGCCCGAAAATGTCAGCGCGCTCTCGAACACTTCGCGGATCTGATAATCGACGCCCGCCTGAATGAGACGCAGCGAATGGCCGCGATCGAAGGCGCGGACGTACAGCTTGGCGTGCGGAAACTCGGCCTTGCAGAGCGTGACGATGCGATCGTCGGCATCGGGCTTGTCGACGCAGACGAGAATGGCCTCGGCGTT
>CAZWQS010000153.1:0-6710 GCA_964635925.1 uncultured Terricaulis sp. | reverse complement strand
AAGGCGTACAAGAACGAGGTCTATACACTGCCCAAGCACCTCGATGAGAAGGTGGCGATGCTGCACCTCGAAAAGCTCGGCGCGAAGCTGACGAAGATGAGCAAGGCGCAAGCCGATTATATCGGCGTGCCCGAAGCCGGCCCCTACAAGCCGGATCATTATCGCTACTAAGCCCAAATCGAAGGCGGCCTTTCCCTCGCGGGAAAGGCCGTTTTCGTAAGCGGCCGTCGCGCGTTCGTGACGACCATGTGAATAATTTGTCGTCCAGATTGCGCGCCCCGCGCCGGAGATGCAGAAACGGGCGGAACCATGCTTGTCCAAGCCACCCGCACAGTTTCCACATGGACAGCGCGCGCGCTGTTCTATGGCGGGCTGTTCGTGGTCGTGGTGGCCGCGCATCTGGGCTTGACCGGTGCGTTGCGGGCCGAGGGCTGGTCTTCCAGCGCCTCGCTGTTCACGTCCGGCGCCAGCGTGCTCGCGCTGGTTGTCGTGCTGGTCAATCTCGCGGATTGGATCAGGCAGAAGCGCGCCGAATGGCGCGAGCGCAAGCGCATCAAGCAGGGCTTGCCCGAAGGGCCGTGCTGCGTGGTGTGGCGCGAGGGGCCGAACACGATCAGCGACGACGACGAAACGGCGATGCCGTGGGAGGTCGTCGGCCCGCTGCGCGCGCGCTATCCGCGCCTGGCGCGGCGGCTGGGCGTGGAAGGCGTGGCGGTGGTGGATTTTGAGGTCGGCGCGGGCGGGCGCGTGAAGAACGTGCATTGCGTCTACGCTTGGCCCTCGGACGTGTTCTACGAGGCCGCGCGCGAAGCCATACTGCGCACCCGCTTCGAGCCCAAGGGCGACCGCCACGTGCGCTTCGGCGCCAGCTACAAGATGCCCTTCGTGTTCCGCATTTCGGGGGCAGCACGGGTGAAGCAGGCGGGCCGGCGCGCGCGCAAGCTGCGGCCCACGCTGCAAGCGGCTGCCGCTGCTGTGGAAAAACTGCGTGGGTCGTCTTGAGGGCGCGGGTTAACGCGTTGAACTTTCTTAACTTAACCCGGCGTTCACCATTTTAAGCACTTGTTAACATCTCACGCCCGCGCCCGCCGTTTCCAAGCCGGGCGAAGCGCGTGAGGATGCCCCTTGGGGCATGGCGATTCGTTTCGCCGCGAGATGGAATTAGGGGTCGGTTTTGGACGTCGGATTCGTGAGCCTGCTGGTGGCGGGTGGCGCTGCCGCGATTGCGATTGCAGCCCTGCTCTGGGCGGTGCGCGTCACTGATGGCGCGCGCGGGGGCGTGGACGCCTGGAAGAAGCGCGCGCGCGAACTGGAAGATAAGGTCGCCTGGGCGGACTCGATCTTCGGCGCCCATCCGGGTGTGGTGCTGATCTGGGACGACGCCGCCACGCCGACCAGCGATGGCGATTGGGGCGCGCCGCGCATCTATGGTTCGCCGCTGGCGCTGGCCAGCATGCTGCGCTTTTCGGATGCGGCGATCGCGGCCGAGCCAGCCGTGCGCATCCTGCAAGGGCTCTCTTCGTTTGACGCGCAAGACGCCACCGGCGCGCCGACGCGCCTTGGCCCCGCGCTCGCGCGCTTGCGCCGTGAGGGCGCGCCGTTTTCGCTGACCATCTCCACGCCCGAAGGCGTGTTCGTCGAGATCGACGGGCGCACCGCCGGCGCGCGCGCGGTGGCCTGGATTCTTGACGCCAGCGTGCGCGGCGTCGAGCAGGGCTCCAGCGACGGCTCGATCAAGCCGAGCGACAAGGTGATCGCGGGCGATCCCGCCGCGTTCCTCAAAATGTGGAACAGCGCGCCCTTCATGGCGTGGCGCGTCAATGGCGGGCTTGAGCTTGAATGGGCCAACCCGGCCTACGTGCAGGCGCTGAACGCCAAGAGCGTGGACTCGGCCATTCAGCGCAATTTGCAGCTCGATTCCGCCGCCGCCGAAATGGCGCGCAAGGCGATCGACTCGGGCGAGGTGATCGAGGAGGTGCGCTCCTGCGTCGTCGGCGAAACGCTGCGCACGCTGCGCCTGCGCATGAGCCCGATCGCCGGCGGCGCGGCCGGCATGGCCATCGACGTCACCGAAACCGAAGCGGCGCGCGAGGTGCTGACCAAGCAGCAGCGCGCGCACGATGAAACGCTGAACCATTTGGCCGAAGGCGTCGCCGTGTACGACGCGCAAAAGCGCCTCGTGTTTCACAATCGCGCGTTTGAGCAGATGTGGGGCGTCGATCCCGCTTTTCTGGCCGATCGCCCTTCGCACGCGGCGTGGCTCGATTATCTCAAGGAAAAGCGCAAGCTGCCGGCGACCGCGAATTACGCCGAATGGCGCGCGGGCGAATTGGCGCTTTACCAAGAGGTGGCCGAGCTGCCGGAAGATTTGTGGGTGTTGCCCGATGGGCGCATGCTGCGCGTGGCGCGCCAACGCCATCCGGGCGGCGGTCTGCTGATGATCTTCTCGGACATGACCAACGAAATCTCGCTGCGCAGCCAATACGACGCGCTGCTGCAAACGCAGAAAGCCGCGCTCGACAAATTGCACGAAGCGATCGTGGTGTTTGGCCTCGATGGCCGCTTGAAGCTGTCCAACGCCGCGTTCTCCACCATGTGGGAATTGCCGCGCGAGAGCATCGAGCAAGACATGCCGTTCGACCGCATGGTCGCGGCGTGCGAGGCGAAATTCCACGATCCGGCGGTGTGGGCGCAGGTGCGCGCGCGCATCACCGACCCTTCGCCGGAAGCGCGCACCGAATATCGCGGCGAGATGCGCCGCAGCGACGGCACCGTGCTGAAATTCCTGACCCGCCCGTTGCCCGATGGCGCGACGCTCGTGGCCTTCCAGGACATCACCGCCGATCGGCGCGTGGAAGAAGCGCTGCGCGAGCGCGCCGAAGCGTTTGAGGAAGCCGATCGCCTCAAGACGCAATTCGTCGAGAACGTCTCCTACCAATTGCGCAATCCGCTGCAGGCTATCCACGGCAACGCGGAAATGCTGCACCACAAGATTTTCGGCCCGCTGAATGATCGCCAGATCGAACAGGTCGGTTCGATCATCGAAGCGTCGAGCAATCTCTCCAAACTGATCGACAACATTCTCGACGTGGCGATGGTGGAGGCGGGCAACGTGCAGCTCGATCTGGGGCCGATGGATGTCTACGAAACCATCGCCGAAAGCGTGCAGATGGCCGCCTCCAAGGCGCGCGACACCGAAGTGCCGATCCGCATCAAGTGCGATCCGAAGATCGGCGAAATCGCGGCCGATCAGAAGCGCATCACGCAAGTCATTGTGAACCTGCTCTCCAACGCGCTGCGTCACACCGAGCGCGGCGATACGATCACGGTGTCCGCCGAGCGCCTCGACGGCATCGTGCGCCTCACTGTGGCGGATACAGGCAAGGGCATGCCGTTCGACACGCAAGCGCATGCGTTTGACAGCTTCCAATCGGGCGATCGCCGCGGCGCTGGGCTTGGCCTCGCGCTGGTGCGCTCGTTCGTGGAGATGCATGGCGGCTGGGTGGCGCTGCAAAGCGAGCCGGGGCGCGGCGTCACCGTGACGTGCCACCTGCCGGCGGAAGCGCCGAGCGCCGCGCCGCCGCCTGTGCCGGCGAAGCGCGAGCGGCGGGCGGCTTAAGCTTTCAGCCGCGCCGCCCACATCGCGGTGCTTGCATCAAGCTCAGTGCTTGCGCCTTGCTCCAGCACGGGCAGCAAGGCGTTGGCCATTTCCTTGCCAAGCTCCACGCCCCATTGGTCGAATGGGTTGACGCCCGCGAGCACGGCTTGGGTGAAGGTGCGGTGTTCGTAGAACGCCAGCAGCGCGCCGAGCGCTTCGGGCGTCAGGCCATCGATCGCCATCATCGTGGACGCGCGATTGCCGGGGAATGCGCGGTGCGGCGCAAGGCGATCGGCTTCCGTTTCGCTCATGCCCTTGGCGATCATCTCGGCGCGCGCTCGGCTTTCGCTTTTGCCCACCATCAGCGCGCGCGCTTGCGCCAGCGCGTTGGCGAACACCTTGGCGCGGTGCGACGCGGGGCCTTCGTGATGGCCGGCATTGACGATGAACTCGACCGGAATTTCCTGTACGCCCTGGTGCAGCAATTGGAAGAACGAATGCTGCGCGTTGGTGCCCGCCGCGCCCCAGGTGACGGCGCACGCCGAGCGCTGAAGCGCCTCGCCCTCGCGCGTGACGCGCTTGCCGTTGGATTCCATTTCAAGTTGCTGAAGGTAAGCCGGCAGCAGACGCAGGCGTTCGGAATAGGGGATCAGCGCGTAGGAGTCGTGCCCCAGCGCTTCGCGATTCCACATTTGGATCGCCGCGGAAAGCGCGGGCAGGTTTTCCGCGAACGGCGCGGCGCGGAAATGCGCGTCCATCTCCGCCGCGCCGCAGAGCAACGCCTCGAACGCGCCATCGATCAGTCCGACCGCGCATACCAGGCTCACGCTCGACCACAGCGAATAACGTCCGCCAACCCAATCCCAGAACGCAAACACGTTCTCCGCGGGCACGCCCCAGGCGGTCGCTTTCTCCGGCGCGGCCGTCGCCGCCGCGAGATGCGCCGGCCCCCAAGCGCGCACGAATGCGGCGTTGGCGAGCGTTTCCTGCGTGGTGAAGGTTTTGGAGACAACGATCAGCAGCGTGCGCGCGGGATCTAGCCCTTCGATGGCGTCAGCCGCATCCGCGCCGTCCACGTTCGCCGCGAAGCGCACTTGAAGGCCGGGAACCCGCAACGGCTTCAGAGCGTCCATCACAAGGCGCGGGCCGAGATCGGAGCCGCCAATGCCCAAATGCACGATGGCGTCGATCTCGGGGCGGATGCGCTTGGCGAACGCGGCCATCTTCGCGCGGGTGTCTTTGACTTCCGCCGGCGCATCGTCGCCGCGCAGCACCCAATGCTTGGCGGGGCGGCCTTCGGTGGCGTTCACGATCTCGCCTGCGAACAATCTTGTGCGCCAGCCGTTAAAGTCTGCGCTCGTCGCCAACGCGCCAAGCGCGGCGAGTGCGCCAGCATCGATGCGCTGCTTTGAAAAATCCGCGATCAGATGCGGCGCATTTATCGTTAACGCCTCAACCCGCTTTGCATCGGCGGCGAACAGATCGTTCAGCGATCTTTTCGCCAAACGCGCGGCCTCGGCCTCAACGCGGCCCCAGGCTTGCTTCATGGCGGTGAAATCTGTGGCGTTCATGTGGGGTAAGCTCTAACAGGGCCGTGACATGGCGACAATTCTAGTTACCGGCGGGGCGGGCTATGTGGGCAGCCATTGTTGCCTGGCGCTGAAGCGCGCCGGGCACAAGCCGGTTGTTTACGACAACCTCTCCAACGGCCACCAGGCTTTCGTGCGCTGGGGCAAGTTCGAAGAAGGCGATATCCGCGACAAGGCGCGCCTGCGCGAAGTGTTCGCCAAGTACAAGCCCGACGCCGTGATCCATTGCGCCGCCTCGATCGAGGTGGGCGAAAGCGTGAAGTATCCCGACCGCTTTTACGAGAACAACGTCACCGGCGCGCTGACGCTGTTCGACGTGATGCACGAGACGGGCGTCAAGGCGTTCGTGTTTTCCTCCACCTGCGCCATTTATGGCGAGCCGGTGTCTTTGCCGATGGACGAAACGCACCGCCAGCAGCCGGTCAGCCCCTATGGCTGGACCAAGCTGATGGTGGAGCGCATGAGCCGCGATTGCTCAGCCGCGTACGGGACCAAGTTCGCGCATCTGCGCTATTTCAACGCCGCCGGCGCCTGCCCGGAAGAGCGAATCGGCGAGCGGCATGAGCCGGAAACGCATGCGATCCCGCTGGCGCTGTTCACGCTGCTCGGCCGGCGCGACAGCTTCAAAGTGTTCGGCGCCGATTACGGCACGCGCGACGGCTCATGCCTGCGTGATTATGTGCATGTGCTGGATCTGGCCGATGCGCATGTGCGCGCGGTGGAGCGCCTGCTGGGCGGGGGCGAAAGCATCGCTGCGAACCTTGGCACCGGGACGGGCGTCACGGTGTTGGAGCTGCTTGCGGCTGTCGAGAAGGTGACTGGCAAGCGCGTGCCTGCCGCCAGCGCTCCGCGCCGCGACGGCGATTCCCCGGCGCTGCTGGCCGACAATTCGCTCGCCCGCCGCGAACTCGGCTGGACGCCCGAGCGTGACATCAATCAGATCGTCGCGGACGCCTGGAAATGGCATTCGGACGTCGAACAGGTTGTGTTCGTTTAAGGCCGCCCCACGCTCACGTATTCGAAGCCTTTGGCTTTCATTTCGCTCGGCGTGTAGATGTTGCGCAGGTCGATCACGATCGGCGCCTTCAGTGCATCCTTCACGCGGTCGAGATCAAGCGCGCGGAATTGATCCCATTCGGTGACGATCACCACTGCATCGGCGCCTTGCACGCAATCATACGGCCCTGTGGCGAACGTCACATCCTTCAGCATGTGCTTGGCCTCGGCCATGCCTTCGGGATCGAACGCGCGCACCTTGGCGCCTTCGGCTTGCAGCGTGGGCACGATGTCGAGCGCGGGGGCGTCGCGCATGTCGTCAGTGTTGGGCTTGAAGGTGAGGCCAAGCACGGCGATCGTCTTGCCCTTCACATTGCCGCCCAGGCTCTCAATGATCTTTTGCGCCATCTTCTGTTTGCGGGCGGAATTCACGCGCACGGTGGCTTCGATCAGCTCGATCGGCGCGCCGGAATCGCGCGCGGTTTTCATCAGCGCCAGCGTGTCCTTCGGGAAGCACGAGCCGCCAT
>CAZWQS010000152.1:850-6772 GCA_964635925.1 uncultured Terricaulis sp. | reverse complement strand
GCACGCGCAGATCGATCGGCTTGGTGATGTAGTCGTCGGCGCCGGCTTCGAGCGCGGTGGACACCACGTCGCCGTCATCCAGCGCGGTGACGACGATCACCGGCACGTGCTCGGCGTCATAACGAGCGCGAATGCCACGCAACGCATCATGCCCCGAACGCTCAGGCATCATCCAGTCAAGCAGGACGAGCTCAATCTTTTCGGCGGTGATTTCGTTTTCAATGCCGATCGCGCTTTCGCGCAGCACGACGTCATAGCCGCGCCGTTCCAGGCGCCGGCCCAGCATGTCACGGTTTTGCGCCTGGTCATCGACCAGGAGGATACGCCCAAGGCGCACCGGCGCCTCAGCGCCCGCTTCGTCTTGCGAGGAGGACATGCCCGCCTGCACCCACCAATACCAGACGATAACATTAGGATGAGGAGGTTGAGGCGCAGCTAATTTAGCGCAGGGGAGATCGAAATTTTTGCATATACGCCTTGTTTACGTTCACGCGCGGGTAACCACGCTTTGCTTGGACCGCCGGCGTCCTCGCCGGCACGTCGGCTCAATGCGCATAGGTTGAACGCAAATGCCGGCGAGGACGCCGGCGGTCCAAGATATTAAGCCGCGTATTTTTCGATCAGCGCCACCAGCCCCGCGAAATCGACGGGCTTGGTGGCGAAGTCGTCGCAGCCTGCCTCCATGCATTCGCGGCGCGCGCTTTCCATCGCATGCGCGGTGAGCGCCACGATCTTCACGCTGTTCACGTCGGGCGTTTGGCGGATCACCTTGGTGGCCTCGATGCCCGACATCACCGGCATGGAGATATCCATCAAGATGAGATCAGGTGCGCAACTCTTGGCCATCTCTACCGCGATCGCGCCGTTTTCGGCGCAATGCACCTCATAGCCGCGCCGCTCCAGGCGGCGCGTCAGCATCTCGCGGTTATCGGGATGATCTTCGGCAATGAGGATGCGCATGGGAGCCTCTTCTACGCGGTTTTAGCTGCACGAGTTTGCGCCGGCTTGGCCGGCGCGGAGATCAGGGGCGCGCGCGCGAAGCGCAGCGCGGCGGCCGCCAACACGTCGCGGTCGGCGGGCTTGAGCAACAGGTCGCACGCGCCGGCGGCGCGCGCGCGGGCGCGGGCGTCATCGACCGAATGGATCAGCACGGGGATCGACGCGCACGTTTCGTCGGCGGCCAGCGCGGCCATCACATCCCAGCCGCTCATATCCGCGAGATTGATATCGAGTACGATCAAATCCGGGCGCCTGGCGCGCGCGAGGTTGAGGCCATGCGCGCCGGTGGCGGCTTCGAGGATCGCAAAGCCCAGGCGCGACAGCGCGCGCCCGGCGAGATCGCGCGCGCTTTCCTCGTCGTCGATCACCAGCACGGTGCGCGAAGCGCCGTCCGCGACCGAGATCGGCGCGGGCGCCGGGTCAGCGATTTCGCCCGGCAGGTTCGCCGGCAGCGTGAGCGTGAACGTGGAGCCTTTGCCCAATTCGCTGTCGAGCGCGACATCCCCACCCAGCATGCGCAGCATGCGCCGCGTGATGGCGAGGCCAAGGCCGGTGCCGCCGAAGCGGCGCGCGGTGTTGGAGTCGGCCTGCACGAAATCGCTGAACAGGCGCGCGGCTTGCTCACGCGACAGGCCGATGCCGGTGTCGCGCACCGCGATCTCCAGCCAATCGCCGCCCTCGCCCGCGAAGCGGCGCGCGCGGATGGTGATGGCGCCGCCCTGCGTGAATTTGGCCGCGTTGGAGAGCAGATTGAGCAGGCATTGATTGAGCTTGAATGCGTCCGTCGATGCGGCGCCGATGTCGGGTGCGATCTCGATATTGAGCGCGTTGCCGTTCTTCTCCACGCTCGGCGTGATGGTGGCCGCGGCGTCGCCGATCAGCGTCGCCACGTCGAACTCGCTGGCCTGCACCTCCATGCGCCCCGCTTCGATCTTGGAGAGATCGAGGATGTCGTTGATCAGCGTCAGCAATTGGCGCGCGGCGGTGAGCACGCGCTGGATGTCGGCGATGTCGCTCTCGCGACCGTCAGCCTCGGCTTCCTCTTGCAGGATTTCCGAATAACCGATGATCGCGTTCAGCGGCGTGCGCAATTCGTGGCTCATGGAGGCCAGGAATTGCGATTTGGAGACGCTGGCGGCTTCCGCGGCTTCGCGCGCGGCCTTGAGCGACACCATGGTCTCGGCCAGCACGACGTCGCGGGCGTGCATTTCTTCCATCAGCGCATCGAGGCGCTCGTGCATTTCCGCCACACCGACGGCGGCGGCGTCGATATCGTCCAATTCAGGCGCGATATCGCCGAACAGCGCGCGCTTGGCTTTCAGCGATTTCTCGGCGCGGTGCATCGCGGCGATGAAGGCGGCTTCGCGCTGCTTGCGGTCTGTCACGTCCGTCGTCAGCACGATGAATTTGCGCACGCCCCCGGTGCGGCCCAGCACGCGGCGCGCGCGCACGTGCGCCCAAGTGACCGAGCCGTCCTTGTGCACGACGCGGTGTTCGATGCTGCGCATCTCGCCCGCGGCGACGCGGACGAAATAATCCTTCATCAGCTCGCGATCGTCGGCATGGATGATGGTGGTGGTGTTGTCCTGAAATTGCTTGAAGGTGAAGGCTTCGCCGTAGATTGCGCTATCGCCGTACCAGGCGATGGTCTGCGCCTTGTAATCGACTTCCCAGATCACGCTTTGGCCCGCATCGAGCGCGGCGCGCAGCAGGTCGTGGCTGCCGGTGGCGACTTTGCGCGCGGAGACGAGCGAGGTGACGTCGCGCCCATAGGTGACGACGCCTTGAATGACCCCGTCTTCGTCGCGCCAGGGGCGCGCCTCCCAGTGCATCCAATGGCGCCCGTCGGCCAGGCGGATTTCTTCTTCCTGATGCACGACGCGCTCGCCCGCCAGCGCGCGCGCGAAAGCGTTGCGCCAACGCTCGCGCGGGACGGGGGTGACGTTCTCGAAATTGAGCCCGGCGTAATCCATGCCGCCGACGAGCGCGCGCACGCGGCTCGATGCGGCCAGGATGCGCCCTTCGCGATCGAGCAACGCAACGCCCCCGTCATCGCTTTCCAGCATGAGGCGCCCGACGCGCTCTTCATGCGAACTTTGCGTCAGCGCCAGGCGCAACGCTTTTTCCGCGCGCGCCGCGCTGAGGCGGGCGTGCGAGACGTACGCCATCAGCGCGCCCCCGCCGATCGCGGCGACGACGGCGAGATCCCAATCAGGGCGCGCCCCCATCGAGGCGGTGAGCAGCGGCGAGGCGAGCAGAGAGAGCGCCGGCGGCGCCGCGCCCGCGACAGCGATTTGCCAGGCGCCCGACACGCCGGGGCTGAAATGGCGCACCACGACTGCAACCCACAGCACCATGGCCGCCGCCGCGCCGGCCGGTTGGCCGTCGATCCAGAGCGCGGCCGGCAATACGGCGTAGAACGCCGAACTGAACGCCGCCCACGCCGCAAGGCCGGCGACGAGTTTCTTGCCGGGGGCGCGCTCACTCGCCTCGAGGCGGCGATAGAGTTCGCAATCGAAGATGAGGATGAGCGCCATCGCGGCCGCCCAGCCGACAGCGACCGCCCCGCCCAGGATGGCGGCGGCGATGCCCCCGATCAGGATGGCGAGCGCCAGCGCGGCGGGCAGTTCGCGCCTACGCATTTCGGCGGCGTCGCTTAAGGCAGTCGTCTTCATGCCGCCCCTCGGCCTGAAATCAGGGGCCGACGCTGCCAGCGGAGGGTGAATTTAACCTAAATTATCCGCGAGGTTTCGCCCGCGCTATGCTTGCGCCGATTCCATGCCGCGCCAGCCCGACCCCGCCCTGCCCGCGCGCCGCCAGGCCCAGATCCTGGACGCAGCCCGCATCTGCTTTTCCGCGCGCGGCTTCCGCCAGACCACGATCGAGGAAATCTGCGCCGAAGCGCGCGTGAGCCCCGGGGCGCTCTATCGCTATTTCGACGCCAAGGCTGACATCATCGCCGCCATTGCGCTGGATGCGCGCGCGGAGGCTGAGGCCAGCCTGGATCAGCTCAGCGCGGGGCCAGCGTTGGTCGATGCGCTGGCGGAGATGGCGCGGGCGTTCTTTGCGGCGTTCGAGGGCGAGGATTCAGCGCTTTTGCCCGATATCTGGGCCGAAGCGGCGCGCGATCCGGCCTTGGCCAAGGCGCTGGCGGGGCGCGATCAGATCGCGCGCGGGCGTCTGGCAGGGGCGATCGAGCGGGCGGCGCGGGCGGGCGAAATCTATCCCGCGCTGGCGCCGGAAGAGGCGGCCGAGACTTTGCTCGCGGCCCTGGAAGGCATGGCCTTGCGCCGGGCATTGCGCCCGGCGGCGGGTGAGGCGGCGCGGCGCTTTCGGGCCCTGGCGCTGCATCTATTGAAGCCGAAGCGCTAGCCCCGGTGGGCCAGGATGACGCCCACATTGACCAGGAAGCACAGCACCGAGAAGGCGAACAGCCAGGGCAAACCGTGATTGTGGCCAGTGCGGCGCGCGTTCAGCTCATAGGCCCCGCCGATCAGCACCAGGGCGGCCGACAGCACCAGAATCCAGAGCTCGTGCGCATGCAGGAACGCGTGCAATTGTTCAAAAGAATCAGAGAGCAAGGCGATTCCAGAGGTCGTCCCCGACACCGCCGCCGCCAGCATCGCCAGCGCCGGCATGCCGCAGCAGAATGCGTGCAGGCTGATCAGCGCCGCGTGGGCGATATGCGCCCGGCGGCCGGCATCCTGTGCATGCGCGTTATGTTGTAACATTGCCTCCGTACTTAACGCCCGCCGCGGGCCCGTCAAGCGGTGCGCGGCGCCTTTTCCGTGTAATCAACAATTCACGCAGAGCGCGCATTTCGCCGCTTGCCGTTGCAGACCAATCGGCGCACATGACGCGCACCATCGAGGTGTAGGGCGATGTTGGTGACCATTCTTGTCGCGATCCGCGACGCGATCTTGGCGGCGGCCCTGGCGTGGGTCGGCATCAGCGTGGAGCAACGCAGCGCGAACGACGCCCCGTGCGCCGGTTCGCCCCAAGCGTGCGAGCGCGCCAACTAAGTTCGGGCGAAGTTTTCGCGCCGCTGGGCCCCGCCCTTGAATTCGCCGCACTTCTTGCGTTTCGATTAAACAATCTAGCGCGCCCTCCCCGCGCGCCTCAGGACGCAGGATATGGACACCCCCGCGCCCCGCACGCGTGAGCCCGCCAGCTTGATCGGCGCTTTGACGATCGCGGTCGCCGCGCTCTGGATTTTAGGCGCGGTCGCCACGGCGTTCGCGATGATCGGCCCCGCGCGGCTTGGCCAAGCCAGTTTGACCGAGATGTTCGCGCTCGGCGCAGCGATCCTGCTGCCGGCGCTGATGGCGCTGTTTTCGGGCGCGGCGGTGCGCGAGAGCGTGCGCGCCCGCGCCGAAGCGCGCCGTCTGGCCGATGCGGCCGACCGCCTGCTCAATCCTTCGCAGAGCGCCGAGGACGGCGCGCGCAAGCTGGCGCTTACTGTGCGCGGCGAAATCTCCACGCTCGACAGCGCGCTTGAGCAGACCATCGCGCGGCTGCAGGAGGTCGAAGGGCTCATTCAGCGCCAAGCGCGCCAGGTGGATGAGATGAGCGGCCAGGCCAAGGCCGGCGCCAATCAGCTCATCTCCGGCATGGAGCGCGAGCGCGAGGAATTGCTGCGCATTTCGCGCGAGTTGAACAATCAGGCGCAAACGATCGGCGACTCGATCTCGCGCCACACCACCTCCATCTCCGAAGCCGCGCGTCAGGCCGAAGCCGAGGTGCGCGCCGCCGATCAGGCGCTGGATCATCGCCTCACCTCCTTCGGCGCCGCCGCCGCTTTGATCACCGACCGCACGCAATCGCTCTCGGGCGCGGCGCAAGCCAGCGCGGATTCGGCGCTGCGGCTGGAGACCGCGCTCTCCAACGCGCTCGATGTGCTGGCCAAGGCGACCAACCTCACCG
>CAZWQS010000152.1:0-840 GCA_964635925.1 uncultured Terricaulis sp. | reverse complement strand
CGGCGGACGCGGCGACGCTGGCGGCGAACTCCACCGCCGGCGCGGTGCGCGACACGACCCGCCGCGCGGTGGAAGACGCCAAGCGCGCCGCCGACCTCATCCGCAACGAAGCCGCCGGCGTCGAGCGTGAAGCAGCGGTTGCGCTGGAGCGCTTGCGCGATGCGGCGGAAGCGGCGCGCGCAGCCGCGATCGGCGCGCGCACCGCGGTGGAAGATCAACACGAGGACGAAGCCGAGCGCCCGCGCGCGCGCCCGAAAGTGCGCCGCGACAGCGAGGCGCCGCGCTACGACAATTCGTGGCGCAACGAGCCTGACCCGCTGGAGAGCGCGCCGCCGCGCCCGCGCGCAAGCGAGCCGGCGCGCAATGAGCGCCCCGCGCCTGCGGAATGGACTTGGCGCGATCTGCTCTCTTCCGTCGATCACAGCGACAAGGGCGCCCCGCGCCCGCCGCAAGATTCGATGCAGCGTTTGCAGCACCAGATTTCCCAGCCGCACGGCGGGGGGCCTGCGCTGCCGATCGCCGAGACGATCGCGCGCGCGGGGCTGACGCTGGACGATGTGTTCTCGCCTTCGGCGCTGGAGCGCATCGCGCAACGCTCGCGCTCGGGCACGCAGGCGCGCCGGCGCGCGGTGCAGGACGCCGCGCCCGACGCCACGCAACGGCTGGCGAATTTCCTCGCGCATGATGCGCACGCCAATCAGGAAGCAATGCAATTCCTGCGCAATGACGGCGCGCGCATCGCCGAACTGATGGGCCGCGGCCGCGCCGCGATGAATGCGGAAGCCACGCGCGTCTTCCTGCTGATCGACGCGGCGGCGGGTTGAGGCTCAAACGATCTAT
>CAZWQS010000151.1:0-6783 GCA_964635925.1 uncultured Terricaulis sp. | reverse complement strand
AAACGTGCGGCGCGGCCATCGACGTGCCCTGGAGGAACGAATAATAGCAGCGCTCGGTGGAGCTGCGGTTAATCGGATCGTAGCAGCCCGATTGCGTCGCGCGCGTGGAAAGCACGCCGTCGGGGCGCCCGTCATTATCGCTATCAGCGAACACGTCTCCGCCCGGCGCGATCAAATCAACTTCGGGGCCGAAATTGGAATAGAACGCAAGCTGCCCGCGCGCATCGCCGGAGGCGACAACGAGCACGTTGTTGCAATTCGCCGGCGCGTAGCGCGCGGCTTGATCGGCCTTGTTGCCCGCCGCCACCACGACCACCACGCCGCGCGCACTCACCGCATCGATCGCGGCCTGCAAGGACGCAGGGCACGGCGCGAGGATGGTGAGGCTCATATTGATGATGTCAGCCGGATTGGCGTTGACGATCTGCTGGCCGCCCGCGCTGATCGCCGGCGCAAGCCCCGCCGCCCAACGAATGCCGGAAACGATGTCCGCCAATTCGCCGCCGCAGCGTCCCAGCACGCGCACCGGAATCACCGTGACGTCCCACGCGCCGCCCGCCACGCCGATGCGATCGTTGGTGGCCGCGGCCCCGATCGTGCCCGCCACGTGCGTGCCGTGATACGAATTCTCCGTCGCCGCGCCGCAGCGATCGCCTGCATCATTGGCGTCCGCATCCACGCCGTCGCCGTCGCCGCCGCGTTCGGGATTGGTGATCATATCCGCGCCGGCGGCCACGTTTTGCGAGCCGGCGATGTCGGGATGCGTGCTGTCGAGCCCGGTATCGAGCACGGCGACGCGCACTTGGCGCGAGCCGACATGATTGGCCTCCCAGAAAGCGGTGAAGCCCGCCCCGCCCGGCGATTGCCCTTCGCCGCTCCCACGCGGGCGATAATGCCATTGCAGCGCCAACAGCGGATCGTTCGGCATGCCCCCGCGCACGACGGCCTCCGGCGTTTCCGGCGCGGGCGTTGTCGGCGTCGTCGGCGCAGGCGTTGTCGGTGGTTGGGTTTGGTTCGGCTGCGTCGTGGTCGGCGGCGTTTCCTCGCGCCGGCGCGGGGGCAGCGTGAACCCGCCGCTGGCGATGTAGTTCGGCTCCACGAACTCGAACTGACGCGCCGCCTGCAGCCGCTGGATGGTGCAGCGCATCGCCAGCGCCAAATCGTTTTCCAACTGCCCCTGCGTGACGATGCGCGGACAGCGATCAGCTTCGCTCCATTCGACGGCGGCGGGCGCCTCCTCGCTCGCGCCCGCTTCGGCCTGCTGCGCGAAACGCAGCGCCGTGGGGCTGACGCCGGCGGCGAGATTGATCGTCACCACCCCGCCCGGCCGCGTTGCGATTTCGCCTTCCAGGCCAAGCCGGCCCAGCACGTCCTGCGCGGCGGCGCGCGCCAACACGGAGGCGTCCGATTCAGCGCGCGTGCGCACTTGGTCGATCATGTGTTCGGGCAATTGCTCGAGCGCCTCGGCGCCGCTTGCGCGCAGCGAGCGCACGAAATTGCTGGCCAGCCCCATGCGCGAGGCGGCCTCGTCTAACGTCTGCTCCACCGGGGCGCCGAGGATGATCTCGCCCGGCGCCACCAGCACCGGCTCGGGCGCCAGGAGCGCGGCGATGTCCTCGCTCGGCTGCACCGCGCCCGAGAGCGCGCGCGCTTCCAGCGGCACATCGTCCAGCGCGGCGGGGCCGGCGACCTCTTCGCCCCCGGTGATGCTTTCGATCACCTGGTTGACCTGATCGCACGCCGCAAGCGCCACCAGCGGCGCCAGCACCAGCGCAGCCAAACTCCAGCGACGATGCGACATGCTTGGCTCCCCACGATTTTTAGCCGAAACTGCACACTCGGACTTTAAGTGTCTTAGCTTGGCCCCCCCTGATGACAAGGCGATGATGCGGGCGGCCAGTGGAGAAGGCCGCCAGAGGGCCCATGATCCTGTTCCCCCTTGCCGCGAATTTGGCGGCCGCGCGCAACCCTGACGCGCCGCGCGCCCGCACGGAGGACGAGGCCACCACTTTGGCCGGCGGCCCCGTGTTCATGGCCGTGGAGGATCTGCCCGCCGCATTCGACACGCCTGCGGCAGCCGAGGAAGCTGTGCCGGAGCTTTACGGCTCCGGCCTCTATGAGCTGCAGTTTCGCGACAATGCCTGGCGCGTGACGATGCGGTACTGGCGCCCCGCCCCGCCCGCGCCGGTCGCGCGCACCGGCGAAGCGGCGGTGAAAAAACCGCTCGGCCACGCCCGCACGCCGGAAGAGGCGCGCGCGCTGCTGGAGACGCCCGCCGAGTTGGCGCAAGAGGTGCTGCCGTTCCTCTACAAGGATCACAAATCGTTGCTGCGCCGCTGGGGCGCCCGCGTGCGCAACGGCTTGGCCGAGATTGTCGAGCGCGAACAGAAATTCGCGGTGTCGATCATCTTCTGGCGCCCGATGCATGCGCCAGGCGTGGCCGCCCCGCTTGCCCCGGTGGAGCGCATCGAACTGGCCGAACGCGTCGCAGCCCCCTTGCGCGCGGACGCGCCGCAGGAGGATTTGGATATCGGGCTGTTTGAGGAAACCGCGACGGAAAATCCCAACGTGCTGCTGGTGACCGAAGAAGGCGACGGACGCTTTCGCGGGAGCGAGTAGTAGAGCTGCGTCCGCTCTCGCCGATTGCGGATGTTTCGCCGGCTTTCGGCGGTATGCTATTTCTATCAAACGAACGCGGGAGCCCGTGAGTGCATTTGTTCGACGAAGCAAAACACATTTGGCAAACTTACGTGCCGCGTTCTGGTCAGGCTGACACGGTCCAGGGCGAGCTCTTGAGAGCTGTTGAGACATTTCGAGATGAAGCCATTAGGAATGGCAATGGTAATTGGGATGAAGGATTCGAAATCCTTCTACGCTACCTAGAAGAACATCTGCTCGATCCGACCGTCTATTCGCGCGACACTATAGAGAGCACGAGCAGAATCTTGGCGCGGCTCCACCATTTCGAGCACCCGTTGCTCGATGACGAGCCTTATGATGAGCTTGGAGATCGTGTCGTCGAATATTATCGACTTAAGGGGTCGCAACCCCGCGCCTTGAATCCGAGTTTGCGGCGATAGTCCCTGATCGCACTCCGGCTTTCGCCGGGGCTGCGTCAGGAAAGCGTGAAGCCAAACCTCGCGTTCCGCGCCATCAACCCGGCAGCGTCACGCGCAGTTTCGCGCCTTTTTCCGCGTCCAGAATGACGATGTCGCCGCCATGGGCGCGGGCGATGGAGCGCGCTGCGGCCAAACCAAGCCCCGCGCCGCGCGTGCCCTGCTCATTCAAGCGCACAAACGGCTCGAACACGGTTTCGCGCTGCGCAGGCGGCACGCCGGGGCCTTCATCCTCGACATCGACGATCACGTGCGCATCGGCATGCGTCAGCGTGATGCGGGCGCGTTCGCCATATTTGAGGGCGTTATCGACGAGGTTGGTGAACACGCGCTTCAGCCCCAACGATTGCCCTGTGATGATCGCGCGCTCATCGCCCACATAGGTCACATCGCGGCCCGCTTCGGCGTGATCGTCGGCGAGGCTTTGCAGCAACGCGGCCAGATCAAGCCGCACGCGCGCCTCTTCGGCTGGATCGTCGCGCGCGAAGGCGATGAAGCTGGCGACCAAAGCTTCGACCTCCTCGATCTCCTTGGCCATTTTCTCGCGCTGTTCGGGCGCGATATGCTCGGCTTGCAGGCGAAGGCGCATCAGTGGCGTGCGCATGTCGTGCGCGACGGCGGCGAGTGTTTTGGTGCGGTCGGCGATCAGGGCGCGCAGGCGCGCCTGCATCGTGTTCACCGCGCGCGCGGCGCCGCGCAATTCGGCGGGCCCCTCTTCGCGCACCGGCTCGTTCTGCGGATTGACGCCGACAGCCTGCACGGCTTCGGAGAAATTGCGGATCGGGCGCGTCAAGCGGCGCGCGATCAGCAACGAGAGCAGCGAAACGGCGGCCAACGCGGCGGCGATGATCAGCACCGTGCGCCCGATCCAGCCGATCTCGGCCCAATTGCGCCCTTGCTGCATCACCAGCCAACGCCCATCGGGCAATTGCGCAGCGATTTCAAAGCCCGAAATCAGCAGCACCCCAACCGGCGCCGGCGCGAACAGCGGCGCATCCGGGGGCTCTGGCGGTTCGGGCGGCATGGGCGCTTCCGGCGCCTCGGCGCGCCGCGCCTCCGGCGGCGCCGGCGGCAGGATTTGCACCTCGATCCTGTTCTGTTCGAAATCGCGCATTACTTCGGCGGCGGCTTCCTCGGCCGCGCGCAACGCTTCGCGATGCGCTTCGGCGGCCTCCGTATCGTTCTCTTGCTCGGCGTCGCGCAGCGCCTGGCGCGCGTCGCGCGCCGCTTGCATCGCGTCGCGCACGGCTTGACGGGCGGCTTGTGCGGCGTGGCGATCATGCAGGCGCGCTTCGGCCTCGCGCACGCGGAACACCATCACGTCGCTGCGCGTGATCTTCACCGCGGCGATGCGCACCTGATCGGGATGCAGCCGCAGGCGCCCGGCCAATTGATGCTGCGTGGAGAGCATGCCTTGCGGGGGCTTTTCTTCACCCGGCGCGGCGCGGCGGATGGACCAATCCATCTCATCGTCAATCGTGCGCCCCGTCGCGTTCACGTAGTCGTAGCCGGCGGTGAAATAATCAGCGACGGTGTCAGCGCGCATCACGTCCGGCGGGCGCGGGGGCAGCCAGAGCACCACCGCGACCACCGCGACGAACGCCGCCGCCAAGGCAAGCGCCACCAACGCGCCAAGATAAGCCGCAATCGGCAAGCCGCTGCGCGTCATGTCGTGGGCTTCACATCGAACATGTAGCCCTCCCCGCGCACGGTGCGCACGATCTCGCCCGCGCCGGGGCGCTCAAGCTTGCGGCGCAAGCGCGAGACCTGAACATCCACCGCGCGATCGAACACGTCGCTGTCATTGGCGAAGGCGAAATCGAGCAATTGCTCGCGCGAGAGCACGCGGCGCGGATGCTCCACGAACGCGCGCAGCAAACGGAATTCGCCGGCCGAAAGCGGGATCACCACGCCGTCCGGATCATGCAGCTCGCGCCGCGCCACATCGAGGCGGAAGCCCGCGAAGCGCACGGCTTCGGCGGGGCTCGCCTCGCCTTTATCTTTCGCGCGGCGCAGCACCGCGCGGGCGCGCGCCACCAGCTCACGCGGATTGCAGGGCTTCGCGAGGTAATCATCGGCGCCGATTTCGAGGCCGACAATGCGATCCGCATCATCGCCCAGTGCAGAGAGCATGATGATCGGCGGCCGACCTGGGCCGGAGAGGCGCTTGCACGCGGAAAGCCCGTCCTCCCCCGGCATCATCAAATCGAGCACGACGAGATCGGCGCCGTCCTTCTCCAGCGCGCGCTCCATGGCGGGCACGTCGCCCGCGGTCGCGGCGGCGAAGCCCGCGCGCGCGAACACCTCCGCCAGCCCGGTGCGGATTTCGGGGTCGTCATCGACGATCAGCACGCGCGGCGCCACGGTTTCAGCCATCAGCGCCATGTTAGAGCGATGTATGCGTGGCGGACAGGCGCCCAGGGATCACGGCCGATCATGGCGCCACCGCCTAAAGACGCCCTGTTGCGCCAATGTTTCAGCGCTGACGCACAGGGGAAATGCGCCCGCCCCATAAGCCGGCCTCGCGCCCATCCCGGGCGCATGAGGGACCAATTCACCATGAAACGATTTGCGCTCGCGTTGGGCTGCGCGGCCATCGCCTTGACGGCGGCCGCGTCCGCCCAGACCGCTCCCCACGATCGGATGGTCATCCGCCATCATGGCGGCCCCGCCGCCGACATCGACGCCAACCAGGACGGCTGGATCACCCGCGATGAGGCGTCCGCCGCGGCCGACCGCGTGTTCGCGGCGCTGGACAGCGACAATGACGGGCGCCTCACCACCGAGGACCGCCAAAGCCGCCATATCGAAATGCACCTCAATGGCGGCCACGACGTCGATGTCGACATCCGCCGCGCAGAGCGCGAAGCGGCCCGCGCCGCCCGCCACGCTGAACGGGCCGAACGCCAGGCGGAGCGCCATGTCGAACGCCACGTGGAGCGCAGCGGCGATGGCGAGCGGATTGTGATCATCCGCCGCGACGGCGGGACCTCCACGGAGCTGGAGGCGCCGGAAGCTCCGACGCCGCCCATGCCGCCGCGCCCGCCCATGTTCGTGATGGTGTTCGCCAATTCCGAAGAAGCCGATCTCAACGGCGACGGCGCGCTCACCCGCGATGAATTCCGCGCCCAGCATCTGCGCTTCTTCGACGCCAGCGACGCCAATGGCGACGGGCGCATCCGCTTCGAGCCGCCCCCGGCCCCGCCCGAGCCGCCGCAAGCGCCGGAGCCGCCCGCACCCCCAACCCGGCCCCGTTAATCCGCCAAAGCGCTGTGACCTAGGTCACAATATAGTATTTGACAAACCCAGTCCAATCCCTAGTATGGGGCCATGTCAAAGTCCGTTCTCGCCCAGCCCCACTTCCACGACGAAGTCGCGGCGTTCGCCTACCTGGAAAACAAGCTGTGGCCGCAAGGCCCAGTTTGCCCTCGGGTCGATGCGGATGGCGTTGTCTGCGAGGGCGAAGGCTACCCGCTGAACGGCGTGAAGGACAAAAAGGGCCGCGTGCGCCTTGGCCTCAAAAAGTGCCGCAAGTGCCGCTCGCAATTCACGGTGCGGATCGGCACGATTTTCGAGGATAGCCACGCGCCCTTGCACCTGTGGCTACAAGCGATCGCGCTCATGGCCGCGTCCAAGAAAGGCATTTCCTCAAACCAGCTTTCGCGTG
>CAZWQS010000150.1:0-6991 GCA_964635925.1 uncultured Terricaulis sp. | reverse complement strand
CCGAAAAACCGATGATCGCGTTCAGCGGCGTGCGCAGCTCGTGGCTCATATTGGCCAGAAACGCGCTCTTGGCCCGGGAGGCTTCCTCGGCGCGCTGGCGCTCTTCATGCGCCTCGCGCGCCAGCGCTTTGATGCGATATTCCTGGCTCTCGGCGCGGGTGAGCGAATCCTGCAAGCGTCGCTCGTTGCGGGCCAGTTCTTCTTCCTTGCGCTTCAGCGGCGTGATGTCGACGCCGACAGTGATGGTGCCGCCATCGGCGGCGCGGCGCTCAACCACATGCAGCCATTCGCCATTGGTGAGTTCGATGACGCGCACGTCCGGATTGCTGGGGTCGTTCTTCTCGCGGCGGATGCGCGCGGCGGAGGCCGCAGCGATCGCCTCGTAAGACGCGCGCGGGCGCAGCAATTCGGGGCCGAGGCCGAACGCTTGCGCGAAACTGTGATTGCACAGCAGCAGGCGCCGGCGCTGATCCCACAGCGCGAAGGGGCCGGGGAAATTCTCGATCGCCGAGCGGAGTTGGTTTTCCAGGCGCGAGACGCGCGCTTCGGTTTCATGGCGCTGGGTGGCGTCGATGATGGTGCCGAACACGCGCGTTTCGGCGCGGCCCTTGGCTTCCTCCACCGCCGCGCCGCGCGCTTCGATCCAGGCGAGCTGGCCACCGTCGCGCGCAACGCGGAAGCGGGCGTCCAGCACGCCGGTCTGACGGGCGCGGCGGAATTCATCCTCTACGGCGTGGCGATCTTCCACGATGATCAGATCCAGGAAATCGCGCAGGGCCAGCACGTCGCGCGGGGCGCCGAGCAGGCGCGCGCCTTGTTCGGAAAGCTGCACCTCGCTGGTGTTGGGGCGCCATTCCAGCACGCCCACGCGCGCGCCGTCGGCGGCGATGCGGAAATGCGTTTCCGCGCGCGTGGCTTCGGCCTGAAACAGCCGCGCGCGCTGCGCGTTCTGGCGCATCAGCAGATAAAGCACGCCCATCGCCGCGAATGGCGCGGCCGCCAGCAGTGCAAAGCGCATCAGCGCCTCGATCCACAACGTCAGCGCGCTGGGGGCGGGGGACGCGGCGATCACCTGGAAGTCGCCGACCTGCGCGGTCGCCTCCGCGGCGGCCCAGGTTTGGCCCAGGCTGTCGCTGACAAAACCGCCCCCGCCTTCGCGCACGGCGGCGAGCATTTGCTGCTGCGTGCGTTCGCCGGAAGATTGCAGCGCGGGCGAGGCGTAAAGGCTTGCCCCGCTCGGTGCGATGATCATCACGCGCGCATCGCCGCCGAGTTCGGGCAGCAGGCGTGCGGGATCGAGCACGGACACAATCGCGCGCTCGCCGACATGGCGGACGATCACCGGCGCGCTGGCGCGTCCGCCCAGATCGGGCGCGCCAGCCCAGACGCCGGCTGAGCCCGCGCTGCGCAGCGCGGCTTGGGCGAGATCGGCGTAGGATTGATCGGTGATCGCCTCGATATGGCCTTGGCGCGTGATCACGGCGGCGGCGACGACGGGGCCGCCCTGCGTGGCCGCGGCGGCGACGCCGTGCGGATCAGCGCCCACGCCGCCCCGCGCGACGGCGAGATCGGCCGCGCCGGCGGAGGCGCCCATGGCGACGGCGATATTGGTGTTCACGCGCTCGGCCATCAGGCCGGCGGCCGAGGCTTGCACGGCCATGATCGTGCGCGTCGCGTTGGCGCGGTGCGACATGACTTGCGCGGTCATCGCCGCGGCGAACGCGGCGATAAAGACGAACACGAGCGCCATGAAGGCGCCGCTCGCCTTTTCAGGCGCAGCAGCGCCTGTCTCATGACTGACAGCGTTCGACACGTTTGCCCCGGCCGATGCGAATCGGAATCCCAGCCCCTGAATAGCGTAATTCGTAACGAGAGGGTTAACGTCGGCGCAGCGCGGCGGCGCCCCGCGCGCGACTTATCCTCAGGCCAGAGCGCGGGCGACCATTTCGGCGGTGTTCTTCGATAATTGTTTCAGGCTCGAAAGCGATTCGAGCGCGGTGCGGGCGTGCGCTTGGCGGCCCGCGTCGAACCGGCGCCAGGATTCAAAGGGTGTGAGTAACCTCGCGGCGAGGGCCGGGTTCAGCGCATCCACTCCGCGCGCGAGATCGGCCAGGAAGCGGTAGCCCCCGCCGTCGGCGGCGTGGAAGGCGCGCGGATTGCGCATGGCGAACGCCGCCGCGAGCGAACGCACGCGATTGGGGTTGCGCGTGTTGAAATCATCGTGCCCGCGCAGCGCCTCGACACGCGCCAGCGCGTCCGCGCGCGGCGCGGCGGCCTGAACGGCGAACCATTTGTCGATGACCAGCGGGTTGGCGCGCCAGCGATCATGGAATTGATCGAGCGCGGCTTGAAAATCATCAGCGCCTGAAGCGCCCAGCGCTTCGAGCGCCGCTATGGACGCGGTCATGTTGTCGGCGTCGGCGAACGCCTGGCGCAGCGTCGGCGCTTCTTCCGCGCCGAGCGCGGCCAGCAGGTCGAGCGCCGCGCTTTTCAGCGCGCGCCGGCCCGCGGCGTCCGCGGCGGGTGAAAAGGGCGTTTCGCCGCGCGCGAGCGCCAACGCCTTCAATTGCGGGCGCAGCTTCTGCGCGATGGTGCGGCGCAAGCTTTCGCGCCGTGCAAACAGCGCGTCCGGATCGGGCGCGGGCGCGGCGAGGATAAGTTCGTTCAAATCCGGCAGGCGCAGCGCGAGCGCGGCGAAGGCGGGATCTTCCTGCGCGCGGTCCAGCTCGCGCGCGAGGGCGTTGGCCAGCGCCTCGGGCGAGGCGCCTGGTTCTCCCAGCAGGATGGCGCGCGCAATGGCTTGGCCGGCCTCCCAGCGCGTGAACGGATCGCTCTCATGCGCCATCTGCGCCAGACGCTGGGCGGCGCTGAGCCCATCATCCAACAGGACGGGCGCGGAGAATTCGCGCAGCAGCGCCGGGATCGGCGCTTTTTCCACGCTGGTGAACCGAAACACCTGCTGAGCGCTCTCCAGCACCAGATCGTGACGCGCCTTGCGCGCGCAGTCGAGCGTCAGCGAAAGCTCTTCGCCGTCTTCGGCGATGAAGCTGATCGAAAGCGGGATCGGCAGCGGTTGCTTTTCGCTTTGGCCCGGCGTCGGCGCGGTTTTCTGCGTAAGCGTCAGCGTGTAGGCGCGCGCCTCTGCGTCATAGACGCCGCGCGCCATCAGCGCCGGGGTGCCGGCCTGCTGATACCAGGCGAAGAAATGCGAAAGATCGCGGCCCGATGCTTTCTCAAAGCAGCCGATGAAATCCTCCACCGTCGAGGCGGTGCCATCGCGCTGTTCGAAATAGAGTTGCATGCCCGCGGCGAACGCGTCGGCGCCGATCAGGCGCTTCAGTACGCGGATCAGCTCGCCGCCTTTTTCGTAGACGGTCGCGGTGTAGAAGTTGTCGATCTTCTGATAGCTCGACGGGCGCACCGGATGCGCGAGCGGGCCGGCGTCCTCGCCGAACTGGCGTGCGCGCAGGCGTTTCACGTCCTTGATGCGCTGCACCGGACGCGAGCGCTGATCGGCTGAGAATTCCTGCTCGCGATAAACCGTGAGCCCTTCTTTCAGGCAGAGCTGGAACCAATCGCGGCATGTGATGCGGTTGCCGGTCCAATTGTGGAAATATTCGTGGCCGACCACGGCTTCGATTGCTTCGAAATCGGCGTCGGTTGCGGTTTGCGCATCGGCCAGGATGAGCGAGGAATTGAAAACGTTGAGGCCCTTGTTCTCCATCGCGCCGAAATTGAAATCGCGCACCGCCACGATGTTGAACACGTCGAGATCGTATTCACGTGCGAACGTCTCTTCGTCCCATTTCATGGCGCGCTTGAGCGCGTCCATTGCATAGCGCGCGCGTTCGCTGTCGCCTGGATCGACATAAATGCCGAGTGTGACGGTGCGCCCGCTCATAGTGGTGAATTCGTCGTGGATGGATTCATACGCGCCCGCGCAGAGCGCGAAGAGATAGGACGGCTTCGGATGGGGATCGATCCACACCGCGAAATGGCGTCCGCCTTCCATGTTGCCGTGCTCGGTGCGATTGCCGTTGGCGAGCAGGGTGGGGAATGCGGCCTTATCCGCCTCAATGCGCACGGCGTAGCGCGCCAAAACGTCGGGGCGATCGAGCGCGTAGGTGATGGCGCGGAAGCCCTCGGCCTCACATTGCGTGCAGAAGCGCTCGCCCGACATGTAAAGCCCTTCAAGCTGGGTGTTGCCCTTAGGGTTGATGCGGGTGACGATGTCGAGAATGAACGAGGCCGGCGGGGCGTGGATGATGAGTTTGCCGGGCTCGATCGCGTACTGATCCGTCGTCAGCGGCGCGCCGTCGATGGCGATGCTTTGCAACTCAAGCCGTTCGCCGTCGAGCACGAGCGGGGCGCTTGCACTCGCGGTGCGGCGCACATGGCTGCGCGCGGCCACAAGCGTCGCTTCCGGCTCAAGCGAGAAAACCAGCGCGATTTCGTCGATCTGATAATCCGGCGGGCGATAATCGGCCAGGCGGATGGTAACGGCTTCGGCGTCGCGCATGCAGCTCTCCGGTGAGGTGCCTCACATGAGCCGGCGCGGGGCCAAAATCAATGCGCCCTATTCAGCGGCGGCGGCGGAGTCCAGCTTCGGCGCGGGATCGTGATAGATCGCGGCGAACACCATTTCCGCCTGCATGGCGAGATCGGTCAATTGCCCCGGCGTTTCGTGCGGATATTCCTGCACGAATTGCACAAGTTCCCGCGCCACCCGCATGAGACGCAACGCATTGGCCACAACGCGCGCCTGATGCTCGATGCGCTGGGGGGCGCGGTCATATTCGGCCATCGGCACGCGCCAGCCGCCCCAATCCTTTTCATCGGTGACGACGACGGGGAAAGTGCCGGGATAGGGGTGGCGCGGATCGCGTGCATCGGCCGAAAGCCGGTTCACCGCGCGCAGCACGCGCCACGTTTCCGTCTCAATCAGGTCCGGCTTGGTCGGCTCAAGGTCTTCAGCGGCCAATTCGTGGGCGTGAAACTCGCGGCCAAGGCCGGTGTCATAGGTGACGCGCAGCGGCTCTTCCACGCCCTTGACCCATTGCGGGTTCACGCGCTCGATCGCCGCCCATGTGCCGACCGGCTTAACATAGACGCGCTGGCCCTTGTGAAAGACTGCCTTGGCCATCGCCAACTCCCGAATTCCAAGGCGCCTCCATAACAGATCGCGCTTTAGCCTTCGTTGACGCCAAGACACTCTTTCAGCCCCCCGCGCGGGCGCGTTAAGGTGAGGGCAACCATAAGCCGGGAGGACGGCCTTGAATTTCGACTTTTCCGACGACCAGAAGGCGCTGAAAGATCAGGCGCGCAAATTTCTGGCTGACAAGTCCAGCTCCAAAGCGGTGCGCGCGGTGCTGAATGACGCGGCGGTATCCTTTGATAAGGATTTGTGGAAGGGCGTGGCCGAACTCGGCTGGCTCGGCGCGGCCATTCCAGAAGAGCATGGCGGGCTCGGCCTTGGGCGTCTTGAACTCTGCGTGCTGGCCGAAGAGATCGGCCGCGCCGTGGCGCCGATCCCGTTTTCATCGACTGTTTATTTTTTCGCCGAAGCTTTGATGCTGGCGGGCAGCGATGCGCAGCAAGGCGCGCATTTGCCCAAGGTGGCGGCGGGCGAAGAGATTGGCTGCTTTGCGCTATCCGAAGGGCCGGGCGCGCCGAATGCGGCGAGCATCGAAACCAAGTTTGACGGCGCGGCGCTGAACGGGGTGAAAATTCCGGTCACGGATGGCGATTGCGCCGATTGGGCGGTGGTCGTGGCCAAAGAAGGCGCGGGCGTGTCGCTGGTGCTGGTTGATTTGAATCAGCCCGGCGTTGCGCGCGAAACGCTGAAGACGCTCGATCCCACGCGCGGGCACGCGAAACTGACATTCAAGAACGCCACGGCGGAGCGCCTTGGCGCGGCCGGCCAAGGCTGGGAGCTTGCCGAAGCAGTGCTTGATCGCGCCGCGGTGCTGATCGCGTTCGAGCAGGTGGGCGGCAGCCAAGCGTGCATGGAGATGGCGATAGACTACGCGAAAAATCGTTATGCGTTCTCGCGCCAGATCGGTTCGTTCCAAGCCATCAAGCACAAGCTGGCGGATATGTACGTGAACATCGAGGTCGCGCGCTCGAACGCCTACTACGGCGCCTGGGCGCTTTCGACCGAAGCGGCGGAGCTGCCGTTCGCTGCTGCCGCGGCGCGCGCGGCGGCTTCGGACGCGTACTATTACTGCGCGAAGGAGAACACTCAAACGCATGGCGGCATGGGCTTCACTTGGGAGGTGGATTGCCATCTTTTCTTCCGCCGCGCCAAGCTGCTCGCCGTGCAGGCGGGCGCGCCGGCGGTGTGGAAGGAAAAATTGGTGAAGCGCCTCGAACAGCGCAACGCGGCCTAAGGGAGTAGCACTATGGATTTCAACGACACGCCCGAAGAAGCCAAGTTCCGCGCCGAAGCACGCGCTTTCCTCGAAGCCAATGTGAAGCCGAAGAGCGGCGAGGCTGAGCGGCTTTCGCGCAAGCTCTCGCCGAAAGATTACATGAAGGCGGCGAAGGAATATCAGCGCAAGAAGGCCGAAGCCGGCTTCGCGGGCATCACTTGGGCCAAGGAGCAGGGCGGGCGCGGGCTGCCGCCGATCTACGCCGTGATCTTCAATCAGGAAGAAGCGAAATTCGATGCGCCCGCCGCGCCGTTCGCCATCGGGCTCGGCATGTGCGTGCCTACCGTGATCGCATTCTCGGATGAAGCCACGAAAGATCGCTACGTCGCCAAGGCGCTGCGCGGGGAGGAAATCTGGTGCCAGCTCTTCTCGGAGCCTGGCGCAGGCTCTGATGTTGCGGCCTCGAAAACCAAAGCCGTGCGCGATGGCGATGATTGGATCATCAACGGCCAGAAGGTGTGGACCACCGGCGCGCAATTCTCCGATTTCGGCATCCTCCTGGTGCGCACAAATCCGGACGTGGAGAAGCACAAGGGCCTCACCATGTTCATCGTGGACAT
>CAZWQS010000149.1:0-7000 GCA_964635925.1 uncultured Terricaulis sp. | reverse complement strand
GGTGGGGCGTCTCGCCAATCGTTTGCAGCGCCGTTTGCTCGCCAAGCAGAACCGCTCCTGGAGTTTCGATCTGGAAGAGGGCGTGCTCGACACCGCGCGCCTCACGCGCATCATTATCGATCCGATGTCGGCGCTCACATACAAGCAAGAAGACGATATGCCGTTCAAGGATACGGTCGTCACGCTGCTGTTGGACAATTCCGGCTCGATGCGCGGGCGGCCGATCATGGTGGCCGCGCTCTGCGCCGATATTCTCGCGCGCACATTGGAGCGCTGCGGCGTGAAGGTGGAAATTCTGGGCTTCACCACGCGCGCCTGGAAAGGCGGCAAGTCCAAGGAAGATTGGCTGACCGCCGGGCGCCCGCCGCAGCCGGGGCGGCTCAACGATCTGCGCCATGTGATCTACAAAAGCGCGGATGCGCCCTGGCGGCGCGCGCGGCGCAATCTGGGCCTGATGATGCGCGAGGGGCTGCTGAAGGAAAACATCGACGGCGAGGCGCTGATGTGGGCGCATGACCGCCTCATCGGCCGGCCCGAGCAACGGCGCATTCTGATGGTGATCTCCGATGGCGCGCCGGTGGATGATTCAACGCTCAGCGCAAATCCTGGCAATTATCTCGAGCGCCATTTGCGCGCGGTGATCCATTGGGTGGAGACGCGCTCGCCGGTGGAGCTGATCGCGATCGGCATCGGCCATGACGTGACGCGCTATTACAAGCGCGCCGTCACCATCACCGACGCCGAACAGCTCGGCGGCGTGATGACTGAAAAGCTCGCCGAATTGTTCGACGAAGCGCCGCGCGAAGCCGCGCCTGCGCGTCGCCCCGCGCGGGCGGCCGCATGAAGCGCTTTGTCGCCGCCAGTTTCGTGCTGGCGCTGCTAGGGTGCTCCTCGCCGCCGCTGGCGGATGCGCCGATGGCCGACCAATGGGTCGCCGCGCCGCTGCGCGTGGAGGCGGTGGATTTCGGCGCGGTGCGCGTGGGCCGCTTGCGCTTTCGCGGCGGGCTGGCGCTGAGTTCAGATGCGCCGATGTTTGGCGGGATTTCCGGGTTGGAGGTGTTGGACGACGGGCGCCTGATTGCGGTGACCGACAACGCCGATTGGCTGGAAGCGCGCCTGGTGCTGAACGAAGCCGGCGATCTGATCGGCGTCGCGGGCGCGCGCATGGCGTTCATGCGCGATGAAGCCGCCGCGCCGTTCGCCAGCAAAGCGGCGGGCGATGCTGAAGACGTGGCGCAATTGCAGGACGGGCGCTTCGCTGTCGCGTTCGAGCAAACGCAGACGATCCGCTTCTATGATCTCAACCGCGACGGCCCGTTCGGCGCGGCTGAGCCTGGGCCGATGCTCGAAGGCGCATCGCGCCTGCGCGACAATGCGGGGCTTGAGGCGATCGCGGCGGATGGGAATGGAGCGCTGATCGTGGGCGCGGAAGGCGGGGGCGCGCCGTCGCCGCTCTGGCGCGCGCCGGTGGAGGATGTATCGCCCGCGCCGATCGTGGCGCGCTATACGCCCGCGCGCGGCTATTCGCTGACAGGCTTGGATCGCTTTCCCGATGGCGGCTTCGTCGCGCTGGAGCGCTTCTATGCGCCGATCATCGGCCCGCGCGCGCGCATCGTGGCGTTGGCGCCGGCGCTCAAGGGCGCGGTGCGCGGCGAGGTGCTGGGCGAGCTTACGCCGCCTTTGCCGCTCGATAATTTTGAAGGAATCGCCGCCGTGCGCATGGGCGAGACGACGCGGATTTACATTATCTCGGACGACAATTTCAGCGCGCGCCAACGCACGCTGCTTTACGCCTTCGATATCGTGGCAGACGCTGATTAGGCGGCTTGCGCGGCGAGCTTCTTCTTCAGATCGCGGCGGATTTTCGCGGCGCGCGTGGAGAGTTCGGCTTCCTTGGCTTTCAGCAGGAAGGCGTCCAGCCCGCCGCGGTGATCGACCGTGCGCAGCGCGGCCGCGGTGATGCGCAGCTTGAAGCTTTGGCCCAGCGCCTCGCTCGCCAAGGTGACGTCCACGAGGTTCGGCTTGAACTCGCGCTTGGTCTTGATGTTGGAGTGGCTGACCAGGTGGCCGATCTGGCGGTTCGTGCCGGTCAGTTCGCAACGGCGGGACATTTGGATGCTCTTAATTCGGGCGGAAAATGAAGGGCGGACGCATACGCGAACAGCGTACGGGGGTCAAGGATCGGTCCGCCTCCTTCAAACAGCCCCATTTGGTTCATTTCTGGATCAGCCGCGCGCGGCTAGAAACCTGTTCCCGTTTGGAGGGTTTGCCCCTGATGAAGACGTTTGCCGCCGCCCTGGCGGGCTTGGGCCTGGCCATTCTGGCCGGCTCCGCCGCCGCGCAGACCCAGCCGCAGCGCCAGTTCGAGGCCACCTATTCGGTGTTCGCCCGCGGCGTTCAGGCCGGCGACTTTAATTACCGTTTCTCCCAGACCGGGAACGCCTATCAGGTCAACGCCAGCCGCCGCTTAACGGGCCTGGCGCGCACGCTGATGGGCGATCGCCAGGACTATACCTATTCAGCGCGCGGGGCGGTGGCGGCCAACGGCGCGCTTCAGCCGAGCGCCTACACCCATCGCGGCGGGCGCCGGGGCCGGGTGGTCAACGCCGCCTTCAGCGCGGAGGACGTGGTCACCACCGCCGAGCCCGCCATGGGCATGGGCAATCCCCCCGCCACGGCGGCCCAGCGGCGCGGCGTGGTGGATCAGATCACCGCCATCGCCAGCCTGATCACCTCAAGCGCCGATCCCTGCGCGCGCACCATCCGCGTCTATATGGACGGCCGCTCGCGCTTCGATTTCGTGCTGACCCCGAACGGGCGGGTGAACGTGAACACGCCCGCCTATCGCGGCGAGGCGCTGCGCTGCCGGGTGGAGTTTCGCCCCATCGCCGGCTTTTCCGATCCGCAGGAAGCCGAGCAGCTCACCTTCCTGTTCGCCCCCACGCCCAGCGGCATGTACGCCCCGGTGCGGATCGAAATGCCGACCGACGATGTGGGCGTGGCGCGCCTGGAAGCTCGCCGGCTGGTCGTGAACGGTCAGGCGCTCCGCTAACGACGACTTCGCCAGATTTCCGTGCGAATTCAGGCATGCACTCAAGTTTTGTGTGTTACTTAAGTATTAACCACAAGATTTAGGGCGTGAACGGGCAAAGAACGAATCAAATCGAGTGATTCGCATGTGATTCGTTCGCGCTCTATTCTGCATCTTGCTGTGGCGTGAATACCTCAAGGCTTCGGCTTGAAAACGCCGCAGCGCCCGCCCACGCTCCAATTATGAACGCGCGCGCCCAGGTTCGGGCGGTCCTTGGGCCCACCAATACGGGCAAGACCCATCTCGCCATTGAGCGGATGCTGGCGCACGGCTCGGGCATGATCGGCCTGCCGCTGCGCCTGTTGGCGCGCGAAGTGTATGACCGCGTCGTCGCCGCCAAGGGGGAGGCCGCAGCGGCGCTGATCACCGGCGAAGAAAAGATCGTCCCTGATAGCGCGCGCTATTTCGTGTGCACCGCAGAGGCGATGCCGCTGGATCGCGTGGTCGAGTTTCTGGCGGTGGATGAAATTCAGGTCGCGCGCGATCCTGACCGCGGGCACGTGTTCACTGAACGGCTGCTTGTCGCGCGCGGCTATCATGAAACCATGCTGATGGGGTCGGATACGATGCGGCCCATGATCCGCGCGCTGCTGCCGCACGCGGAGATCGTGCGGCGCGAGCGGATGTCGACGCTTTCCTATGTCGGCGTGCGCAAGATCACGAAACTGCCCAAGCGCTCCGCTGTCGTCGCGTTCAGCGCCGAGGAGGTTTACGCCATCGCCGAATTGCTGCGCCGCCATCGCGGCGGCGCGGCCGTGGTGATGGGCGCGCTTTCCCCGCGCACGCGCAACGCGCAGGTGGCGCTCTACCAAAGCGGGGAGGTTGATTTCCTCGTCGCGACCGACGCCATCGGCATGGGCCTGAACATGGACGTGGATCACGTCGCGTTCGCCTCGCGCCGCAAGTTCGACGGTCATGGTTGGCGCGATCTGCGCGCCGACGAAGTGGCGCAGATCGCCGGGCGCGCCGGCCGTTTCACGCGCGACGGCGCTTTCGGCGAAACCGGCGAATGTGCGCCCTTCGACGAAGAGACGATCGAGCGCGTGGAAGGCCACGCGTTTGAAGCGGTGGACGCGCTGCAATGGCGCAATCCCGATCTCAAATTCGATAGCGTGCCCGCGCTGATCGGTTCGCTTGAGCAAACGCCCGATCGGCGCGGTTTGCAGCGTGTGCGGGGCGCCGATGACGAAATGGTGCTGAAGCGCCTCACGGAAGAGCCTGAGGCCATGGCGCTGGCGCGCACGCCGGCTTTAGTGCGTCGGTTGTGGGAGGCGTGCCAATTGCCGGATTTCCGCAAAAGCTCGCCCGAGGATCACGCGCGCCTGGCCGGACGCGTGGCCCATCACATCCTTTCGCCGCAAGGGCGCATTCCGCGCGAATGGATCGCGGCGGAGATGGATAAGCTCGATAACCCCAATGGCGATCTCGACGTGCTGCAGCAACGCCTCGCGGCGGTGCGCACATGGACCTACGCCGCCAATCGCCCCGATTGGCTGGCTGACGCGGAGCATTGGCGCGACCGCACGCGCGCGGTGGAGGATAAACTCTCCGACGCGCTGCACGAGGCGCTGACGCAACGCTTCATTGATCGCCGCACCAGCGCGCTGCTGAAAGGGCTGAAGCGCGAGGACGCGCTGCTGGCCGGCGTGTCGGATGATGGCGAGGTGACGGTGGAGGGCCATTTCGTCGGCCGCCTGGAAGGTTTGGAGTTCAAGCCCGATCCGCGCGCGACGTCGAATTTGGAAGGCCGCGCTGTGCGCAATGCGGCGCTGCGCGCGCTACGGCCTGAATTGTCGCGCCGCCTCGCGCGCATCGCCGCGGCCGAGGAGGGCGCGCTGCAGCTCACGCGCGACGGGCGCGTGCGTTTTGAGGGCGCACATGTCGCCAAGCTGGCGCACGGCGCGCCGCTGTTGAAGCCGCGCATTGACCTGATCGGCGCCGAGGGCGCGGCCGAGCGTGAGCGCAACGCCGCGCGCGAGCGGCTGGAATATTGGCTGGCGCGCAAGGTGGGCGCGGATTTGCGCGCGCTGGCGCAGCTTGAGGCAGCGTGGCGCGAAGGGCGCCTGCCGGCGGATGCGCGCGGGCTTGCGTTTCGCCTGATCGAAAACGCCGGCGCGCTCGATCGGCGCGCGGAAGTGCTGGATCATATGAGCGGCGAGGCGCAGGCGGTGCTGCGCAAGCTGGGCGTGCGCATTGGGCGCGTCAGCGTGTTCATGCCGGCTTTGATCCGCCCGCGCGCGGCGGAGACGCTGGCCGTGCTGCGCCACGCCAGCCAGCCCAATCATCCGCGCCCGCTTTTTCTGCCGCGCGCCGGCGCGCTTTCGGCGCCGCTTGATGAGCCGCGCCCTTGGGCTGAGCTCGCGGCGGCCGGGTATCGCGCGTGCGGGCGCGTCGCGGTGCGGTTTGATATTCTTGAACGGCTGGCCGAAACGCTCGCCGCGCGTGAGCCGGCGCCGGAGGCTGTGCTGGCGCGCACGATCGGGCGCCCGCTGCGCGATCTTGCGGGCGTGCTGCATGCGCTGCACTACCGGCGCGTAGAGCATGAAACTGGCGCGCGCTGGCTTGCGCCGGCGCCGAAGCGGCTGGCCCGCGCGGGCGGGCGCGGCGACGGGCCGTTCGCGGCTTTGGCCGAACTGATCCCAGGCGCCCCGCCGCCGCGCCGGCGCCGGAAACGGAAAAGCGCATGAGCGAAAAGCAGCGGGTTGATCTTTGGCTATTCCGGGCGCGCTTCGTGAAGACCCGCGCCGCGGCGGCGCGCCTGGTCAGCGAGGGCGGGGTGCGGCTGATGCATCAGGGGCTGACCCGGCGGCTGGAGAAGCCCTCCGCTGAGGTGGCGCCGGGCGATGCGCTGATGTTCCCTCAGGCCGGGGCGCTCCGGGCGGTGAAAATCCAAGCGCTGCCGGCGCGCCGGGGGCCGGCGGCGGAGGCGAAAGGGCTTTATAGCGATCTTGACGCAGGCGCTGTTGCTTGACGCCCCGGCCGCTGATCGTCATGTCAGCCATCCGGAACCGCTGACCTCATGACCTACATCGTCACCGACAATTGTGTCCGCTGCAAATACATGGATTGCGTCTCGGTTTGCCCCGTGGACTGCTTCTATGAGGGCGAGAACTTCCTGGTCATCCACCCGGACGAATGCATCGATTGCGGGGTTTGTGAGCCGGAATGCCCGGCCGACGCCATCAAACCCGATTCCGGCGATGAGCCCGATGGCAAGTGGCTCAAAATAAATACCGAGTATTCGAAAATCTGGCCCAACATCACAGTAAAAGGAACGCCGCCCGAGGATGCGGACGCCTTTAAGGATGAGAAGGGTAAATTCGAAAAATACTTTAGTTCGGAGCCTGGAACCGGGAACTGATCTTCCGGCGCTCTTGCCCTTCCGAAACCCCAAAAATTGTGATATATACTTGCGCAGAATGAAGGTGCGCCCAGCGGCGCCCGGCAGTCGGATTCACGAAACGCGCATTTCTGCACGCGCAAGGGGTTAAGAAGGCCACGGATGGCCCTGCCATCCGCCGATCCCCTTGTGCGAAGTATTATGACGTTGCGGAACCCGGCTGCTCCAGCAGATCATAGGAGCCCCCGAATGCAAACTGCCGTGCCGACGACCGCTTTCCGCCCGGGCGACCACATCGTCTACCCGGCGCATGGCGTGGGGCGCGTCATGGGGGTGGAAAAGCAATCGGTGGCGGGGTTGGACCTCGACGTGTTCGTCATCTCGTTCGAGCAGGACAAGATGACCCTGCGGGTGCCCACCGCAAAGGCGAAATCTTGCGGCATGCGCCCGCTGGCCTCCGGCGAAGTGGTCGATCAGGCGATGAAGACCCTCCAAGGCCGCGCCCGCATCAAGCGCACCATGTGGTCCCGCCGCGCCCAGGAATACGAAGCTAAGATCAATTCGGGCGA
>CAZWQS010000148.1:5941-7058 GCA_964635925.1 uncultured Terricaulis sp. | reverse complement strand
CGATGACATCGGCGCCTATCTCATGGTGGATATGGCCCATTATGCGGGCCTGGTGGCGGGCGGGGTCTATCCTTCGCCCTTCCCGCACGCGCACGTCGTCACGACGACGACGCACAAGACCCTGCGCGGCCCGCGCGGGGGCATGATCCTTTCGAATGACGAAGACCTCGGCAAAAAGATCAATTCGGCGGTGTTTCCGGGCCTGCAAGGCGGGCCGCTGATGCACGTGATCGCGGCCAAGGCGGTGAGCTTTGGCGAAGCGTTGACGCCGGAGTTCAAGATCTACGCGAAGAACACGCTGGAAAACGCGCGCGCGCTGGCGGCGCGTTTGGTTGAAAACGGCCTCGCCGTGGTCAGCGGCGGCACCGACAGCCATTTGATGCTGGTGGATCTGCGCCCCAAACGCGCGACCGGCAAAGCGGCGGAAAACTCGCTCGAACGCGCGCTCATCACCTGCAACAAAAACGGCATCCCGTTCGACCCCGAAAAGCCGATGGTGACGAGCGGCATCCGCTTAGGCTCGCCCGCCTGCACCACCCGCGGATTTGGCCCGGCGGAGTTCAGGGAGGTCGCGGATTTGATCTGCGAAGTGCTGGACGGGCTGCAGGGGACGAATGGCGATAATTCGAGCGTCGAGGAAGCGGTGGCGAAGAAGGTGGAGGCGCTCACGGCGCGGTTTCCGATTTACAGCTGACGGCCGCTTCCCCGCCAAGCCCCGCACTTGATGCGGGGCGCGGCGCGGGGACCCAGAGCCAAGAACTGCGCCTGTTGCGCCGGGTCCCCGCTCTCGGCCCCGCTTTCGCGGGACTCTCGGCGGGGAAACGGCGGAGGGGTGGTTTCGTTCGCCTTTGCAAGCGACACTATCGAATCAGTTGGATCGGAAACGCTGAATGCGCTGCCCGTTTTGTCAGAACGAAGACACCCAAGTGAAAGATAGCCGCCCCACCGAGGACGGCGCGGCGATCCGGCGCCGGCGCCAGTGCGACAAGTGCGGCTCGCGCTTTACGACGTTTGAGCGCGTGCAATTGCGCGAACTGGTGGTGCTGAAGCGCTCGGGCCGGCGCGTGCCGTTCGATCGCGACAAGTTGCAGCGTTCGCTCAACATCGCGTTGCGCAA
>CAZWQS010000148.1:0-5931 GCA_964635925.1 uncultured Terricaulis sp. | reverse complement strand
AAATTGGAGAGCCAAGGCGAAAGCGAAGTGCCGTCCGAAACCATCGGCGAGATGGTGATGGAGGCGCTCAATCACCTCGATCCGGTGGCGTACGTGCGTTACGCGTCCGTCTATCGCGATTTTCGCGAGGCGAGCGATTTTGCCGATTTCATTGAGGAAGCCGGCAAAGGCCCCAAGCTCGGCGCCAAGAAGGATTGAGCCGAGCGCATGCGCGCGTGCTAGACATGGCTTGAATGCAGCGCCCGCACGTCACCTTGAAACTCGCCACCTCGCTTGACGGGCGCATCGCGACCGCCGCAGGCGAGAGCCGGTGGATCACCGGTGAAGCAGCGCGCGCGCAGGTGCAGCGCATGCGCGCCGAACATGACGCGGTGATGATCGGGGCGGAAACGGCGCGGCGCGACAATCCTTCGCTTCTGGCCCGCACGGAGCCGGCGCCCGAAGCTCAGCCCGCGCGCGTGGTGGTGACCAACCGCTTCGACATTCCGTTTGAAGGCAGATTGTTCGAGCACCTCGATCAATCGCCGCTTTTCGTGTTTGGGCGCGAGCGCGCCAGCCCCGCGCGGCACGCCATTCTAGAAGCCGCGGGCGCGCGCGTGGCGCAGGCGCCGGCGGCGGGCGAGGGGCTCGACGTTGCGGCCGTGCTGGCGCGGCTTGGCGAGATGGGGTGCGCCAGCGTTCTGGTTGAAGGGGGCGGGCGCCTGGCGGCGTCGCTGATCGCGGCGGATGTGGTCGATCGGCTCGAATGGTTTCGCGCGCCGCTGGCGCTGGGCGCGGCGGGGCGGCCCGCGATTGCGGATTTGGACTATGCGGGGCTGGACCAGGCGCCGCGCTGGCGCCGCCTTGCGTTGCGTGAGCTTGGCCCCGATCTGTGGGAAAGCTACGAGCGGCTGCGCTAAAGGACTCTATGTTTACCGGTATCGTCACGGCCCTGGGCGGCGTTGAAGCGGTGGAGCGCACGAACGGGCTTGTGCGCCTCGCCATCGGTGCGCCGTACGAGGCCGCAGGCGTCGAGATCGGCGCCAGCATCGCCCATGACGGGGTGTGCTTGACGGTGGTGGAGAAAGCGGAAGCCGGCGCCGGCGTGCGCTACGTGGTGGAGGCCGCGCCGGAGACGCTGGCGATCACCAATGTGGGCGCCTGGAACGTGGGCGATCAGGTGAACCTCGAACGCGCGCTGAAGCTTGGCGATGAATTGGGCGGGCATATCGTGCAGGGCCACGTGGATGGGCTTGGCCAAGTGCTGTCTGTCGAGCAGGACGGCGCGGGCTGGCGCGTGCGCATCGCCCCGCCCGCGCATATCGCCTTCCTGATCGCGCCGAAGGGGGCGATCACTGTAAATGGCGTATCGCTGACCGTGAATGAGGTGGACGAAGCGGGCTTTGGCGTGCTGGTGATCCCGCACACCTGGGCGGTCACGACTTTGTCGAAGCTGAAGCCCGGCGATAAGGTGAACCTCGAAGCGGATATGATGGCGCGCTATGCGGCGCGGCTCATGGAAGGAAGATCGTAATGGCGGCCAAGCCGTCCCCTGTGGAAGATTTGAAGCGCGCGATTTCGCCGATCTCGGAGATCATCGAGGAGGCGCGCGAAGGGCGCATGTTCATTCTGGTGGACGCCGAAGACCGCGAGAACGAGGGCGACCTTGTCATTCCCGCGCAATTCGCCACGCCCGCGCAGGTGAATTTCATGGCCAAGCATGGGCGCGGCCTCATTTGCCTTGCGCTCACCGAACCGCGCACGCGCGTGCTGGGGCTTGAGCCGATGGCGCCGCGCAACCAGGCGCGCATGCGCACGGCGTTCACGGTTTCGATCGAGGCGAAGGAAGGCATCTCCACCGGCATCTCCGCGGCCGACCGCGCGCACACGATCGCGGTGGCGATCGATGCGGAGAAAGACGCAGCAGACATCGTTTCCCCCGGCCATGTGTTTCCGCTGACGGCGCGCGAGGGCGGCGTGCTGGTGCGCGCGGGCCATACCGAGGCGAGCGTCGATATCGCCCGTCAGGCGGGGCTCAATCCCGCCGCCGTGATCTGCGAGATCATGAACGACGACGGCACCATGGCGCGCTTGCCGGAACTGGTCGCGTTCGCGCAATTCCACAATCTGAAGATCGGCGCGATCGACGATCTGATCGCCTATCGCCGCGCGCATGATCGCTACATCGACAAGATTCACGAAGGCCCGTTTGAGACGCGCGTGGGCGAAGGCTTCCGCCTGGTGGTTTTCCGCAACCGCATCGACGGGGTGGAGCACGCGGCGTTGGTGAAGGGCGAGATCAGCGCCGATAAACCGACTTTGGTGCGCGTGCACCGCTTTGAATTCGCCGCCGACGCCATGGGCGGGTTCGGCGCGCGCGCGGGCATGATCGATCGCGCGCTGCGTGAGATCGATGCGGAAGGCGCGGGCGTTCTAGTGCTGCTGCGCGATCTGGCGCCTGACGCGATCACGCGCCGCCTCGGGGGCGTCACGGAGGAAGCGGGCGAAGATGCGGCGCTGCGCTTGATCGGCCTGGGCTCGCAAATTCTGCACGAGGTCGGCGTGGGGCGGATGATCATTCTATCGGGCGGCGAACACCGGAAGATTGTGGGCCTTGAAGGCTATGGCCTCACGGTTGAGGGCTGGCGCGGGTTTTCCAAGTCGTGAAACAGGATCTTGAAAAAACCCCCGCGCCGAAACTGCTGGGCGCGCGCGTGCTCTTGGTGGTGTCGCCCTATTATCGCGGCGTGACGGATATGATGCAGCGCGGCGCGGAGGCCGTGGCCGCGGACGCTGAGGTGACGCTGGACCGCGTGTTCGTGCCCGGCGCGTTCGAGATTCCAGGCGCCATCAAGCTTGCGCGCAAGGCTTATGACGGCTTCGTCGCGCTTGGCTGCGTGGTGCGCGGGGAGACGAGCCATTACGATTATGTCTGCGGCGAGAGTGCGCGCGCGCTGATGCAATTATCGCTGAAGGGCCTGGCCATCGGCTACGGCATCCTGACGGTCGAAAACCTTGAGCAGGCGGAAGTGCGCGCCGATCCCGCGCGCGGAGACAAGGGCGGGGAGGCGCTGAAAGCCGCGCTTTCGATGATCGCGCTGCAACGCCGCTTCGCCGAGGGCGCGCGATGAAACCCGGCGAGATCGAAGCCCGCCGCGCGGCGCGCCTTGCCGCCGTGCAAGCGCTCTATCAGATGGAGATCGCCGGTTCGACCACGGCGCAGGCGCTGTCGGATTTCGATACGGGCAAGCTGCCGCGCCCCGATGGCGACGTGCTGGTGGGCGATATCGAGGGCGACCTCGATCTGTTCAAAACGCTGGTGGAAAAGGCGGTCGACCGCCAATTGACGCTCGACCGCGCGATCGCGCGCCACCTCAGCAAGGGCTGGAAGCTGGAGCGGCTCGATGCGGTGGCGCGCGCGATTTTGCGCGCGGGCGCGGCGGAGTTGGAGCAGCGTGCCGACATTCCGGTCGCCGTGGTGATCGATGAATATGTCGAAATCGCCAAAGGCTTCTTCGACGGACCTGAGCCAGGCTTTGTGAACGCCACGTTGGATGCGTGCGCGAAGGATTTGCGGGCGCAGTAAGGAGCCCACACATGGGCGCTGACGAGTTCGACACCATCCGCGCGCTGTTCGCGCCGCTTGCGACGCATCCGGGCGCGCGCGGGCTGAAGGATGACGCGGCGGTTCTAGAGCTGAGCGGCGCTACGGTGATCACCACCGACGCGATTGTGGAAGGCGTGCACTTCCTGCCCGACGATCCGATCGCGACTGTGGCGATGAAAGCGGTGCGGGTGAATGTGTCGGACCTGATCGCCAAGGGCGCGCGCCCGATTGGGGCGTTCCTCACGCTGATTTGGCCAAACGCGCGCGCCGCCGAGGAGCTGCGCCTGTTCGCGGACGCGATAGCCGGCGAATTCGAGAGCTTTTCTATCGCGCTGCTGGGCGGGGATACGACGTCAACTGACGGCCCGCTGACGGTTTCCATCACGCTGCTTGGCGCGCCGCTGGGCGCGCGTGTTCCTTCGCGCGCGGATGCGAAACCGGGCGAGGATGTGTGGTTGGCGGGCGGCGATATCGGCTCGGCCTGGATGGGGCTGCAATTGCGCACCGGCGCGATGAGCCTCGATGAGCTGAAGCGCGAGCGTGACGAGGCGGCCGCGCAGGCGGAATCTGCCGCGCTCGAAAAAGAGATGCCGGATTTTCTGCGCTTGCCGGGCCAACCGTTCGACGCGGAGGCCGCGTGGCTCATGTCGCTCTATCTCGCGCCGATGTCGCGCACGGAATGCGCGGGGATCGTGGCGGCTGTGGCGGGCGCGTCGATGGATGTGTCGGACGGCTTGCTGGCGGATGCGCGCAAGCTGGCGCACGCCTCCAACGTGGCGTTGCGCATCGAGGCGAACGCGATCCCGTTCGCGCCGCCGGCGCTGCGCTGGGCGTTCTCGGGCGGGGACGTGCGCAAGCTGATCAGCGGAGGCGATGATTACGTCGTGCTGTTCACCGCCGGGCCCGAGCGGCGGACCACGATCGAGACCTTCGACGCCGATGGCTCGTTGCGGCTTTCGCGTATCGGGCAGGTGCTGGCGGGCGAGGGCGTGAGCATCGTCGACCGCGCCGGCGCGCCGCTGCCGTTGGGCGAAGGCGGCTACGCCCACAAATTGGGAAGCTGACTTATGGGGCGCGGGCATCCTCACCCGCGTTTCGCCTCGTCAATCCGACGCGGGCGAGGACGCCCGCGCTCCATATTTAATCCCTCGATAACTATTCAGGCGGAGTCTCCGCCCATGTTGAAACGTCACGCCATCGCCCGCGCGGTCGCGGCCGCTATGATTGCGTCCACGCTGATGGCGGGGCTGGCGGTCTCGAACGCGGCTGGCGCGGCGCCGAAAGCCAAGGCCGCCGCCAAGGGCGAGGCCGCCGATCCCGAACTCTCCTCGCGCTCCATGGATGCGCCGTATCTGGCGGTTCCGGTGGTGCGCGAGGGGGTGTTGGCCAATTATCTGTTCGTCTCGATCCGCGTGGAAATCGCGCCCGGCGTCGATCTGTGGCGCACGCGGGAACAGGCCCACATCCTGCGCGACGCCCTGGTGCGGGCTAGCCACGCTAACAATTTGGGCGATCCCAACGAGCCCAACGCCCTGAATCAGGCCCGCGCGGTCGAGGTCTATCGGGCCGCCGCCGCCGCCGCGCTGGGCGAGCGCGCCGTGGGCGGGGTGTCGATCGTGGCGGTTTATTCCAGCCAGGGAACGGGAATCTGATTTGCGCCCCTGATTGGCGGGGCTTCCTTGCACTTTGGGGCGGATTTTGGCATTAGCCCGCCCACCTACGGGGGAAGCGCTCACGCAGACGGACTGTCGCGCGGCGGCCAACCCAATTCCCCAACCGGCGCCATCGGCGCCCAGGACTAGGTGAAATGGACCTCAATCTTATCTTGTGGCTCGTCGTAGCCAGCGGCGTCATTGCCGCGCTTTACGGCTGGTTTGAAACCCAATCGATCACCAAGGCTTCTGCCGGCTCAGACCGGATGAAGGAAATCGCCGCCGCCATTCAGGAAGGCGCGCGCGCCTATCTGAAGCGCCAATACACTACGATTGCGTGGGTGGGCGCGGCTGTGTTCGTCATCCTCTGGATCGCGTTCCAAAGCTGGCAAATTCCGATCGGCTTCCTGATCGGGGCGGTGCTTTCGGGCGCGGCGGGCTTTATCGGCATGAACGTGTCGGTGCAGGCCAACGTGCGCACGGCGGAAGCTTCGCGCACCTCGCTCGCGGGCGGCCTGCGCATGGCGTTCAAGGCCGGCGCGGTGACGGGCATGCTGGTGGCCGGCGGGGCGCTGTTCGGCGTTGCGGCGTACTACCTTGTGCTGACGAGCTTCCTCGGCCTTGAGCCGACCAGCCGCATCGTTGTGGATTCGCTGGTGGCGCTGGGCTTCGGCGCCTCGCTGATCTCGATCT
>CAZWQS010000147.1:0-7086 GCA_964635925.1 uncultured Terricaulis sp. | reverse complement strand
CATGATCGCGTTCATCGGGCAAGGCGCAGCGCCACGTTTCCACGTTTTTCAGGATGGGCTCCTCGCCGAGATAAAAGCGGATCATCTCGGGGGTAAACACGTAGATCGCCTTGTCGTCGGCGATGCCCGCGCCCGGGGCGGAGCAAAGCGTCACCGCGCCCGCACGGTAAGCGCCGAAGAGACCGGGCACGCCAAGCAAACTGTCTGACTTGAAAGCGAGCGGATCTAGGTACGCATCGTCAATGCGTCGGTAGATCACATCGACGCGCTGCGGCCCTTGCGTGGTGCGCATCCAGCACTTGCCGCCTTCAACAAAGAGATCGGATGGCTCGACCAACTCAACGCCCATCAAATCCGCCAGGAACGAATGTTCGTAATAGGCGCTGTTGAGCGGGCCAGGCGTCAGCAACACGATCGCTGGTTCGCCCCGGCAAAGCGGCGGCGCTACTTCCTGCAGCGTGCGCTTCAGCATCGAGGGATATTCATCGATCGGCTCAACCCCAACCGCCGCGAACAATTGCGGGAACATCCGCATCATGATCTCGCGGTTTTCCAGCATGTAGGAGACGCCCGACGGCGTGCGGCAATTGTCCTCCAGAACCTGAAATTCGTTTGGGTTGGTGCGCACCACGTCGACGCCGACGATGTGGCTGTAAACTTTTCCCGGCGGATCAAAGCCCACCATGTCAGGCAGGAACGCCTCGTTCTGATAAACAAGCGCCTCGGGCACCACGCCCGCCTTCAGAATCTCGCCGCGGTGATAGACGTCATAGAGAAACGCATTGAGCGCCCGCGCCCGCTGCTTCACCCCGCGCGAGAGCTTGCGCCACTCAGCGGCCCCGAACACGCGCGGGACGAGGTCGAACGGAATGAGCCGTTCGGGATCGCCGCCCTCGCCATAGACCGCGAACGTGATCCCCAGACGCCGAAACAGCGCCTCGGCCTCGACCTGGCGGCGGCGCAGAGCCTCCTCGCCCGTGGCGCTTAGCCAAGCGGCGATCTGCTCATAGGGCCCCCGGATCGCGCCCTCATTCGTCCGCATCTCGTCGAACATGCTAAGCCAAGGCTAGCGCACTGAATCGGTAGGGCGAATAGCCAAATCGTGCGTGAAACCCGGCGGCGCCTCATTTTAGGGCGCCCCAAAACTGAACTTTGGCCGGGTTTGCCGGCGCGGGCTCAGGCGGGCCATATTTCATGGATGACCCAGCCCATTCGCATTCTCGGTATCGCCGGAAGCCTCCGCAAAGCCTCCTACAATCGCGCCCTGCTGCGCGCAGCCACCGATCTCGCGCCCGAAGGCGTGACGCTGTCGAGCTTCGATCTTGACGACGTTCCGCTCTACAATGGCGACGTTGAAGCGGGCGGCGATCCCCCAGGCGTCGCGGCCATGAAACAGGCGATCGCGGCGGCGGACGGCGTTCTGTTCGTGACGCCGGAATATAATCACGGCGTGCCAGGCGTGATGAAGAATGCGCTCGATTGGGCCTCGCGCCCGCCGCGCGGGGCGGCTTTGGGCGGCAAACCTGTCGGCATTATCGGCGCCTCGCCCGGCATGACAGGCAGCGCGCGCGGGCAAAGCCAATTGCGCCAGGCGTTCGAGTTCACCAACTCGTTCTGCATGCCTCAGCCGGAAATCCTCGTGTACCGCGCGCACGAGAAGTTCGATGCGAGCGGCGCGCTCACGGATGCGACGACGGCGAAATATCTTGCGGCGTATCTGGCCGCGCTGGCGGATTGGGTGCGCCGCTTCACATGACGCCTATTTGGGCCGCCCGCGCTTGACCGTCGCTGCGTCAGGCCGCAATCCAAACGCCTATGAAGATTCTGATTGCCGGTTCGGGCGGGCGTGAGCATGCGCTGGGGTGGAAGCTGGCGCAAAGCCCGCTGGTTTCCGAAGTGATCGCCGCACCGGGCAATCCGGGCCTGGCCGAGATCGGCCGCTGCATCCCCATCAAGGCCGACGATGCGCGCGAACTGGCCGCGCTCGCGGCGCGCGAGCAGGTGGGGCTGGTGGTGATCGGGCCGGAAGCCGCGGCGGTGGCTGGGCTGGCCGATGCGCTGAAGACGCTGGGCATTCCCTGCTTTGGGCCAAGCAAGGCGGCGGCGGAGCTGGAAGGCTCCAAAGCCTTCATGAAGGATTTTTGCCAGCGCCACGGCGTGCCGACCGCCGACTACAAAGTGTTCGACGACGCGATCCACGCGAAAGCCTATCTGGGCGATCGCGAGCCGCCCTTCGTGATCAAGGCCGACGGCTTGGCCGCGGGCAAGGGCGTCATCATCGCCGAAACGCGCCGCGAAGCGGATGAGGCGATCGATCAGGTGTTGTTCTTGCGCAAGTTCGGCACGGCCGGCCAGCGCATCGTGATCGAGGATTTTCTGCCGGGCGAGGAAGCCAGCTTTTTCGCCCTCTGCGACGGCGAAACCGCGATCCCGCTGATCGCCGCGCAAGATCACAAGCGCGCCTACGACGGCGACAAAGGCCCGAACACCGGCGGCATGGGCGCCTATTCGCCCGCGCCAATCTTCACCGATCAGGTGCGCGATCAAACCATGCAAGACATCATCCTGCCCACGCTGCACGGGATGAAAGCGGAGGGGCGCCCGTTCGTGGGCGTTTTGTTCGCGGGGCTGATGATCACGCCGGCGGGGCCGAAGCTGATCGAGTTCAATGTGCGCTTCGGCGATCCTGAATGCCAGGTGCTGATGCGGCGCCTGAAAAGCGATCTCGCGCCCGTGCTGCTGGCCGCCGCGAAAGGCGAATTGGCGAACGCACCTGCGCTTGAATGGGATGCGCGCCCGGCGGTCACGGTGGTCTACGCCGCGCAAGGTTATCCCGACGACCCGCTGAAGGGCTCCATCATCCGCGGCCTCAAGGATGCGAATGCGGTTGAGGATGTGGTCGTGTTTCACGCCGGCACCAAAGAGGACGCCGACGGCACATTGCGCGCCGATGGCGGGCGCGTGCTCTCCGTGACCGCGATCGGCGATGATCTGAAACAAGCCATCGCCAGCGCTTATGCCGCCGTAGATCAGATTAACTGGCCGGGCGGCTTCTGCCGCAGAGACATTGGCTGGCGGGCTCTGGGCTGACGCGGCGGCGGGCCCGTGCTATATTGAGGGTATGGCCGATGACGCCGCCCCGATTGTGCCAGACGAAACCACTCTGGAAGCGCGCGCGCGCGCTGCGGGCGTTGATCTCGGCGCGCTCGGCGATCTCGCGCGTTTAGACGTGCTCCGCAGCTTCTATACGGCCGCGGAACGTCGAACGGCCGAGGCGGCCGCCAAAAAAAAATGGGCGCCGGTGGTTCAGCAATACAATGCGTGGGTCGATGCGAACGGCTTCTGGAACGCTGATATCAAGCCGTGGTGAGCCGGCAATTCAGGGCGTTTCGCAACCCATACGCGTCAAGCCAACGAAGCTCGCCTTATCTTGTCGTTCTACAAAGCGATTTGCTTGACGAAACACGCGGCCTTCTGGTCGCGCCGCTGCAATTGCCGGCGGCGATCGCGCTGCCTTCGCGCCTGCATCCCCGCTTCGTCGTGGAGGGGCGAGAACTGATCCTGAATGTCCTGGAAATGGCGCCGATGCCGCGCCGCGACCTGGGCGAGCCCGTTGCAGAGCTTGACCGATACCTGGTGATCCAGGCCTATGACGCCCTGATCAGCGGCGCCTGGATATGATATGACCAATGACCTCCACGAACAATTCAAGGGTGTGAAGCCCGTTGAAGACCGTCACAAGCTGGACGAGGCCGCGCTGACGGCCTGGATGGAGGCGAATGTCGAAGGCTATGGCGGCCCGCTGACCATCAACCAATTCAAGGGCGGGCAATCGAACCCGACCTATCAGCTCGTCACGCCGGGCAGGAAATACGTGCTGCGCAAGAAGCCGGGCGGCAAGCTCTTGCCCTCCGCGCATGCGGTGGATCGCGAATTCAAAGTGATCTCGGCGCTTTATCCCACCGGCTTCCCGGTGGCGCGCCCCTACGCCCTTTGCACGGACGACAGCGTGCTGGGTTCGATGTTTTACGTGATGGACATGGTGGAAGGGCGCGTCTTGTGGGACGGCGCGCTGAAGGATCTGCCCAAGCCTGAGCGGCGCGCGGTGTATGAAAATAAGATCGCCACTCTTGCGAAACTGCACACGACCGATCACGAGAAGATCGGCCTCTCCGATTACGGCAAGCCCGGCAATTATTTCGCGCGCCAGATCGATCGCTGGAGCAAGCAATATCGACTCAGCGAAACCGACAAGCGGCCCAAGATGGACAAGCTGATCGACTGGCTGCCGCAGACCATCCCGCCGGGCGAGCGCACCTCCATCGTACACGGCGATTATCGGCTCGATAATCTCATCCTGCACGCCAGCGAGCCGCGCGTGATCGCGGTGCTGGATTGGGAGCTTTCAACGCTGGGCGATCCGCTGGGCGATTTCACCTATTATCTGATGAGTTGGGCGATGCCGAGCGACGGGCGCGCCGGGCTTGGCGGGCTTGATCTGAAAGAACTCGGCATTCCCTCGCTTGAGGAAACCGTGGCGCTCTATTGCGCGCAAACCGGGCGCGACGGGATCGCTTCGCTCGATTGGTATTTCGCTTACAACGCCTTCCGCCTCGCCTGCATCCTGCAAGGCATCGCCGGGCGCGTGCGCGACGGCACGGCCGCGAGCGCGCACGCCACGCAGATGATCCAGCGCATCGGCCCGCTCTCGGATGCGGCCTATATGTACGGCGAACGCGCAGGGCTCAAATGAACCCGCGCCAGCGCGACCTTTTCCTTTGGGCATGGTCGCGCCGGCGCAAACCAGGGCGCGCGGCGATTGGCTTGCGCGGGCTGATCATCGGCGTGCTGGGCGGAGTGCTGTTTACGCTGATCATGTCGCCCGGCGCGCCCGCGAGCGTGGCGAGCAACGACGTGAGCGGGCAAATCCTCGGCGCGCTCAGCGAACATTGGCGCATGCTGTTGCTGGCGGCGCCCGCGTTTGGCTTTATCGGCTGGATGGGCGCGGACCGCATCTTCGTGCAGCAAGAGCGCATGTATCAGGCGATGCTGAAGCAAGGCGCGAAACCGCCGGAGCAAAAACCAGTGATGCAGCTCAGCGATCGCGCTCCGGCGATCGCCGTAGGCGTGGCCTTTGTGGTGATCGCGGGCTTTATCATCACGCTGATCGCGATGGCCGGCGCGGGCGCGCTATGAACCCAAAACAAGCACAGAATTTCCTCTACGAATGGGGCAAGCGGCGCGAAGGCGGGCTTGGCAAAGTGCTGCTGCTGGGCGCTGGGATCGGCGCGGCGGGCGGGCTTTTGTTCGGCGTGCTGTTCTGGGCGGCCTCGCCCAATCTTTCGCTGAACGAGGACGAGATCGCGCCGTTCCTGCTGATTTACGCGCGGGCGGTTGGGCCCGCGGCGTTCCTATTCAGCCTGGCGTTGCCGGCGTTTGCGGGGCTGGGCGCGTTCTTGGCGTTCACTGCCTGGCGCATGATGGAGGGCCGCTATCACGGCCTGATCGACGCCGGCGTGCGCCCTGCCTCTGAAAAGCCAGTCTATACGCTGAAGGACCGCATGCCCGGCCTGATCGTTGTCGGCGTTGCCGGGCTGGTGATTATCGGCCTCATTTACGGGCTCTGGTACGAGATCAATCGCGGCTCGTTGTGAAGCCCACCCCGCCAGGACGCGCACCCTCCTATTTTGGCGCCCGGAACGATCTGATTTTGCGGCGTTTTCGCCCACGCGCCGGCACTCCTTTTGTCGCAGGCGGCATTTCTTGACCTTGGGCCGCGCGCTGCTAGTTTCCGCGCGCGCAAAAAGGGGGGCTCATGACGAGTCGCCCCTTGGAGTGCATCGACCGTTCAATGGCTGACAAAAAACCGCCGGAGGACGCCCTTTCCGACCTACGCCGCCGCGTTGACGCGGCGCGCGGAAATGGCCCTCAGAACTCCGCTCCGCCCCAAAGCCCGGCTGCGCTGGCGCTTCGGTTTGGCGGGGAGTTCGGCGCGGCGATTATTGTCGGCGGGTTGCTCGGGTACGGGGCTGATACTTTCCTGAACTCCCAACCGTGGGGGCTCATCATCGGCGTCGGACTGGGCTTCGTGGCGGGCGTGGTGAACGTGGTGCGCGTGGCGCGCACCTATTCCCAGGCCAACCCGGTCGATCCCAATGCGCCGTCCGTACCGGACGACGAAGAGGATTAGAGCGGCCCGTGGCGAACGACCCGATCCATCAGTTTCATATCGAGCCCCTGGTGTCGTTCGACATCAATGGCTGGGACGCCAGCTTCACCAATGCGAGCCTCGCCATGGTGGCGGGCGCGGGGCTTGCCGCGTGGTTCTTCCACTGGGCGATGAAGCCGGCGGCGCTGATCCCCGGCCGCGCCCAAGTGGTGGCCGAAGGCGCACACGATTTCATCCACGGCATGCTGCGAGACGGCGCCGGCGAAGAAGGCGTGCGGAAATTCCTGCCTTTCGTGTTCACGCTGTTCCTGTTCGTGTTCATGTCGAACATGCTGGGCATGTTCCCCGGCTTCGGCCCGGTGCATCACATCTTCACGCCCACCAGCCAGATCGTGGTCACCGCGGCGCTGGCGCTTCTGGTGTTCTTCACCGTCATCATCGTCGGCTTCGCCAAGAACGGGCTGAAATTCTTCAAGCTGTTCGCGCCATCGGGCGTGCCCGGCTACATCCTGCCCTTCGTTGTTTTCATCGAAGTGATCTCGTTCTTCAGCCGTCCGCTCAGCCACGCGGTTCGTCTTTGGGCGAACATTCTGGCGGGCCACATTCTGCTGAAAGTGTTTGCCGGTTTCGTGCCGGCGCTGGCGAGCCTCGGTTTTCTCGGCTTGGTCGGCTCGGCGCTGCCGCTGGCGATGACCGTGGCGCTTTACGGCCTCGAATTCCTGGTCGCGTTCCTGCAAGCCTACGTGTTCGCGATCCTCACCTGCATTTATCTCAACGACGCGCTTCACCCCGGGCACTAGAGCCCGGCTGAAACCCAACCCAGAGGGGAGACTAAATTATGGACGCTACTGCTGCAGCTTATATCGGTGCGGGCCTCGCCTGCCTCGGCATGCTCGGCGCCGCCATCGGCGTGGGCA
>CAZWQS010000146.1:0-7089 GCA_964635925.1 uncultured Terricaulis sp. | reverse complement strand
AAGAGCGTGGACTTCCGCGCCGACCCGCTGCCGCGCAACCCGTCCGGCAAAATCCTCCGCCGCGAACTGCGCGAGCCGTTCTGGGCGGGCAAGGAGCGGCGGGTGAATTGATGCAGGAAACTGGATTGGAGGGCATGAACGCAATTGGATTTGCGGCCCTCGCGCTTTTTGCCGTTGGCGTTGTCGGCGCGTTGGCGTGCATCTTTGTTTTTGATCTCAAGCGGGTCATGATCGAGGAGCAAAAACGCAACGGCCCCTTCGGTGTCTGGAAAAATTCAGCGGCGCGCAACCGCTTCCTTGCCTTCGTTGGATTTTGCGCGTTGGGGCCGCTATCCGCCTTGATCGGCTTCACGTTCGGCGGCTGGCCCACAAATTGAAGCTCAATCCGCGGCAGGCCTCGCGCTTCCCTGACGCAGCCCCGGCGAAAGCCGGGGTGCGATCAGGGACCTAGAGCCGAGCGCTGTGCGTGTTGCTCTGGGTCCCCGTTCTCGGCCCGCTTGCGCGGGGCTCTCGGCGGGGAAGCGTGAAACTATCCTACAGCACGAGCGCGCAATTCTCTTGAAAACCAAGCCCCACACCGCAATCGCGCGCAAACTTATCCCACACCCCCAAACCGCGCGTATGATGCGTCCATCGCGTCCGCATGGAGCATTTGGATCCGTTCTTCCAACGCGGGCGCGCCGCAATCGAGCGTGAAGCTCTTTCCGTTTGGTCCTGAGAAGCGGCGTTGTCGCGGCGCTGAAGTCAGGGACCGGGATGTGACGGCGGAGGCGCGAACTCCGCCGTGACTCAGCTCGGGCGCGGAAAGCGCGAAGCCCGCATGATGAAAAGCGCGGGAGGAGACATGGGATCGCTGTGAACGCAGCGAACCAGGACGCCGCCGGCGATCGCGCCAGAAGAGTGAAACACCTCTTTGTGCCGAGCCGATGGAAACCGATTGCACGGGGCGCGTGTCACGCGCAGCGGTGCGGAAGCATCGCAACTAGGCACTACCCTCGGCGCGCCGCACGCGCCCCGGCTCCTTTTGTTGGAGCGAATAGGGAATGGTGAGTAGCGAATAGGGCATCCTATTCGCACAACGCTTCCGCGCGCCTATTCGCTATTCGCTTTTCGCTATTCGCTACTCGCTACTCGCCCCATCACCAAGGCGCGATCGCGTCCCCAATCCGCTGCCCCCATTGCGGGCGTTGCACGGTGCTGATCGAGCCGCGGCCGCCATAGGCGATGCGGGCTTCGGCGATTTGCGTGTGGTTGATGCGGTTGTCGGCGGTCACGTCTTCGGGGCGGATGATGCCGCTCACGGTGAGTTCGCGCAATTCGCCGTTGATGCGCACCTCCTGGCGGCCCGCGATCACCAGATTGCCGTTGGGCAAGCGGTCCACGATCACGGCTGCGACCACCAGTTCGATCTTCTCTTCGCGATTGATCGCGCCTGAGCCGCGATGTTCGCTGTCGGCCTGCGCGCCGATCATGTTTTGCGGATCGAACGCGTTGTTGAACACTTGCCCCAGCGATTGCTCCAGGCCGAAGAAATTGGAGAGCCCCATGTTCGTCGTGCTCTCGCGCTGGCGGTCGGACGAATTGGAGAGCTCGGCTTTGTCGTCGATCTCGATGTCGACGGTGAGGATATCGCCGATGCGGCTGGCTCGCTGATCGTTGAAAAAACTGCGCGAGCCCGCTTGCCACAGCGAGGAGGGCGCGCGCGCGGAGGCGTCCGGAAAATGCGGCTGCGGCACGCTTTGCTGTTGGCCGCCTGTGAGCGACGCGGGGTTCGACACCGGCGTGAAATGCGGCGGCCCCATCGCCCGGCGCGCGGCGTCATACGCCACGCCCGGCGCGGCGAGCGCGTCTTGCGCCATGGTGTCGGGGCTGATGCTGGCGCATCCGGCCGCGCTGACCGAGAGCGCGAGAAGAGCAAGCGTGCGCATGTGGGACTCCCTGTTCATGGGCTCACCGCGCGCGCCATGCCGGGCGCTGTGACGATGGCGTCGATGGTGCGGTCAGATGAGGTGTTCTGCAGGCGCACGTTTTGGCCCACGGCCGCGTCTTCCAGGGCGCGCGCGCGCATCGAAAGCTGGACGCCGGCGGAAAGAAACACGACGGACACGGCTTCCCCGCGCCGCACCGCCGCATCGCTCAAGCTGCGCGCCCCGCTTGAGGAAGCGGGCAAGGTGGCGCGCATGCCGCCCGGGCGCACCACGCGCACCTCGGTCAAGCCCGCGGGCGGCGTCCATTGCAGCCCCGCGGCGGACGCCGCGGCGGCGAGCACGGGGATCGAGAGGGTTGAAACTTGTCCCGGCGGCGGCGCCGGCGAAATCGCGCGCCCCGAAACCGCACCCGCGCCGTCGAACACATCGCCCAAAGTTACGGCCGGGCCGCTCGCCTCCACGCGCGCGCGCAGCGTGACGGGATCGGCCAGCGCAAGCCCCGCGCAGAGCGTGAACCAGAGGGCGGCGGCGAGAGAGGTGAGGCGCATCATGGCGAAAGCTCCCTCAACGCAATTGCGTGGTGGCTTGGAGCATTTCGTCAGCGGCGGTGATGACGCGCGCGTTCATCTCGTAGGCGCGCTGCGCCACGATCAGCGACGAAATTTCCTCCACCGCGTTGACGTTGGAAAGTTCGAGATAGCCTTGCATCAAGGTGCCGAAGCCGGGCGAGCCGGGCGTGGCCGTATTGGGCGAACCGGAGGCTGGCGTTTCCAGAAACAGATTGTCGCCGATCGCTTCCAGGCCCGCCGGATTGATGAAGGTGGCGAGCTCCATCTGGCCGATCTGTTGCGGATCGGTCTGTCCGCTCATCACCACCTCGACGATCCCGTCGCGCGTGATCTGGAGGGCGGTGGCGTCTTGCGGGATGGTGATCGAAGGCTCGACGGGGTAGCCGTCCGCCGTCACCATCTCGCCATCGGCGTTGATCGCTAGATTGCCCGCGCGCGTGTAGGCGGTTTGGCCGGAAGGCAGCGTCACTTGCAGATAGCCGCGCCCGCTGATGGCGAGGTCGTAGCCGTTGCCGGTGCTGGAGATGCCGCCTTGCTCGGTCAAGCGGCCCACCGCGTCGGTCTGCACGCCGACGCCGATCTGGATGCCGAGCGGCAGGATCGCGCCCGACGCCGCCGAGGTCGAGCCCGGGCGCTCCATGTTCTGATAGAGCATGTCCTGAAACTCGGCTCGCTGGCGCTTGTAGCCGGTCGTGTTCATGTTCGCGATGTTGTGCGAAATGACATCGACGTTGGTTTGCTGGGCCTGCATGCCCGAAGCTGCGATCGATAATGCGCGCATGTGGGACTACTCTTCCTTGTTAGCGGCCGAGCCGCTCGATCGCGCTCTTACGCAATTCGTCCGCGCCAGAAACAATCTTGGCGGCCGATTGGTAAGCACGCGATATTTCGATGAGCCTTGTGAGCTCGACCACAGGGCGCACGTTCGAGCCTTCGAGCGCGCCTTGCAGCACCACTCCCTCGAACGCGCCCTGCGCTTGACCTTGCGCGTCCCAAAGGTTGTCCCCGACCTTCGAGAGCGCGCCTGGCGCGGCAAAACTCGCCACACCGATGCGGCCGGCTTCGACCCCGGCCACACGAATAGCGCCGTCGCGCCCGATCACCGGGCTCTCGCCCTGCGGATCGAACACGATCGGCGCTCCCCCCGAGTTCAGAACGCTGCGGCCGTCGCCGGTCACAAGCCGTCCATCCCCCGTAAGCGTAAACGCGCCATCGCGCGTAAACAGCGGCCCGTTCGGGCCTTCAACCATGAAAAAGCCGTCGCCTTCGATGGCGACATCGAGTGGATTGCCCGTCATCGCGATCGGCCCTTGGCGCATGTCGCGCATCAGCGTGATGTCGCGCACGAAGCGGATGTTGCGCGGATCGGCGTCGGCGTGGGCGGCGGTGTTGTCGGCTTCGTCCAGCACCAGCGCGTCGGCCTTGAAGCCGGCGGTGGCGACGTTGGCGAGATTGTTCGCCGTCACATCTATGCGCCGTTGCAGCACGCGTTGCGTCTGCAGGCCGAGGAGGAGGCTGTTATCCATCGCCATTAACCCTGCAAGCGCCGGGCCAAGCGCTAAGTGCTTGTTTTATGGCGCCTGGCGCTCGCGAACATGGTGAAGAGAGGGGCGGACTCTGCCGGGCTCACCGGCAAGTTTTGCCCAGTCTCCACCAATCCTTAACCACGTTTTGCGCACGAAGGAGCGGGGTAGAGCGCGAGCGATTCCGTCATGTTTGGAAAGAAGAAGAAGGACGACGCGGCGCCGGAGGGCGAGGCGACGCCGGCGCCCGAAGGCGAAGGCGCTGAGGGCGAAGCCGCGGCTGGCAAGAAGAAGATGTCGGGCAAGAAGCTCGTGCTCTTCATCATCCTGCCGGCCATTCTTGTGTTGGGCGCGGGCGGGGGCGCGGCGTTCCTGTTGCTGGGCAAGGGCGGCGGCGAAGCCGAGCAGCATGCTGAAGCCAACGCCGGCCACGGCAAAGCCAAAGGCGGCCACGGCGAAGCGCCCGCGGGCGAGCCCCTGCCGGGCCCCAACGGCACCACCATCACCCACGGCGAAGGCGTGACGTTCGTTGCGCTGCCGGAAATGCTCGTGAACATCGTCGGCCCCGACGGGCGCCCCGCCTATTTGAAGCTGAAGCTCACGCTCGAAGCGCCCGACGACGCGGCGGTGACGGCGCTGACCGAGCACGTGCCGCGCGTCAGCGATCAGTTCAACGGCTTCCTGCGCGAATTGCGCACCGACGATCTCGCCGGCTCGGCCGGCGCTTACCGGCTGCGGCTTGAATTGCTGCGCCGTGTGAACCTCGTGATCGCGCCCGCGCAGATCAATGCGGTGCTGATCGAAGAAATGCTGGTGCAATAATGAGCGGCGACGCGGCCGAGGCCGCCCCCGAAAATTGGGAACAGCCCGAGCCGGATGCGGCCTCCGAGCGCATTCTCAATCAGGACGAGATCGACTCGCTGCTGGGCTTCGGCTTGGGCGAGGAGGATAGTTCGGGGCGCACCGGCGTGCGCGCAATTATCAATTCGGCGCTTGTGTCTTACGAGCGCCTGCCGATGCTCGAAATCGTCTTCGACCGCGTGGTGCGGCTGATGACGACGAGCCTACGGAATTTCACGTCCGACAACGTCGAGGTCAGTCTCGATCAGATCACCTCGATCCGTTTCGGTGATTATCTCAATTCGATTCCGCTACCGGCGATCATCGCCGTGTTCCGCGCCGAACAGCTCGATAATTTTGGCCTCGCCACCGTCGATTCCAACCTGATCTATTCGGTGGTGGATGTGCTGCTCGGCGGGCGGCGCGGGGGCATTTCCACGCGCGTGGAAGGGCGCCCTTACACCACGATCGAGCGCATGCTGGTCACGCGCATGATCGAGGTGGTGTTGAACGATTTGCGCGCGGCGTTCGCCCCGCTCACCGCCGTCGATTTCTCGCTCGACCGTATCGAAACCAATCCGCGCTTCGCCGCTATCGCGCGCCCGCCGAATGCGGCGATCGTGGTGAAACTACGCATCGATATGGAAGATCGCGGCGGCAAGCTGGAGCTTTTGCTGCCTTACGCCACGCTCGAGCCCATCCGCAAAATGCTGCTGCAGCAATTCATGGGCGAGAAGTTCGGTCGCGACAATATCTGGGAAGACCACCTCGCCAGCGAATTGTGGGCCACCAAGCTTGAGGTGCGCGCTGTGTTGGATGAAACGCGCGTGCCGCTGCGGCGCGTGCTCGATCTCAAGGTCGGCGACACTTTGATGCTGGATAGCGCCCCGGAATCGCCGGTGTCGCTAAAGTGCGGCGCGGTGGCGCTGTCGCAAGGACGGGTGGGGCGCATGGGCGCCGCACTCGCCGTGCGGGTCGAAGAGCCCATCTCAAAGGCCACGCAAAAGGCCGTCATGAAACTTGGAGGCGGCGCATGAGCCCGATCACGTTGACCCTTGAACTTGTGCTGGCGGCGATGCTCGCCGCGTGCCTGTTCTATTTCTGGCGCCTGGATCGCAAGCTGGCCGCGTTGCGCAACGGGCAGGACGGCGTGCGCGCCGCCGCCGCCGAATTGGCGCAAGCCACCGCGCAAGCGGAAGCCGCCGTGCGCGCGATGCGCGTGACGGCGCAGGAAGCCGGGCGCGATCTGCAGCAGCGCATCAATGATGCGCGCGCCACCGCGGATCGGCTGGGCCTCGGCGCGGGCCGCATTCGCTCCAGCGCCGACGTGGCGCAGATGCGCGGGAGGATCTGATGGCGCAAAAGCGCCCCAACAAAACCGCCGCCGCCGTGCGGCTGATGCCTGCCGCGATGGTGACCGTGGGCGCGCTGCTGGGCCTCAAGGCGGTCGCCATGGCCGCCGACGTGGCCGACGCCAACGCCGCCGCGCCCGCCGCACAGGCGGCTGACGCCAGCCACGGCGCCGAAGCCGCCGCGCCTGCCGCATCGGCGCAAGCAGCGCAGCAATGCGCCGCCGCGCCTTCGTTGGCGGAAATGGCCGGCTTGAGTCAGGCGGAGGTGCAGGTGTTGCAGGCGCTCTCCGCGCGCCGCGAGGCGCTCGATCAGCGCGCGGAAAGCTACGACACGCAGGACGAATTGATGGCCGCCGCCGAACGGCGCCTGGACGAACGCCTTGCTGAGCTGCGCCAGCTCGAAGCCAACGTGAACGATCTGCTCGGCCGCTTGGATGAAGCGCAGGAGCAGCGGTTGGCCAGCCTGGTGGATGTCTATCAGCGCATGCGCGCCAAGGATGCGGCGGAGGTGTTCAACGGCTTGGAGGATGACGTGCTGGTGCAGGTCGCCAGCCGCATGCGCCAGGCCAATTTGGCCGAAGTGATGGGGCGCATGGACGCCGAACGCGCCCGTCAGCTCACCACCATGCTGGCCGACCGCGCCCGCCCGCCGACTGGCGGGCAGGAGCTGTTGCAGCGCGCGCGCGCCGGCGGCGGCTAACGCGCGCTTAACGCACGCACAGGAGACTCCGCGGCGATCCGATGAAGGCTCTGCGCAATTCCCCCCTGGCGATCACGGTCGCGGCCTTGATGGCCGCGCCGAACGCGGGCGCGCAGCCGATGTCGCTCGCCCCGCCGCCGGCGGAAGCGGCGCCGAACGCGCCGCCGCGCGAAGCGG
>CAZWQS010000145.1:0-7113 GCA_964635925.1 uncultured Terricaulis sp. | reverse complement strand
GACGATCGCCACCAACATGGCCGGCCGCGGCACCGACATTCAGCTCGGCGGCAACATCGATATGCGCTTGAAGGCCGCGCTCAAGGGCGATGAAACGCCCGATCAGATCGCGGCGCTGAAGCGCCAGATCACGGTGGATGTGGAAAGCAAGAAGAAGGTCGCGCTGGAATCCGGCGGCCTCTATGTGCTGGGCACCGAGCGCCACGAAAGCCGCCGCATCGACAACCAATTGCGCGGCCGCACCGGGCGCCAGGGCGATCCGGGCCGTTCAAAATTCTATATCTGCCTTGAGGACGATCTGCTGCGCATCTTCGCGGCCGAGCGTCTGGACGCCATCATGCGCGGCCTTGGCATCAAGGATGGCGAGGCCATCGTTCACCCCTGGATGAACAAGGCGCTCGAAACCAGCCAGCGCCGCGTCGAGCAGCGCAATTTCGAGATTCGCAAAAACCTGCTGAAATACGACGACGTCATCAACGACCAGCGCAAGGCGATCTTCGAGCAGCGCATCGAATTCATGCGCACCGCCGATGTCGCCCCGATCGTGAAGGACATGCGCCACGACGTAGTCGATAAGCTGGTCTGGCGTCACATGCCGGAGAAGGCGTATCCCGAACAATGGGACGTGCCGGAAATGACGATCGAGGCGAAGGAAATCTTCGGGCTCGATATTCCGTTCGATCGCTGGGCGGCCGAGGAAGGCATTGCGCAAGCCGAAATCATCGAGCGCCTGACGCGCGAAGTGGATCAAGCTTATGCGCAGAAGGCGGCCATGCTCGGCCCCGAACGCTTGCGCGCGGTCGAGAAGCAGGTGCTGCTCTCTGTCGTCGACATGCGCTGGCGCGAACATTTGAGCTTGCTCGATCATCTGCGCTCAGTGATCCATTTGCGCGGCTACGCGCAGCGCGATCCGCTGAACGAGTTCAAGACCGAGGCGTTCACGCTGTTTGAGCGCATGCTGCTGGACCTGCGCACGACGGTGACGCGCATGTTGCTGCTGCTGCAGATCGGGCAGGTGGAAGAAGCCGCGCGCCCGCCGCAGGCCCCGGTGCGGACGTACGAAATCCACCAGAACCCGGATACGGGCGAGAACGAAGCGCTGGGCGCGGCCGATCCGAACGCCCATCCGCTCGCGCCCGATGGGTTCGATCGCCACAATCCCAGCACCTGGGGCAAGGTTTCGCGCAACGCGCCGTGCCCGTGCGGCTCTGGCAAGAAATACAAATATTGCCACGGCCAGGAAGCGGCGAGCGCTTAGGAGCCGCTGCGCTCGCGACCGGCGATTTCCGTCAGCAGCACGCGCCAGTGCGTGAGGCCGTTGTAGAAGCTCCGCACAGGCACGCGCTCGTTCAAGCCGTGCGCGAAGCCGTCGCTTTCGCGGATGAAAATCGCGCCGACGCCGTAGGTGGGAATGCCCGCCGCGCGGAAATAAAGCCCGTCGGTGGCGCCGGCGGACATGAACGGCGTGATCGGCGCGCCCGGCGCATGCGCGTGCACAGCGCGCGTCAGCGCCTGCACCACGTCATCCCGCAACGGCGAGGCGTCGCTTGCGTTTGAGGCGCCGTGCTGGGCCACCGCGACGCCCGCGCCGGCGATCGATTGCAATTCCGCCTGCACCTCCGCGACCGGCACGCCGGGGAAGATGCGGCAATTCACGGTGGCGACCGCGCTTTGCGGCAACGCGTTTTCGGCATGCCCGCCCTCCAGCATGGTGGCCACGCACGTGGTGCGCAAGATGGTCGAGAGGCCGGCGTTTTGCGTCAGCGTTTGCTGCGCGCGCCGATCGTTTGGGTTGGCGGCGAAGCGGCGCATCGCCTCGCCCAACGGGCCGGGCGCCGCGCCGGCGCTGGCGCGCAGGCTTTCGCGCGTGGTGTCGTTCCACATCACGGGGAATTGGAAAGCGCGTAGGCGCGTCAGCGCGTCTGCGAGCGCATAGATCGCGTTGTCCGCGCGCGGGGCCGATGAGTGCCCGCCCGGATTGCGCGCGGTGAAGGTGAAGCTGGCGTAGGTTTTTTCCGCGGTTTGCAGGCCATAGCGCGTGGGGGCGCCTTCCGCATTCAAGCCGCCGCCGCCGGCGTCCGAGTTCAGCGCGAACTCGGCGTCGCCGATCAAAGCGCGGTGATCGTTCAGCAGCGCTGTGGTGGTGGCGCCGGTGGTTTCTTCATCGCCCGAGAACCAGAGGATGAGATCGCGCGTGGGCGTGAAGCCTTCCGCCCGCAGCGCAAGGAAGGTCGCGGCGATGTGCACAAGGCCGGCCTTGTTGTCGAGCGAGCCGCGCCCGAAGAAAAAGCCGTTCTCCTCTACCAGCGCGAAGGGATCGCGCTCCCAATCGGCGCGGTGGGCGGGCACGACATCCATGTGCGCCAGCAACAGGATGGGCCGCCCGCCCGAGCCGTCGCCGCGATAGCGCACGAGGAGGCCCGCCGTATCGCCCAGCGGCAGCACGTGCACGTCTTCCGCCGCGAAGCCGCCGGCGCGGAAGCGCTCGGCCAGATAGGCGGCCATCGCCGGGTTCTGTTTGCCTTCGACTGACGTGTCGAGCGCCACAACATGGCGATAGATCTCCAGCGCTTGCGCGCGCTCGGCGTCGCTCGGCGATTGCGCCATGGCGGGCGCGGCCAGGGCGCAAAACAGGATGGCGGCAAGCGCGGCGAAACGTGTCATGCGAAGAGGTCCCCAACCGAATTTCATGCCCATGCTGGGGGGCGGTTAGCGCTTTGGCAAGGGATTGCGCGCAAGCCCTGAGACGACTCGTTGTTAGAAGCGCAAGGCGGCCATGAGCGCGATCCTGATCCTGGGCGTGGACCCTGGCCTCAACCGTTGCGGTTGGGGGCTGGTGCTGAGCGAAGGCGCGCGCCTTTCGCACGTGGCGCACGGAATCATCAAGCCGGCGCAACAACAACAACTCGCCTCACGCCTGCATGATTTGTTTGAAGGCTTGTGCGCGGTGATTGCGCAATACCAACCGCATGAAGCGGCCGTGGAGGAAACGTTCGTGAACTCCAACGCGCGCGCGGCATTGGCGCTGGGCCAGGCGCGCGGGGTGGCGCTCGCGGCGGCGGCGCGGAGCGGGCTCGCAGTGGGCGAATACGCGCCGACGACGATCAAGAAAGCGGTCGTGGGTTCTGGCGCGGCGGATAAAACGCAGATCGCGTTCATGGTGCGCCGCCTGTTGCCGACGGCCGGCGACGTGAGCGCCGACGCCGCCGATGCGCTGGGCGTTGCGCTCTGCCACGCCGCCCATGGCGGCTTCCGCCGGCGCGCCGGCGCCTAACTTTAGCGGCGGCAGGCGCGCGGGCGCTCTTGCGTGAGCGCGGCGCCGAACAGGCGCGGGCAGAGCGCCTCAATCAGCGTGTCGATATCCTGATCGAATTCCGGCGCGGCAAAATCGAACGTGGAGGAGCCGCCATTGCCGGAGAGCGTGAGGCTCACGATCCCGTCGCCGAACGGGCCGATGGCGCTGCAATATTCATAGCAGGCGATGCCCGGAATGCGGGTGATCAGCAGGCCCCGGCGCGCATCCCACAATTCCGAGCCTTCACTGGTGGAGGCGAACAACAGCACGCCGTCCGCCGCCAACGCGGCATGGGCGACATCCCCGCGCGTGTTCAAGCGCGAAACGATAGCGCCGCGCGCATTGCGCACCGCTAATTGCGTCGGCGTTTCGATCGCGACGGTATAGGCCGCGCTTGCGTTGGTGACGGAGCCGTATTCGACATCTTCACCCGCCGCGTCGTCGGTTGGGCCCGCGCAGCGCGCGGCGAACGCGGCGTTGCTTTGAACAGCGATAAACCGGTAGGGCGAAATGAACGCGCGCGCGCCGCCGAGATCGCCGGTGCTGGCGCGTTCGAAGCCATCCGATTGCACGGCGGCGATGAAGGCGGGCAAATCCGGATCGCCTCCGCAGAGCGGGAACGCATCGGGCAGTTCGCGAAAGTCGTGCCCAGCGTCGCTGCCGGTATAATGGCGGATATTGTTGTAGAGCGGGCCATCGACATCGTCTGGCGCGCCTTGCTCGCTGGCGCGCGTCAGGAGCGCGCCGCTGGCGGCGTCATAGATGGAGATGGTGTCCAGAACGGCGTGCGCCAGATATTTGCCGTCGTCGCTGAAGCGGCAGGCGAACATGGCGAGGTCCGGGAAGATGGGATCGATCGGCCCGCGCCAGAGCTCACGCTGCGTCGCGACCGAATATACAGCAAGGCTTGTCGGCCCGCACACCGCCAGAAGCGCCCCATCGGCGCTGACGGCGAGGCTATGCGGGGAAAGGCCGATCGGCATGATTTCATCGGCGCCGTCCTCGTTCGTCGTCATCGCGAGCATGTTGGCGCTGAAATCGGCGATGATGGCGCGATCGCTCAGCCGGCGTATCTGCACGCGGCCATCGATGGGTTGTTGCTCCTCATCCAGTCTTGAGGCGCCGAGGGCGACGATCTCGCGCCCCAGCGCCACCGCCTCGAGCTGCATGCCCTCCGGGCCCGCCTCGCGCCAGGTGAGGTTGCGCGTCAGTTCGGTGACTGTCAGGTCGTCGCCGGCGATGCTGGCGGCGATGGTTTGATCGGGCGAGAGCGCCGCATCGACAATCGGGGCGCCGCCATTGTGGATGATCTGGCTGCCGCGCGTGGCGAACGCGATCCAGCGCAATTGCGCCAGAAAGAGCTGGCGGTTGAGCGGGTAATCGCGGACGCCGTCGGCGGCCAGCGCGAACGCGCGGGGCAGGTTGCCGTCCTGAATTTCGCGCGCGGATTGCTCGGCGAGCACGCCGGCGGCGGCGCGCTGCGCCGCGAAGGTTTGCCAAAGCGCGGCGATGGCGACGATGGCGAACAGCGCGGCCGCGCTGCTCATGGCCATGAAGGCTGTGCGCTGGCGACGCCGTTCGCGTTGGATCAAGCGATCCAGCGGGACGCCAAGCAGGCCCGCGATCAGTTTGAGGCGCCCGATCTCGCGCCCGTCGCCGATGCGCCGCCCATTGTCGCCTTTGATGTCGCGCAGATCCGCCGCCAACAGGCCGCGTCCGCGCAGGGCGGGGGGAAAGCATTCGTGTTCGCCGCCGCATTCGGGCTCGCCCGTCAGGATCACGGGGAAGATGTGGTCGGCGCGGCCCAGCGCGATGAAATTCTCGATCTCCTGGTTCACCCAGGCGCTCGCGGCCGCGGCGGGGCTGCAAAGCACCACAAGCGCATCGCTTTGGCTCAGGGCGCTTTCGATTTTCTCGGAGAGCGCGCCGCCGCCGGACATGTCCGTGCGGTCGCGGAAGATCGGATGCAAGCGCGCTGGAATCGGCCCGAAGGCGCCCGCATCGCCCACAAGCGCGCGCGGCGTGCGATAGGTGTCGAGCGCGCGGTGCAGCGCATTGGCGGCGCGGTCGTCGGCGCGGCTGTAGCTTAGAAAAGCCCTATAGCTCACGTCTTTATCCCCCATCCCTGTGGGGAGCTTGCCCATTTTCGCCGCAAAATCAAATGGCGCGCCCGCCTCGTTTCGCCGCTGCGCGAATCCCGCCACGAGGGAGCGCGGAGCGAGATATGATCGGATCGTTGAACGGCACAGTGGCCGCGGTGGGCGAGGAGCAGGCGCTGATCGAGGTCGGCGGCGTGGGCTATGTCGTGGCCGCGAGCGGGCGCACGTTGGGGCGGCTGAGCATCGGATCGCCGGCGCGGCTCTTTATCGAAACGCATGTGCGCGAGGATGCGATCCGGCTGTTCGGATTTGAGAGCGAGGAAGAGCGCGCCTGGTTCGCGCATTTGCAGACCATCCCCGGCGTCGGCGCCAAGGTTGCGCTCGGCATTCTCGATGCGATGCCGCCGCAAGTTTTGGTCGATGCGATTGCGCTGCAAGATAAAGCCGCGTTCGCGCGCGCCAACGGCGTGGGCCCGAAGCTCGCGGCGCGGTTGGCGACAGAACTCGCCGCCAAGCAGGGGCCGAAAGGGTTTATCTCGCTCGGCGGCGGCGCGCGCGCGAGCGCGCCGATCGCGGCCAACACATCCAGCGGCGCGCGCGCGGAGGCGGTGTCGGCGCTGGTCAATCTCGGCATCGATCAATCCAGCGCCGCGCGCGCGGTGGCGAGCGCCGCCAAGCAATTCGACGGCGACGCCCCCGCGCCGGAGCTCATCCGCGCGGCGCTGAAGGAAGTGAGCCGCTAGCCCGTCGCGCTTTGCACGCAAGGCGGTTCGGCGCCGCCCGCCTCCATGCCAAACATAGGGCGCATCTCGCACGTGCCTTCCCAGCCTTCGGCGTGGAGGCGGTGCAGCTCCATGAATTCCATCGCTGAGGCGATCGCCTCCTCGCGCGTGGCGAACTCGAAGATGGCGTAGCCGCCGACGACCTCTTTGCTTTCGGCGAACGGCCCGTCCGTCATCTTGATCTTGCCGCCCTTCAGTGTGAAACGCGCCGCGCCCATCGGCGTGGGCAGGAGCCCGCCGCTGTCGATCATCGAGCCATCGGCCAGGCGCTTTTCGGTAAGCTTGGCCATCTCATCCATCAAGCGCTGAGGGGGCGGCCCGTAATCCTGGGCGCCGATGACGAGATACATGTAACGCATGGAAAATCCTCCGATCTGGCTTCTTGCCATGCCGAGGACGCGCAGGCCGGCCGTGAGCCGACATTTTTTCTTTTTCGGCTCAGGAGCCCACGAATGCCGGCGCGGTGAAGCCGGCTTTCGAGCGCTCGGCCGCACCGGCTTTGCGGTCGCGGATGCGGTTGACCATGTCGAGCGCGCTCTGCTTGCAGGGCGCCAGTTCGGCGTCGCTTGCGCCGAGCGGGGTCACGCGCTCGCCCCAGCGCACCAGATGCGCGCACACGGTGAGCCCGCCGCCGAAGGCGGGCATCAGGATCAGCGATCCGGGCTTCACGCGGCTTTCTTCCAGCGCTTCGGCCAGCGCCACCGGCACGGTGGCCGCGCTCATGTTTCCATAGCGCGAAACGGTGAGCATCACTTTGTCCATCGGCGCGCCAATCTTGTTCACCACGGACTCGATGATGCGCAGATTGGCTTGGTGAGGGACGATGAGGTCGATGTCGGCGGCCGTCACGCCGCACTTGGCCATCACGGCGGCGCTGGCTTGGGCCATGCCTTGCACGGCGCGCTTGAAAATCTCCTGACCGTCGAAATCCCAGGAC